>JBMFHN010000129.1:0-6959 GCA_049976805.1 Occallatibacter sp. | reverse complement strand
CCTTTTCCAGGGCGCATTGGCGGTCAGGTAGCCGTCGGTTTCGGCGACCAGCGACCAGAGGCTCTTCAGCGCTTCAGAAAAGTTCAGCTCGTCGAAGGCAGGCCCGAAGGCGGCAATGGCGCGCTCCGCGCTCGCGCGCAGGGAGGTTTCCGCAAGAGTTTCCGCGCCCGCCTCCGGCACCACCCCGGCGAAGAACTTGTGCATCATGTTGACGACGCGGCTGACCAGGTTGCCATAGCCATTGGCCAGGTCGCCGTTGTAGCGCTGCACGAGCGCATCAAAGAAAAAATTGCCGTCCTGTCCGAAGGAAATCTCGCGCAGCAGGAAATAACGCAGCGCATCGGCCCCGAGAATTTGTTGCACCGTGTCTGCGCGGACGATGTTCCCCCTCGATTTGGACATCTTTCCCTGGTCGAAGAGCAGCCATCCATTGGCGCGGACCGCACGCGGCAGGGGAAGTCCGGCGGCCATCAGAAAAGCCGGCCAGTAGACGCAATGAAACCGGCTGATCTCCTTGCCGATCAGGTGCAGGTCCGCAGGCCAGAGCCTTTCAAAGCGTGCCTGGTCGGCCGGATCGTCGGAGCCGTAGCCGAGCGCGGTGATGTAGTTGGCCAGCGCGTCCATCCAAACGTAGATGACATGTTTTTCATCGCCGGGAACGGGAATGCCCCAGGAAAAGCTGGTGCGGCTGACGGAGAGGTCTTTCAGGCCGCTTCGCACGAACGAGATCACCTCGCGCCGCGTGGATTCGGGTCCCATGAAGCCGGGATTGGCATCATAGAACTCCAGCAGCTTGCGCTCGAAGGCCGAAAGTTTGAAGAAATAATTTTCCTCGCTGACCGTTTCGGTCACGCGGCCGCAGTCGGGACAGACCGTGCCCGGAGGGCCGTCCACGTACAGTTCGTCGCTGACGCAGTACTGGCCGGTGTAGAAGCCTTTGTAAATGAAGCCCCGCTCGCGCAGCGTGGCGAACAGACGCTGCACGCCGCGCTTGTGGCGCTCTTCCGTGGTGCGGATAAAGTCGTTGTAACTCAGCCCGAGCCGATCCCACAGGCTGCGGAATTCGCCGGCGATCGCGGTGGCGAACTCCTGAGGCGAGCGCCCGGCGAGCTGGGCCGAGCGCTCGATCTTCTGCCCGTGCTCGTCGGTGCCGGTCAGGAACCAGGTGTCGATGCCCAGTGCCCTTTTCCGGCGGGCAATCGCGTCGCAGACAATGGTCGAGTAGGCGTGGCCCAGGTGCGGGCGCGCGTTCACGTAATAGATGGGCGTAGTCAGATAAAAACAGATCGTTTCGTTTTGACTCATAAGAAAATGCCGTGCGCGGAGGGTTGAATCGGGGATGCCGCCTCATCCGGTGCTGATTTCATCTTACGGCATCCGATGCTGCGGGCAGTCGGAGTGCGCCATGCCCGAACAAAGCCGTTCATCGTGCAGAGGGCAAGCAAAACATTCTCCTCACAAGGAAATCCCGCCCGGCCCTGCTTCTGCCGTTCGACGCTACACTGGAGGGAAGATGAACGAAAACCTGTTTTCCACGCCTCCCATCGCCCGCAAGGAACCGAAGCAGACCGCTCTGCACGGCGCAGTGTTAACCGATGACTACGCATGGCTGCGCCAGAAGGAAAACCCCGAGGTTACGGCCTACCTTGAGGCCGAAAACGCCTATGCCGAGGCTGAAATGGCTCCGCTCGCAGGCCTGCGCGACGAGCTTTATCGCGAGATGCTCTCCCATATCCAGCAGACCGACGTCTCGGTTCCCTTCCGCGACGGCGCCTGGTGGTACCAGACCCGCACTGAAGAGGGCCTGCAGTACGCGATCTACGGCCGCCGCCGCGCGCTCGCCTCCGGCCCTGCCGCCGGTCCCGACCCCGCCGCCGCCGAGCAGGTCATCCTCGACGGCAACCAGCTCGCCGCCGGCCACGCCTTCTTCGACCTCGGGTCGATCTCCGTCAGCGACGACGGCCGCTGGCTCGCCTACACGACCGACACCGTCGGCTTCCGCCAGTACACGCTGCGCATCCGGGACCTCGAAGGCGGCCAGACCCTTTCCGACGCGGTAGAGCGCGTGGGCAGCGTGGCGTGGACAGCCGACAACCGCACGCTCTTCTACACCGTCGAGGATGAGGAACAGAAGCGCCAATACCAACTCTGGCGCCACACCCTGGGCACACCTTTTTCCTCCGACGCGCTCCTCTTCGAGGAAGACGATGAACGCTTCAACCTGGCCGTCGGCCGCACCCGCGACCGCCAGTTCATCGTCCTCGAATCGGCCAGCCACACCACCTCGGAGTCCCATGTCCTTGCCGCCACGGACCCTGCAGGCCGCTTCGCTCTCATCGCCGCGCGCAAGGACGAGCAGGAGTACTCGGTCGACCACCGCAACGGCTTCTGGTTCATCCGCGCCAATGATCAGGGAAGAAACTTCCGTCTGGTCACCGCCCCCGTCTCGAATCCGGGCCGCGAACGCTGGACCGAGCTTCTCCCGCACCGCGATCAGGTGATGCTCGAAGACGTCGATCTCTTCGCCGGCTTCTTCGTCGCCTGCGAACGCGAAGACGGCCTGCCGCGGCTGCGCCTCTGGCGTTTCTCGGGCGATGGCCCCGAGGCCGAGCCGGCCGGCGAGATCCGCTTCCCCGAGCCGGCCTATAGCGCCCATCCCCACATCAACCGCATCTTCTCGACGCCCAGTTTCCGCTATGCCTATCAATCCCTGGTCACGCCCGCCTCGGTCTTCGAGTACGATCTGCCGACCGGCGTCTCCACGCTGCTCAAACAGCAGGAGGTCCCCGGCGGCTTTGACCGTGCGCTCTATGCCAGCGAGCGCATCTTCGTCGCCGCGCCCTCCGGCGACGGGGCAGCCGCGGCCGACGAAGTCCGCGTTCCTGTCTCGCTTGTCTACCGCAAGGACCAATTCCAGCGCAACAAGCCCGCGTCCAGCCGCAATCCCCTCTACATTTATGGTTACGGTTCCTACGGCTACTCGCTGCCGCTCAACTTCAGCTCCAACCGGCTGAGCCTGCTCGATCGCGGCGTGGTGATGGCCTATGCCCACATTCGCGGCGGCGGCGAACTCGGCAAGTCCTGGCACGACGCCGGCCGCATGCTCTCCAAGCGCAACACCTTCACCGATTTCATTGCCTGCGCCGAGTATCTGGCCGCATCCGGCTACGGCGACCCGGCCAGAATCGCCATCGAAGGCGGATCGGCCGGTGGCCTGCTGATGGGCGCGGTCGTCAATCTTCGTCCCGATCTCTTCCGCGCCGTTCTCTCCCATGTGCCTTTCGTGGACGTGATGAACACCATGCTCGACGCCTCGCTCCCCTTGACCGTTCCCGAATACGAGGAGTGGGGCAACCCCAACGAGGCCGAGTTTTTCCACTACATGCTGAGTTACTCGCCCTACGACAACCTGAAGGCGGCGAGTTATCCGGCCATGCTGGTCAAGACCTCGCTCCACGACAGCCAGGTGATGTACTGGGAGCCGGCGAAATACGTGGCCCGGCTGCGCACGCTCAAGACCGATTCGAACCGCCTGCTGCTGGTCACCAACATGCGGGCCGGCCACGGCGGCGCCAGCGGAAGATACGACTACCTGAAGGAGGTTGCCTTCGACTACGCCTTCCTGCTGCGCGAACTGGGGCTTGCGTGTTAAGGTTTTGGCCAGATTCTCCCGGGAGGGAATTCATGTCGCGTTTCTGGACAATCGCGCTGGCCATCGCACTGGCGGCAGGCCTGGCTCATGCGCAGCAATCCACCCAGGCAGCCTCGGCGCCCATCCCTTACCGTCAGTGGGCCGCGAAAAGGATTACCCCTCCGCGGCTGATCGCCAGCAATGCCGCTGAGCAACAATACCCGGACGATGCCCGGATCGAGCATATGGGCGGCATTTGCGCCGTCTCGTTCGTCATCGACACGCAGGGAAAGCCGCAAAACCCTCGCATCGTCCATTGCTCCGATCCGGCGTTTGTCGCCAGCAGCCTGGATGCGGCGAAACACGATCGCTTCGCGCCCGCCACGACACCCGATGGCAAAGCTGTCGCTGTCGAGGTGCAAGGAGTGTTTCCGTACTCGTCCATCGATTCTCTTCCCCACTTGCGCCGCTTTTCCCTGGACCGCAGTCCCGGCAAATCAACCATCCTGCGCGAAATCCGCCAGCCCATCGGCTATGGTTTTCTGCCCGTGCCGGATGGCGTTTCTCCCAATCCGGATTCCGATGGAGTGTACTGGTTCACCCGCAATGTCAGCGGACCGCGCCTGATCCGGTTTACCGACAAGGGCTACGCGCGTCTTGCCTTCGTCCATGAGGGCAACAGTGTCTGCAACGTCCTGCTCACCATCGACACGAAAGGAAGAGCTTCCGATCCGAAGGTCACCCGCTGCGATCGGCCCGAACTGGAAAAGCCCGTCCTGCAGTCGCTGCTCAAGTCCCGCTACGAGCCCGGTTACGTGCGCGGAAAGAAAGTCGAGATGCGCGCCCTGATGCGCCTCGACTATGACGGACTTTCATCCAGGCCTTAACCGGAGGAGATCTCTTCCGGCGCCGCAAAGGGCGATGGAACCGGGCTGGGGAGCGAAGCCAGCCCGGCCGTGGCAACTCGCCGCGGCGCAGTGGAAAAACCAACGGAGAGGAGTGGAACCGGCAAGACAATGCGAACGGTCTTGCGTCACGCCTCTGCGGGAGAGGGCGCTCTGGCAAGCAGCCGGTTGAAGGTACCGTCCGCGCCCGTCCATCTTCCCACGGGGCGCAAGCGGGCTCGATCCCAGATGGGCCGGCAGAGGGGATTTTCCGGCTCTGCCGGCCTCAACGGCTTAAACCGCCCGGCGCGGACCTGCAGGAGGCGTGGCGTGACCGGAAAGAGCGGGTTTCCGTTTTCCCGATGAACGATCAGGCACGGTCGGGCTGGGCGGATTAGTTGATTTCGATCACGTCAGAGACGGCGGCCGATGCGGCCTCGGCACCTTTCATCAGCCTTTCAGCCATGGTGTAGAACGCGGCGGCCTGCGGGCTTTTTGGACCCGCCAACGCGACCGGCATACCGTGATCGCCTCCTTCACGAATGGCAGGGAGCAGTTCGACCGAACCCAGGAAGGGTACGTTGAATTCCGCGGCCGTGCGCTCGGCGCCGCCCTTCGAGAAGATGTCGATCTCGCGATGGCAGTGCGGGCAGGTGAAGTGGCTCATGTTTTCGACGATGCCCAGCACCTCGACGTTGACCTGGGCAAACATTCCCAGGGCCTTGCGCGCGTCCTCGAGGGCGACGTCGCTGGGCGTGGAGACGACCACGGCGCCAGTCAAAGGAACTGTCTGCACCAGCGAGATGACCACGTCGCCGGTGCCGGGCGGCAGATCGACAATCAGGTAGTCCAACTCGCCCCAGTCAACCTGCTGCAGGAATTGGCGGATGATCTGGTGGAGCATCGGTCCGCGCATCACCATCGGCTTGTCGCCCGGCGAGATGTAGCCGATGGAGATGCTTTTGATCCCATGCGTCTCGTTGGGAACGATGAGGTTGCCCTCCTTTACGGCGGGCGGCTCGCTGGAGCCCATCATGAGCGGCACGTTGGGTCCGTAAATGTCAGCGTCGATCAACCCCACGCGCTGGCCAAGACGCGAAAGCGCAATGGCCAGATTGACGGCGATCGTGGTTTTGCCCACGCCACCCTTGCCGGAACCGATCGCAATGATCTTCGAGATGCCCGGCAAAGCTACGGGCGTAGGCAGGTTCGGTGAATGCGCCATGGTAACGGATTGCTCCTTTTGTTGTCTCTGTGCTTGCCGGGAAGGATCTTCTGTCGATCCGGCCAGGCTGTTGAGTGACGGACGGATTCCTTGCCGGCACGCAACAACATGCGCCGGCAAAGAGCGTGGGTTACGATACGAATACGACCTGCCGCAGCCGCAAATTCACGCCCGCAGTCTCAGCAGGATGGTTTTTCACCGGCTGCGGCGCCTCCAATGTCTCCGTTCGCCATTCGTTCCTGCCTGCGGCGCACGCTCTCGGCCTCGCGATACTGGCGGCGCAGCAAAGCATCCGCATGGCGGCGCTGCTCGTTGGGGGTTTCCGGCAGCAGTTGCGGAACCTTCAGCCGGCGGCCCTCCTTGTCGATGGCGACAAAAACCAGGTAGGCGCTGGCGACATGCACCACCGCGCCGCTCTGGGGATTTTCCGCCCACACCTTGACGCCCACCTCCATGGAGGAGGTGAAGGCGCGGTTGACGCTGGAGCGGAGGGTGAGCAGGTCGCCCAGGTGCACCGGCCGGATGAAGTCGATGTGGTCCATGGCCGCGGTCACAATGTAGGTGCGCGCGTGCCGGAAGGCGGCCATGGCACCCGTCATATCAATGAAATGCATCAGGCGCCCTCCCAGCAGGTGGCCGAGGATATTGGTGTCGTTGGGCAGCACGATCTCGGTCATCTCCGACTGGGTGCTGGCTACGGTGCGGGCGGTGGGTGTGGGCTCGGCGAAACTCATGCTGGGGTCTGCTCCGTTTCTTTGTGTTGTCTCTTCGCTCTGCCGCGCCTGGCCGGCCGCCGGATACAATGAACTGGCGGCGGGCGGACGCGAAAAGCGCTCAACCTCCAGTTTCAGCAATTGCTTTCAGAAACGCAAATTCTTCGACAGAGAAGCGATGCCTGAACCCGGCAAGCCGGAAGCCCGAAATGGACAAGGTTCAAGGATTGAAGGAAATTCTCGAAGAGGATCCCGGAAACAGTCTGGCCCGCTATGGATTGGCCCTGGAATGGGTCCGCCGCGGCGAGACGGCCGCGGCGCTGGCCGAGTTCGACACGCTTGCGGTCCACGATCCCGGCTATACGGCGGGTTACTTCATGGCCGCCCAGATGCTGGCAGCGGCGGGCCGGCCGGGGGAGGCCATCGAGCGGCTGAAACGGGGGATCGAAAGTGCCACGCTCAGCGGTAACCGTCACGCCTGCAGCGAGATGCAGGCCATGCTCGAC
>JBMFHN010000128.1:0-6964 GCA_049976805.1 Occallatibacter sp. | reverse complement strand
GACCTCAACGCCGGGGTGCGCCGCGCTGTACTCGCTGAACCACTTGGAGAAGATGGGGTAATCGAAAGTGGAACCGGCGCCTGTCAGTTCCTGGGCATGCGCAGTGCCCACGGCAAGCAGCAGCGTCGCAAAAGCAACCAGCAATTTTTTCACGTGATCTCTCCCTTTCAAAGGATTTGCACTCAAGATTATCTACGCTCAATGTTAATAAGGTTTGAATTTAATAAGGTTTGAATGATCCGCGTTATCGTCAATTTCTTGAGGAATGGCGCGCCTCTCCCGGGTCTGCTTGCCCGCATTGCCGCCACAACGATTCCAAGGGGTTGCCCGCTGCATCTCCCCCCCCGGGCGCGCGGCGCCGGGAGTTTTATACTGGCGACTGCACAATTCCATTTCACGGAGGTTTCCCGATGCGCTCCAGCTTTCTCCTGCCCGCGGCCTGGCTGACCGCGTTCGTGCTCATCCCGGCGGCCCAGGCGGCGGCCGGCGGCGCGACGACGGCCGCCGCGGAAAAATCCGCCCCAGAAGCCCCGCCCGCCGCCGTCACCACCCAGGGATCGGTCGAGGTGGGCGGCGAGCGCATCGCCTACACCGCCGTCGCCGGCACGCTCACCGTGGGCTCGACCGACACCCAGGACGCCGATCTGGGTCCGGACGGCAAGCCGGAGCCCGGCAGCCAGCTCGCCGTCACCGAGCCGAAAGACCCCAAGGACGCGCCGGCTGTCGCGCGGATGTTCTACGTGGCCTACTTCAAAAAGGGTGCGACGGCCGACGACCGGCCCATCACCTTCTTTTACAACGGCGGCCCGGGCAGCTCCACCGTCTGGCTGCACATGGGCTCGTTGGGGCCCAAGCACGTGGTCACCGCCGGCGACCAGCACCTGCCCGCCGCGCCCTACCAGCTCGTCGATAACCCCGAATCGCTGCTCGACGCCAGCGACCTGGTCTTCATCGATATGCCCGGTACCGGCTTCGGGCGGATGGTCGGCAAGGACGCCCCCAAGGCCTTCTGGGGGGTGGACGAGGACGCCGGAGCCTTCGCCCGCTTCATCGCTCGCTTCATCACCTGCTACAACCGCTGGAACTCGCCCAAGTACATCTTCGGCGAGAGCTACGGCACCACCCGCTCGGCGGTGCTGGTCAAGAAGCTGGAAAACGACGAGAACATCGACCTGAACGGCGTCATTCTGCTCTCCCAGGTCTTCAACTTCAGCGACGGCATCGATCATCCTGCGCGCAATCCCGGCGTGGACCTGCCCTATGAGCTGGCGCTGCCCACCTACGCGGCCACGGCCTGGTACCACAAGAAGCTGCCCCGGCAGCCGCCCGCGCTCGAGCCCCTGCTCAAAGAGGTGGAAACCTTCGCCATGGGCCCCTATGCCCACGCCCTCGCGCTGGGCACCGATCTGGGCGAGACGGAAAAGCGGCAGGTGGCCGAGAAGCTCCACGAGTTCACCGGCCTGAGCGTGGACTACTGGCTGAAAGCCAACCTGCGGGTGGACGGCGAGGAGTTCGAGAAGACCCTCGAGGACGACCAGGACCTGACCACCGGCCGGCTGGACACGCGCTTTTCCGGCCCCACGCTCGATCCGCTCAGCGAGGGAGCCGGGTACGATCCGCAAAGCTCGGCCATCTCCTCGGCCTACGTCTCGCTCTTCAACGAGTACGTGCGCCAGGATCTGAAGTACGGCGCAGGCCAGACCTACCTGCCCATGGCGCTGTTCAACGGGAAACACTGGGACATGGTCCACAACGGCAACCGCATGGGGCTGAACGTGGCCGGCGATCTGGCCGATGCGATGAAGACCAATCCCCGGCTGAAGGTGATGGTCAACGGCGGCTACTACGACCTGGCCACGCCCTTCTACGCCGCCCAGTACGAGGACAAGCACCTGCCCATTCCGCAGTCGCTGGCCGGCAACATCGAGTACGACTGGTATCCGTCGGGCCACATGGTCTACGTTCGCGCCGAGTGCCTGAAGCAGCTCCACGACCGCGTCGCCGCCTTTATCCGCGGCACCGAGGGCGGGGGCAAATAGCCGGCTCGCGGGCCGCGTTCACGCCACCAGCGGTTTTTCGTAAAGCAGCGCCGCGCGGCCTTGCGGATAGTAGTTCTCCCGCCTCCCCGCGGCGCGGTAGCCGTGCGTCTCGTAGAGCCGGATGGCGACTTCGTTGGCGGCCTCGACGTGCAGACCGATCCGGCCCGCGCCCGCCTCGAGCGCCGCTTCCTCGCAGCGCTCGAGCAATTGCCCGCCAACGCCCCGCCCGCGAGCCTCGGGCACCACCTCGATGGTTTGCAGATAGGCCGTCGTGCCGCTCCGCCGCTCTGTCCACTCGACGATGGCGAAGCCGGTCATCTGCCCGTGCTCTTCGGCGATCCACGTCGCGGCCTGCGAGCAGCCGACAAGCCGCCGCATCTGCCCGCGGGGAAAGCGGAACGGCGGCTCGAAGCAGCGTTCTTCGACCGCGTAGAGCCGGTTGAAGTCCGCGGGCTGGTAAAGGCGGAAGATCACAGCCCCACTTTACGGCAGCCGCAGGAAGAAAAGCCATTTCTGCCCGCAACGCCCGGAGTCTGGCTTGTTGAGAAGCGGCCTTGATGGTTCAATAAGGTATGATCGGACCCGGAGCGCTCTTGCTGCTGGCCTTCGCCAGCCTGGTTGTCCTTACGCTGCTGGTGCTGCTGCAGTTGACCCGGCTGGGATTGTTGATCCGCACCACGATCCCCGACCGCCCGCGGCAGCGGATGTTTCTGGCCTCGCTCTCCTTCCTGCTGACGTTTGTGGGCGTGCGCATTCTGGTGCGGATGATCGTCCACAATGAAGGGCCGTTTCAGTGGGTCGTCGTGCATGGCCGCCACATCCACCACCTGGTCTGGGGGATTCTCATTCTTCTGCTGGTCGGCTACGGCTGGCTGATGGATCTGGGCCGGGGCCATTCGCCCCTTTCCATCTTCTTCAGCCGGCTGATGGCCATCAGCTACGGCGCGGGCGCGGCATTGACGCTTGACGAGTTCGCCATCTGGCTGGATCTGCAGCCGGATGCCTACTGGTCGAGCGCCGGGCGGCTGAACATCGACGCCATCATCCTGTTCGGCAGCCTGCTGGCTGTGGGCACCTGGGGCGCGCCGTTTTTCCGCAGCATGCACCGGTTGTGGGACAGAAGCGGCCTCTACCGCAAGGAACTGCGCCGCGGCCTGAACTTTCCTATTCGCCGCGTGCGGTTGCTTCGTCCGCGTAAAGCGCGTCGATTACCGCCGCATAGCGCTCGGTGATCACGCGCCGTTTGAGCTTCATCGAAGGGGTCAGTTCTCCCGATTCCTGTTTCCACTCGTCGGCGACCACACGGAACCGCTTCAGCCTCTCGAAGTTGGCCAGCCCGGCATTGACCTCGTGCACGATTTCCGCAAAGAGCGCCAGCACGCGGCTGTCGGCCACCAGCGCCGCGCGGTCCTCGGCTGGAACGTCATGCGCCCGGGCCCATTCTTCGAGCGCGGCAAAGTTGGGCGAGAGAATCACCGAGACAAACTTGTGCCGGTCGCCGACCAGAGCTGCCTGGGCGACCAGCGCATAGTTCTTGAGCTTGTTCTCAATGGGCTGCGGCGCCACCAGTTTACCCCCCGATGTCTTCAGCAGTTCCTTCTTGCGGTCCGTGATGTAAAGAAACCCATCCTCGTCCAGGCGGGCAATGTCGCCGGTGTGGAACCAGCCTTCGGCGTCGAAGCATTCGGCATCGGCCTCTGGCTTTTGCCAGTAACCGCTGAAGACCGAAGGGCCGCGCACCATCAACTCCCCGTCTTCGGCCAGTTGCAACTCGAGATTGCCAAGCGGCCTGCCCACGGAACCCATGCGGTGCGTAAGGGGCGTGTTCAGGGCGATCACCGGCGCAGTTTCGGTCAGCCCATAGCCCTCCCAGAGCGCGATTCCCACTGCGGCAAACCAGTGCTCCGTATCCAGCCCCAGCGGCGCGCCGCCGGAAACAAAGATGCGCACCCGCCCGCCGAAGGCCGCGCGCACTTTCGAATAGACCAGCCTGTCAGCCAGTTTCCACAGCAGCGAAGCGGGACGGCGGCCATCGTAAACCGCATCACCGTGGCCGGCTCCGACGCCCAGCGCCCAGGCAAGCAGCCACTTTTTGACCGGCGAAAGCGCGGCGCGGCGCTCCACCTCCTGACGAATCTTTTCATAGACCCGGGGAACGCCCACGAAAATCGTCGGCCGAATCTCGCGCATGGCCTGGGGCAGCTTGTCGAAGTGGGAACAATAGGCCACCTGCGCCCCGTGCGTGTACATCACGTAGTCCAGCGCCCGGGCGGTAATGTGCGACAGAGGCAGAAACGAGATGCAGGCGTCGGATGGGCCAAGATCAAAATCCGCGGCGGCCAGATTCTGGTTCGAGGCGATATTCCCGTGGGTGAGAACGACGCCCTTGGGCTCGCCCGTGGTTCCGGAGGTGTAAATGAGCGTGGCCGCATCCCGGGGTTCAATCGAGCGAACCATGGCGTCAAACTCCGCATCGCGCCACGCGCCGCGCTCGTCGGCTCCGGCCAGAGCCTGGCCGAAAGCCACCGCTCCGCCGTGCGCCGCCGCCGAATCCATGACCAGAATCCGCTCGATCGGGGTCTCTTCGCGCACCGCCTGCAGCTTGTCCAGCTGCTGGCGCGTGGAAACGACGGCGATGCGGCAGCCGGCATCAGCAACCAGCTGCGCGACCTGCTCGCCGGGAAGCGTGGGATAGATGGGCACATTCACTGCGCCGATGGCCAGCGTGGCGAAATCGGTAACGGCCCATTCCCAGCGGTTTTCGGCGATCAGGGCAACACGGTCACCCTTCCGCACGCCCCAATCGAGCAAAGCCCGGCCAAGAGAACGGACCCGCTGGTAGATCTGGTCCGAGGAGATGGGCAGCCACTGGCCAAACTCGTCCTGCCAGAGCACAGCGCGGGAATTGGAAGAGGCGGCCACACGGCAAAACAGGTCATTGACGGTGGAGAGCGGAGATTTCTGTGTCATTTGCGAGCCGGATGAAAGAAAACCGCGCATTGCGCGGCACAATGCATTGAGTTTAACAGCGCGAAGCCGCCCCAGTCCGCTCATTTTTTTTCCGCGGACAGGCGGCCCCGTTGCGCGCCGGAGGGCATTGCATACTTATGCATTCAAGGTGTATATTTATTCATGAATAGGCAGAGGGCCGCGAACTGCGCGTCAGGCGTGGTCGGGAAAAGCGATCGATGGAACGGCTGATGAAGTCCGAACGGCACAACGCAATCCGCGAACTGGTGGCGCGCACACTGGTGGCCAGCCAGGACGAACTGCGCAGCAAGCTGCGCCGCCGCGGTTTTCGGGTCACCCAGGCGACTCTCTCGCGCGACATCCACGAACTGCGGCTTTCGAAAGGTCCCAGCGGCTATTCTCTCGCCAAGGACGCGGGCGCGATGGTTGACAGCAACGCCCCGCCCTCGATCGAGGAGATGATGGATGGTTTCGGATTGCGCGTCCGGCGGGCGATGAATCAGGTTGTGGTCACCACGGTGGCTGGCGGCGCGCAGCCGCTGGCCGCTGCTCTGGACCGCGCCGGCTGGCCTGAAGTGGTGGGAACTCTGGGCGGGGACGATACGGTGCTGGTGATCTGCCCCGACCCGCGCCGGGCAACCGAGGTAGAAACGAGATTGAGAAAGATGCTGGAGTCGTGACCGATACGGTGCAAACAGCGGTAGTGGGAGTCACGGGGTACGCAGGCGCCGAGTTGGCCAGGCTTCTGGTGCGGCATCCCCGTCTGCAGGGCAGGCCGCCGGTCTTCGCCGGCCGCATGGAGGAAAAGGACGCGGCGCGCGGCGGTGTGCCCCTCGGCGAGATTCACCCCCATCTGGTCGACAGCCACGGAACCGGAGCCTTGAAGCAGGAGCCTTTTTCCTGGGATCTTCTGGCCAGCCGCGGTGTTCAGGTGCTGTTTCTGGCTACGCCTCACGAGCAATCCCGGGAATGGGTTCCGGAGGCGCTCCGGCGGGGGTTGCGCGTCATCGACCTGAGCGGAGCCTGGCGGTTGAGTGAGGCCTCCCATCGCGCCGTTTACGCTTTCGAGGATCGTGACCTGGAACTGGCCGAGGCCACTCAGGCCCAATCCGTCTACGGAATGCCCGAGCTGTATCGCCAGAGGATTCGCGGTGCAAGGCTGGTTGCCAATCCCGGCTGTTATGCGACTTCGATCATCCTCGCCCTCCGTCCGCTGGTGTCGGCCGGACTCGTCGATCTGGCGCGCGGCGTCGTCGCCGACGCCAAAAGCGGCGTCAGCGGCGCAGGCAAGGCGCTCAGCGCCAAGACGCATTTCATGTACGCGGCCGACAATCTTTCCGCCTATGGAGTCTTCACGCATCGCCATACCGGCGAACTGCTGGAGCAGATCGGACTGGCGGCCGACGAGATCATTTTCACGCCGCACCTTCTGCCCATTCCACGCGGCATTCTCTCAACGATCTACGTGCATTTTCGCCAGCCCCAGAGCCGGGAGACGGTGGCGCGCGTTTACCAGGAATTCTTTGCCGCCAGCCCCATGGTCCGGCTTTACGACAAGGCGCTGCCGCAGATTCAGCACTCGGTTCGCACCTGTTATGCGGACATCGGTTTCCAGCTTGCCGCCGATGGCCGCCGCGCGGTGGTGGTCAGTTGCCTGGACAATCTGCTGAAGGGGGCAGCCGGCCAGGCCGTGCAGAATTTGAATGTGATCTTCGGCTGGCCCGAATCGGAGGGATTGGAATGAAGTTCGTCGCGGAGGGCCTTGCATGAAATACGTTGTCAAGCTGGGCGGAGCCGGTCTTGAAAATCCGCAACTGCTCTCCGGCTGCACCCGGGCCATCGCCGATCTGGTGCGCGACGGCCATCAGGTGGCCGTCGCGCATGGCGGAGGCGCGCAGTTGACGCGCACGCTCAAGGCGCTCGGCAAGCGGAGCGAGTTCATTGCCGGCCTGCGG
>JBMFHN010000127.1:0-7085 GCA_049976805.1 Occallatibacter sp. | reverse complement strand
CTCCCAGTCCGTCACCGGCCCGAAGATGCGCGCGCAGAACAGGCCGTCGCGCTCCGGCTTGAAGGTGCGATAGTTGATGGTTTCCGGCTTGGTCACCTCGCCATGCGACCAACTGCGGATCTTCTCCGGCGAGGCCAGCATGATGCGGATCGCATCGAAATCGGTAATGGGACTGGAAAGCTCGAATGGATTGGAACGGAACACTGGCGACCCTCCTTGGCGGGCCTCGTCGGCGCCTGCCGCGGCTCTTCCCGGGATTGCTGACGGATTCTTCCTTCCCGGGAAGCGGCATCTGCCGCTTTCAAGAAGAACCCGAAAAACCAGCGATTGGCTTTCCGTCCGAGGCCCTTTTCGCTCCTGAGCCGCTTCCACGCCCCTCGGCCAATCGCAATCTCCGCTCCGAGCCGCCGTTCCCGCCCCCATCCATCGGGAGCAAGAAGCCCGCGGCCCGGAGTTTGGCTCTTAATCGGCCACTGCCGTCATCTCCGGAGCGGGAGCCTTGCGCGCCAGATCCGCGCGCTTGATCAACTCCACGTCCAGACAAAGCGATTGCAGCTCGCGAACCAGCACGTTGAACGACTCGGGCACGCCCGGCTCGAGCGCCGCCTCGCCCTTCACAATGGCCTCGTAAATCTTGGTGCGGCCATAGACATCGTCCGACTTCGAGGTCAGCAATTCCTGCAGGATGTAGGCGGCGCCATAGGCTTCGAGCGCCCAAACCTCCATCTCGCCGAACCGCTGCCCGCCGAACTGCGCCTTGCCGCCCAGCGGCTGCTGGGTAATCAGAGAGTACGGTCCGATGGAGCGCGCGTGAATCTTGTCGTCCACCAGGTGCGACAGTTTGAGCATGTAAATGTAGCCCACCGTCACCGGCTGCTCGAACTGCTCGCCGGTCATGCCGTCAAACAGAACTGTCTTGCCCGAGCTGGGCAGCCCGGCCGCGCTCAGCAGAGCCTTGATCTCCCCCTCCTGCGCGCCGTCGAAGACCGCCGTGCCGAACCAGATGCCGCGCTTCATGCCCGCAGCCACGCGCAGCAGCATCTCGTCGTCCAGTTCCAGCAACTGCCGCAGCGCGGCCGTTCCCGCGAACTCCTTCTTCGCCAGCTCGCGCACGTAAGCCGCATCGCTGCTGGCCTCGACCAGACGGGCAATCTTGCTGCCCAGCTCGTGCGCGGCCCAGCCCAGGTGCGTCTCCAGAATCTGTCCTACGTTCATGCGCGAGGGAACACCGAGTGGATTCAGCACGATCTGCACCGGCGTTCCATCGGGCAAATAGGGCATGTCTTCCTCGGGAAGAATGCGCGAAATGACGCCCTTGTTGCCGTGCCGGCCGGCCATCTTGTCGCCCACGCTCAGCTTGCGCTTCATGGCCACGTAAACCTTCACCAGCTTGATCACGCCTGGCGGCAGCTCGTCGCCCTTGGACAACTTGGCTATCTTCTCGTTGGTGATCTTGCGCAGCACTTCGATCTGCCGCGAGGTCATCTCCTCGATCTCGTCAATCTGTTCGTTCACCCGCGGATCCTTGTCGGCATAGCGGATGCGCTTCAGGTTCTTGGTGGAGATGCGCTCGATCGTGTCACGGTCCAGAATCGCGCCCTTGCTCAGCAGACGCTTGTTGGTCCGCTCGTCATGCAGGTCGGCCTGCACCTCCTTGCCGCCCAGGATGGAGTCCAGCCGCTTCAGCCGCTCGTCGGTCAGAATGCGGATCTCGTCGCCCAGGTTTTTTTCCAGCTTGGCAATGTACTCGGCCTCGATCTGTTTGGCGCGTTCGTCCTTTTCCTGTCCCTTGCGGCTGAAGATGCGCACATCGACGATCGTTCCCTCGATGCCCGGAGGACAGGTCAGCGAGGCGTCGCGCACGTCGCCGGCCTTCTCGCCGAAGATGGCGCGGAGCAGCTTTTCCTCCGGCGTCAGTTGCGTCTCGCCCTTGGGCGTCACCTTGCCCACCAGAATGTCGCCGTGTTTGATCTGAGCTCCGATGCGGATGACGCCGCTCTCGTCCAGATCGCGCAGCGCGTGTTCGCTCACGTTGGGAATGTCGCGCGTGATCTCCTCGGGCCCCAGCTTGGTGTCGCGGGCCTCGATCTCGAACTCCTCGATGTGCACCGAGGTGTAGTAGTCCTCCTTCACCAGCTTCTCGCTGATCAGGATGGCATCCTCGAAGTTGTAGCCGCGCCAGGGCATGAAGGCCACCAGCACGTTGCGCCCCAGCGCCAGTTCGCCACCCTCGGTGCAGGGTCCGTCGGCAATCACCTGCCCTTTGACCACCCGGTCGCCCTCGCGCACCACCGGTTTCTGGTTGATGCAGGTGTTCTGGTTCGAGCGCTTGAACTTGATGAGCTGGTAGATGTCCGATCCCACCTCGCGCGACAATTGCGTCGGATGATGCTCTCCCTCGACGCGCACGATGATGCGCTCGGAGTCCACCGAGTCCACGATACCGTTGCGCTTGGCCAGGATCACGGCGCCCGAGTCGCGCGCCGTCACGCCTTCCATGCCCGTACCCACCAGCGGAGCCTCAGCCACCAATAGCGGCACCGACTGGCGTTGCATGTTTGCGCCCATCAGCGCGCGGTTGGCATCGTCGTGCTCGAGAAACGGCACCAGCGAGGCGGCCACGGAAACCAGCTGCTTCGGCGAAACGTCGATGTAGTCCACCTCGGTCCGGTTCACCAGCACGAAATTCCCCTGCCGCCGCGCGTTCACCAGATCCTCGGTGATCCGCCCGCTTTCGTCGAATTCGATGTTGGCCTGCGCAATGGTGTGCTTGTCCTCTTCCCAGGCCGAAAGATAGAAACTGAACGGAATCGATTCGATGGCGCGCTTGCCCGCCGCCTTCAGCTCCGCGTTCAGCCGCTCCGCCTCCTCCTTCTCGATGCGGTCGCCCACGCGCAGGCCGCTCTCACCTGCGTTGACGATCTCCACATAATCCAGAATCCGCGAGTCCTTCACCTTGCGGTAGGGCGACTCGATGAAGCCGTACTCGTTGATGCGCGCAAAGCAGCTCAACGAGCTGATCAGGCCGATGTTCGGGCCTTCCGGCGTTTCGATCGGGCAAATGCGCCCATAGTGTGTCGGGTGCACGTCGCGCACCTCGAAACCGGCGCGCTCGCGGCTCAGGCCGCCCGGTCCGAGCGCCGACAACCGCCGCTTGTGCGTGATCTCCGACAGCGGGTTGGTCTGATCCATGAACTGCGAAAGCTGCGAGGAGCCGAAGAACTCGCGGATGGCCGCCATCACCGGCTTGGCGTTGATCAGGTCGTGCGGCATGGCCGTGTTCAGTTCCTGATACACGCTCATCTTTTCCTTGATGGCCCGCTCCATGCGCACCAGCCCGATGCGGAACTGGTTCTCCATCAGCTCGCCCACGGCGCGCACCCGGCGATTGCCCAGGTGGTCGATGTCATCCACCATGCCGATGTTCTTGCGCAGCTTGAGCAGATAGCGGATCGTCGCGTAGAAATCCTCCGGCGTCAGCGTGCGGTGATTCAGTTCCGTCGCATCCTGGTTCTCATAGAGCTTGATATTGAACTTCAGCCGGCCCACGCGCGAGAAGTCGTACTTGCGCGCGTCGAAGAACATGCCCTCGAACAGAGCCGTGGCCGTGTCCAGCGTCGGCGGATCGCCCGGCCGCAGCTTGCGGTAGATCTCGATCAGCGCCTCTTCCGGCTTGCGGATCGAGTCGCGCTTGAGGGTGCTGCAGATGATGTTTCCCACATCGTCGCGTTCCGGAAACAGAATCTCGAAGCCGCTCACACCCGAGGCCAGCAGCTTGTGCAGGCGATCGGCCGTCAGTTCCACGTTGGCCTCGACGAGCACCTCTCCGGTCTCCATGTCCACCACGTCGGAGGCCGTCACCGCGCCGTCCAGTTCGGCCGCTTCCACCTCGACCCTGTCCACGGCGGCTGCGCGCAGGCTCTTGAGCGTGTGCGCCGTGATCTTGCGTCCCGCGTGCGCGATCTCCTCGCCGTTGTGCACCACGGCGTGCGCCGCTTTCGTGCCCACCAGATGCGTCTGCGCATGCAAATCCTGGGGCACCGCCCAATAAAGTCTGCCATCGGCCACATGGATCCGGTCCACCGTATAGAAGGTCTTCAGGATCTCCTCGTCCGAGCCCAGCCCCAGCGCGCGCAGGAAGATGGTGCCCAGGAACTTGCGCTTGCGGTCGATGCGCACATAGAGCGTGTTCTTCTGGTCGAACTCAAACTCCACCCACGAACCGCGGTACGGAATGATCTTGCCCAGAAAATAGGTGCGGTTGTTGGCCGTCTCGAAGAAGACACCCGGCGAGCGGTGCAACTGCGAGACAATCACCCGCTCCGTCCCGTTCACGATGAAGGTTCCATTCGGTGTCATCAGGGGAATGTCGCCGAAAAAGACCTCCTGCTCCTTGATGTCGCGGATGGTCTTGCCGCCGGTCTCCGGATCCTTGTCGTAAATCGTCAGCCGCACCGTCACCTTCAGCGGTGCCGAGAAGGTCATGCCCCGTTCCTCGCACTCCTGCTGGTCGTACTTCAATTGCAGGCTCACCGGGTCACCGCACTTGTTGCAGAAATCGGGGGTGTTCTTGTTGTACGTTCCGCACTTCTGGCAGAGCACGTCGCCCGGATGGAAAGGATCCGTGATGACCATGGCCCCGCAATGCACGCAGGTCGTGCGCAAGTGATGCAGCCCCTTCAGGTGGCCGCATTTGCACTCCCAGTTGCCGATGGAAAAATCCACGAAATCCAGTTGCGAGATACCGCGGAAGTCGACAATGGGAAAGACCGACACAAACACCGACTGCAAACCGACATCGTCGCGTTCGTTGGGCAACTTGTCCATCTGCAGGAAGCGCTCATAGGAGCGGCGCTGCACTTCGATCAGGTTGGGAATCTGGGTTGCGGTGGGAATCTTGGAAAAATCGAGCCGGCTGCGAATCGCGCGCTTCTCGTTGGGCATGTTCACTCCTGAGACTCGTCGTTCCGGCCCCCTGCGGGTACCGGCCCTGCGCCCAAGTCTCTCCGGCACAGGCTCTTTAACCGATCACTACCTGCGAAAAACCTTCGAAAAATCAGGCTGGCGCCTAGCGGTTTCCAGCCTTCATTCCTCCAACCCCGGCTCTCTCGCGCTTACCCTGCAGCCGGGGAAAATACGCCGTGAATCTCCTGCGGGTAAAACGTGCTGCATGAGAATTCGGTCAAAAAACATGGGCTGTGCATTGCCGCGCATCCGGCAAATGCGCTAGACTGCGCACAATCGAGTAGAGAAAGCGGCTAGGGTAACGCGAAAATGGCGGTGTGAACCATGAAGGAAAGCAGGTAAAGACACGATGGCAGGCTCTCCGGAAATGCGAAGAGCCCGCGAGGACACGATTCCTCACGAGCGCGGCCCACTGCCTGTGCTCCCATCCGTTTTTTCTTGCACTCTTCCCGCCGATCCCAAAACTCGCTTCTGCCGTCCGCTCGCCAGCTACTCGCCAATCGTCAACAAACCCGTTTGCCAATCAGTTAAATCGTTGACTTCAAACAATTTCTACAAAACGCTCCGCCTGCGGCCAACCGCCTCCATCTCGCCTTGCCGACGGACGCACGCCGATCCTCCGGCCATCCCGAAACGCGATCTTCTGCACTCCCTCCTACCCTGAATGCAGAAGTAGCCGGAAAATACGCGCACTCGTTATCGTAACGCGTTCCGGCGCGCATTGCAAGTTGCCCGGTCTGGCGACCGGGCAGCCCGTATATCCTCAGAACAGACGCAGACCGAAGCTGCCGGCCAGAACGCGATCTCCAGAAAAAGGGAGATTTTCAGAGGTCGTCCAGAAAGCCTTCCCTGCCTGCGAAAATCCCCTGGACCGACCTACTTGATTTCGATCGTTGCGACGCCTTCAAACTTCTTCTTGATGGCCTCAGCCTCTTCCTTGGTAGCGTTCTCCTTGAGCGGCTTGGGAGCGCCATCGACCAGGTCCTTGGCTTCCTTCAGACCCAGCGAAGTCACCTCGCGCACCGCCTTGATCGTGCTGATCTTGTTGGCGCCGGCATCCTTGAGAATCACATCGAACTCGGTCTTTTCCTCGGCCGCCAGAGCCGCCGCGCCGCCGCCTGCAGCCACCACCGCCACAGGAGCCGCAGCCGCGGCAGAAACGCCGAGCCGCTCTTCCAGCTTTTTCACCAGAGCCGCCGCTTCCAGCAGGCTCAGCGCCACAATTTGTTCTTCCAACTGCACCAGATCCGCCATTTTTCTCTCCATTCAGAACCGTTTGAATTTTTCTTTTCGCGGCCGCGAACTCAAACCGGAAGTTTCCGATGCGCCAGACCCACGCCCTTCCCGCCTGTTCCCCAGCCAAAGCTCTCAAAAAAACAGCATCCATCAACCCATCCCATCGCGCGCTGATTTCCCGCCTTGCGCACGACACTCCGGACAGAATCGCAATCAGGACGCCACTCCTACACCGCTGCGACGAACTTTTCCTTCTCCACGCCCTGGCCCAGCACCACCGCCAGATCGCGCCCCGCAGCGTTGATCACCGTCGCCAGCCGTTGCGCCGGAGCATTGATCAGGAACAGCAGCTTCGAGAACAGCTCTTCCTTGCCTGGCATCGTCGCCAGTTCCTTGATCTCTGCGGCCGTGATCAGCTTGCCGTCCACGATGCCCAGCTTGAACTGAAACTCCGCGTTGTCGGTTGCCCACTTGGCAAAAGCCTTGGCCAGTGGAACCGGGTCGCTCGCCGTGAAGGCCACCGAATTGACGCCGCGCAACCCCTTGAGCGCTGCCTCCACCGGTGTGCCCGTGGCCGAAACCGCGGCCAGCTTGTTCTTGACGACGCGATACTTGCCACCCGCCTCGCGGATCACCTTGCGCAACTGGTAATCCTTGGCCACAGTCAGTTTGGTGAAGGTGCCGATAATCGCGGTTGTCGAGCCTTCCAGCTCTTTGGCCAACTGTTCGACCTTCTCCGTTTTTCTCGCCTTTGAAATTGCCATCCCTATGCTCCACTCCGGCGGTCGCCGGGTGCCGGCGGTCAATGCTCACGCCCCGGCCCGATCCTCGCCCCTGCTTGTAATCCGGTTTCGCTCGACCTTGCCGAAGTCCGATTTCCGCCG
>JBMFHN010000126.1:0-7213 GCA_049976805.1 Occallatibacter sp. | reverse complement strand
GGCTTCAGCACCATGCCCTCGCCGCCTCCGAAGGGGCGGTCATCGACCGTGCGGTGCCGGTCATGGGTAAACGCACGCAGATCCTGCACTCCGACCGTTACCCGCTCCTCGGCCAGCGCCCGGCGCAGAATTCCATTCTCGAAAATGCCGGTAAAGAAACCGGGAAAGATGGTGACGATTTCAAAGTGCATACTCAATTCACGCGTCCCGCCGGAGAGCGGCGCCGTTTGGCCTGGGATGCGGCCGCGCCGCGAAGAGCCGGGAGAAACGAGTCCGGCTCCGAAGCCCGCCCGGATCGCAGCCGCCGCGGAGGCGACTCCGCGGGCCGACGCCGGCGAACCACCCTGCATCTCCGGGCCCTGCGCCATCGGCCATCGGCCATCGCGCCGCACCCGGAGGCTCACTTCTTCCCCCTCCGCCCATCTTCTCCGGAAACGGACTCAATTCGCGGCCGCGTCCTGGGCGACGCCGTCCAGCTTGGCCTGGTAGTCGATGATCTTCCTGAGCGTCTCGTACGGTGCGTTGGCCGGAACCGGACGGCCGTTGATCATCAGCAGGGGCGTTTCGTGGATCTGCAAATCCTCGGCCAGTTTCACCGAGGCATCCACCTTGGCCATGGCCTCCGGCATTGCGGCACAGGCCGCCACCTTGGCCGGATTCAGACCCGCCTTGGCGACCGCGCTGTTCAGCGTCAGCGTGGCGCCGTCGGGAGTCTCCAGCCCCGCCTGCCCGTCGTAAACGGCTGCGGCAAAGGAGAAGAAGGCATCGTCACCGCCCAGTTTGGCCACACAGTGGCCGTAGGCGGCGGCGATTCTTGCCTCCGGATGCTGAGGCAGGGGAAAGTTCTCGAAGACGATGCGGGCGCGGGGAAAATCCACCGCCAGCTTGTTCATGTTGGCCTGTGCCTCGGCACAGTGAGGGCACTGGAAGTCGGCAAATTCGACCAGTTCCAGATCCTTCGATGCCGAGCCGCGGTAGGGCCCCACGGCGCGCTGCTGCAGGGTGGCGCGAGCCTCCGCGTAAGGATCCGCCCCGAAGGGAAGAATCGAATTCTGCGCCACGATGTGCTTCTCGTCAGGAAGAACAAAGAACTCCACCGCGGCAGGCTTCTGTTTGCCGCTCTTGTCAGCCACCAGGATGATGACCTGGCTGACGCCCTCGGCCTGGGTCTTCAGAATGGCCTGCACCTGCCAGATACGGTCCGGATCGTACCCCCAGACGGTCTGGAGAAACGCGTTGACCAGCTCCTTGCTGGGCGCGGCGGCGGTAAAATTCGTCGCGCTGGGTTTGGGAAAGGCGGGCGCCGCCGAGGGAGCGGGCGCCGCGGGGGTGGGTTCAGGCGGCTTCTGCGCGGCGGGCACGGCCGGCGTCTGCTGAGCGGCGGGCAGGGCGGCGGGCAGGGACAGAGCGACGAGCGCCAGGGCGCACGAAAGACGAACGGACAGACGAATCAAGCGATTTCTCCTTCAACGGCGGGAAAGCTCCCGATTTCTCACTTATACCTGAACTTTGACGGCAATGGGGAATCGGCGCCCCATGCCGAACGACTTGGAGGTCACTTTCAGAACCGGCGCGGCCTGCTGGCGCTTGTACTCGCTGCGCTCCACCAGCCGTACAGCCTGTTGCACGAGCTGCAGGGGAACCCCGCGCTCCCGGGCGATCTGCTCGGGGGTCTCGTAGCGCTCGACATAGGCTTCGACAATCGGATCGAGAATCTCGTAGGGCGGCAGCGAGTCGGTATCCTTCTGGCCCGGGCGCAGTTCCGCCGAGGGCGGCTTTTCGAGAATCGCCGCGGGAATCACCTCGCGGTCGCGGTTGAGCCAGCGGCACACGGCATAGACGCGCGTCTTCACCAGGTCGCCGATCACCGCCAGCGCGCCCACCATGTCGCCGTAGAGAGTACAGTAGCCGGCGGCCATCTCCGATTTGTTGCCCGTGGTGAGCACCAGCGCGGAAAATTTGTTGGAGAGAGCCATCAGCAGGGTGCCGCGAATCCTGGGCTGGATGTTCTCCTCGGTAATGTCGGCCGGAGTTCCGGCAAACAGCGGCTCCAGAACCCGGATATACTCGGCAAACAGCCCGCTGATGCCGAGCACCTCGAAACGGATGCCCAGGTTGGCGGCCAGCCGGCGGCTGTCGTCGATCGATCCCGTCGAAGAATAAGGGCTGGGCATACCGACGCCGAGCACATTCTCCGCGCCCAGGGCTTCGGTGGCGATGGCCGCCACCAGCGCCGAATCGATGCCCCCGCTCAAACCCACCAGCACCCTCTGGAAGCCGCACTTGCGCACGTAATCGCGGGTTCCCAGCACCAGGGCCTGATAGGCGGCCGCGGTGTCGTCCTCTTCCGGCGCCGCAATGGACGGCGCGGCCGCGAAAGGATCCACCAGCACCAGATCCTCGGCAAACGAGGCAGCCTGCGCGATCAGCTCTCCGCGCCCGTCGAGGGCCAGCGAGGAACCGTCGAAGATCAGGCTGTCATTGCCGCCCACCTGGTTTGAGAGCAGGACCGGGATCCCATCGCGCCGCGCGATCGCCGCCAGCATCCGCCGGCGTATCGCCCGCTTGCCGTGCCAGAAAGGTGAGGAAGACAGGTTGATGTGCACCGCCGGCCGTTCGCGCATCAGCTCTTCCATGGGATCCACCGCATAAAGGCGGCGGGACCAGAAATTCTTGTCGTTCCACGCGTCTTCGCAGATCGTGACCGCCAGCCGCACCCCGTCCAGTTCCACCACCCGCTGCGACCGCGCCGGGGCAAAGTAGCGCTGCTCGTCGAAGACGTCATAGAACGGCAGCAGCCGCTTGTGCTGTTCGAGCAGCAAACGGCCGCCGTCGAGCAGTACCGCGGCGTTGACCGCCGGCTTCGAGTCGCGGGAGGCAGCATCCGGCGCCGAAGCCCCGGACGTTCCATCCTCCCGCAGCGCCGGCAGGGCCACGCCGGCCAGCACCGCGGTCGGCAGCTTGCTCGTGGCCGCGGCCAGTTCCTCGACGGCCGCGCGGCAACGGGCCAGAAAGCTGGGCTTTTCCAGAAAATCGGCCGGAGGATAACCGCACAGGGCCAGTTCGGAAAAAACGGCAAGACGTGCTCCCTGCTCGGCGGCCTGGCGGCTGGCCGCGACGATCTTTTCCAGGTTTCCCGTGAAATCCCCAACCGTGGGATTGATCTGGGCGAGCGCAATCTTCACTGTTTCAGTTTAATCCCTGGGAGAAAAAACCGGCTCCCGGCTTCCGCCGCTCGGCGCGCGCGGAGAAAAGTTCCGCTGCCGGCCCTTCAGCTTCCGGTACCTGCAAGGACGACGCCGACCGTGCGCAGGATGATCTGGATGTCCAGCCAGATGCTCCAGTTTTCAATGTAGGCCACATCCAGCGAGATGTAGCTGTCAAAGGAGGGATCCTTGCGGGCCTGCACCTGCCAGAGGCCGGTGATGCCGGGCGTCACGTCCAGCCGGCGCAGGTGGCTCAGCTTGTACTCCCGCACCTCGCTGCCGATCGGCGGCCGCGGCCCCACGATGCTCATCTCACCACGCAGCACGTTGAGAAACTGCGGCAGCTCGTCGAGCGAATACTTGCGCAGCCAGCGCCCCAGACGGGTGACGCGGGGATCGTCCGCGATCTTGAACAGCACGCCCTCGCGCTCGTTCCTGTGCATCAGCTCGGCGCGCAGATCGTCGGCCTGCCGAACCATGGTACGGAACTTGATGCAACGGAAGACCACGCCCTTTTTGCCGATACGCTCGGAAGGGTAGAAGACCGGCCCGGCAGAGTCCAGCTTGATGGCAACAGCAATGACCAGCAGCAGCGGCGCAATGAGGATCAGCACCCCGCTCGAAAACACCACGTCGAACCAGCGCTTCAACAGCAGCCTGGCCTCGGGCACGTGGCCGCGGTGCAGCGGAATGGTGGGGAAATGGCCGATGTATTCGATGGGATAATTGAAGGGAAGACCATCGTACATCTCGGGCACAATGCGCAGGTCCACGCCGTGGATGCGCGCATGATCGAGAACCTCCTTCACCACGCTGCGCTCGCAGGCGGCGGTAAAGAAAATCTCGTCGACAAACAGCCTGCGGGCCTCCTGAAAGAGCGTTTCGAGCGTGCCGAGCGGCTCATCCAGGACCACGCTCGCGCTGTTTTCCTGGCCCGGGCATGCGACGAAGCCTTTGAAGGAATACCCCAGCTGGCGGATGTTTTCAAGGTGCTTGCGCAGCGCCTGCGCCTCCGGCCCTGTCCCCACGATCAGCACATTGCGCAGGCCCAGCCCGCGCTCGAAGTTGCGATAAAGCACGATGCGGTAGATGAGACGGCGCAGGCTCAGGACGATCGTGACCAGCCCCACCGTGACCAGCACGATAGCGCGCGAGATATCCTCGGCATGCACCAGGTAGAGCGTGCCGGTCAGCAGCAGGCCGGAGGTCAGGCAAGCCTGGATGCTGAGGCGCTGTTCGTGGAGGATGTTGTTGAGCCGCGTGGGTGAATAAAGATTCAGCCTCCGGCTGGTGAGGATCAGGGCACTGGCGAAACCGCCCAGCAGGGCCAGCAGGACACCCATCGGGCGGCCATGAATCAGAGTGCCGTGCCAGAAACTCCGGGCGCCCTCCAGCAGGCCGGTATGCTTTTCATAAAGAGTGGCGAGTATCGCGGCAAAAAGAATCGAGATCGCGTCCAGCGCCATCCAGAAGTGCGCCTGGCCGCCCGATCTGTACCACACGCCGCCGATTCCGCTCTTCATCCGCGCAAGAGCAGGTGAGACGGGTGGTTTTTGCCAGAAATCCGATGTCGCCATGGGTGTCGCGGCCTTCGCAAACGAACAACACGACCGGGAAAAGTGGAAGTATTCTTCCGCTCAAAATACATCAGAACAACCACTCAGGCACGCTTCATGAGCCTCTTGAAACATTCGCAAGACCACTCCCTGCCGGGGAGGGGCGAATGTTGACGGATACACCTCTGCTGTCAGGACCGGACAGAGAACCTGCGTATCGTGCCTTGCTTCCGCCGAGGATCTGCATGAATCTTGAGCCGTGCGATTTTCCCGCATCCACGCTGGACCGCATCTTCTCGCAATCAACTCAAACAGCATCGCCCAAACGGCCCGCTGTCTGCAAGCAAAATCATCTTTTCGCCAGGTTACGGTCTCGCGGTGGTTTTCATTCCAGTGGTAACACGTATGCATCCAGATCGAGGAACTGCCGGATATGGGGGTCGGAAGAGAGCACGAAATCGTCGAGCAGCCCGAAGAATTGCGCCCGTCCCTGATGGAGAAAGAGAACCGTGTCGGCCAGGCGCTCGGCAAAGCGCATATCGTG
Source organism: Occallatibacter sp. (assembly GCA_049976805.1). Classification (GTDB taxonomy): domain Bacteria; phylum Acidobacteriota; class Terriglobia; order Terriglobales; family Acidobacteriaceae; genus Telmatobacter. The sequence goes on along the minus strand of JBMFHN010000126.1, from coordinate 1,907 downwards.
GGTGACGACGATCGAGGTGAGGCCCAGCTGGCGCTTGAGCCGTTGGATGAGATCGCCGAGGCGGCGGGCGATGATGGGATCGACCATGGTGGTCGGCTCGTCGTAGAGCACCACCTCGGGCTGCGCAGCCAGGGCGCGGGCGATGGCCACGGCGCGCTTGCGCCCGGTGGAAAGACTGGCGGGAAAGGCGTCGGCGATGTCCTCGGCTCCCACCAGGCTGATCAGCCGCTCCACCACCTCCATCACCTGCTCTTCGTCCATGCCGCCGCGCTCGCGCAGCGGAAAGGCCACGTTTTCGCGCACGCTCAGGGAATCAAACAGCGCTCCGTTCTGGAAGACCATGGTGACGCGCTTGCGAATCTTCTGCAGGCCTTCGTCGTCGAGCGTGCCAATCTCCTCTCCTTCGACGCGGATGGAGCCTTCATCCGGCCTGAGAAAACCCATCAGCATGCGCAGGGCCACGGACTTGCCCACGCCGCTGCGGCCCAGGATGCAGAGGGTCTGCCCGCGTTCGAGGGAAAAGCTCACGTCCTCCAGGACCGGCCGGCCATCGAACGAAATGCCGACGTGATCGAAAGCGACGATCGGCTCGGAGAGCACGGCGGAAGCTGCCGCCCGAGCCGCATCTCCGCCGCTGCCCGAGGCCGGCGCAGGGGAAAGCTGCGCCGGATCCTCAGGCAGCGGCGGAGTGGGAAGGAAATCGGACATGGCCTCAGATTCAGCTTACGCGAGCGCGGCGCCCGGCCGCCCGCGTCACCGGCCGGCTTCTTCGAGAAAGCGCACCACCGATTCGATCCCCAGCCTGAAGTTCTTCAGGTCAATCTTCTCGTTGGGGGCGTGGATGTTGTCGTCCGGCAGCCCGAAACCCATCATCACGCTGGGCGTGCCCAGGTGCCGGTCGAAATCGCCGACGATGGGAATGGATCCGCCCGAACGGATGAAAACCGTTTCCTTGCCCCAAACCTCGCCGAGCGCGCGGACGGCCGCCTGAATGTAGGAGTTGTCGACCCGCACCAGGCAGGGATCGCCGGCATTGATCAGCCGCACCGCGACTTCGACGCCCGCCGGGGCAATCTCCTGCACATACCTTTTGTAGAGGTCGAAGGATTTGCCCGGCGTCATGCCTGGAACCAGGCGCATGGAAACCTTGGCCACCGCCTTGGCCGGAATCACCGTTTTCGCGCCCGTTCCGGTAAAGCCGCCCGGAATGCCGTGCACATCGAGCGAGGGTCGCGCCCAGGTGCGCTCGAGCACGCTGTAGCCCGATTCTCCCACCAGCTCTCGCGAGCCCACCTCGGCAATGCGGTACTGCTCCTCGTCGAAGGGCAGGCTCCGCCAGGCCTTCAGTTCCTCGGCGCTGGGCGGGATGATCTCGTCATAAAAGCCGGGGATGAGGATGCGGCCATTCTCGTCCTTGAGTTTGGCCAGAATCTGCGCCAGCGCCATGAAGGGGTTGGGAGCCGCGCCGCCGTACACGCCCGAGTGCAGGTCGGTTTTCGCGCCGCGCACCTCCAGCTCCGTGTAGATCATGCCGCGCAATCCCACGCACAGGGTGGGCAGCCCGGGGGCGAACATTTCAGTGTCGGAGACCAGCGCAAAGTCGGCTTTCAGGTCGGCGGGCCGCGAGGCGACATAATTGGCGATTCCCTCGCCGCCCACCTCTTCTTCGCCTTCAAAGAGCACGCGGACATTGACCGGCAGCCTGCCCGTCGCCGCCAGCAGAGACTCCAGGCCCTTCACCTGGATCCAGAGCTGGCCCTTGTCGTCGCAGGTGCCGCGGGCATAAAGGTTGCCGTTGCGCTCGTCGGGTTCAAAAGCCGGCGCGATCCACTCGTCGTCCGGGTCGCTCGGCTGCACGTCATAGTGGGCGTAAAGCAGCGCCGTCGGCTGGCCGTCGGCATGCAGCC
>JBMFHN010000125.1:0-7274 GCA_049976805.1 Occallatibacter sp. | reverse complement strand
GTCCATGTGGAGATGGACCCCACACAACAGTTTCTCGTGGCGATCTCGCGCGCCGCGGCTCCGGCGCAGAGCGGCGCCGTTTCCGGCACCGCTCGCGATGCCACGCCGTATGCGGAAGAAAGGGATTCAGCGGGGACTTCTGGCGGCGCTCCCGGCCTGATCGTGCGCATTGTGCGCCGCAGTTCCGGGCAGGTTCTGCTCGTGAGCCGGACGGATTCGATGGTACACCTGCCCATCAATGCCGAAGGTTATATCGAGAGCCAGCGTGGCTTGGAGGGGAAGTGGTGGTTGACCCTGGACGACTTCAGCGGCGGCAGCTTCCTTCTGGGCCAGATTGATTCAACCTGCGCACCTCGCCTCGATTTTCTCTCCGAAGGGGAATTGCTGGCCTCCTCCTGCGCTGCCAACGGCGGCAATCATCTGATCGCGATGACCACCGCGGGCCGCCGCCTGTGGGAGGCGCGCACGCCGCCCACGGATCTCTGGCCGCGCATCGTTCGCGCGCCCGATGGCAGGCGGCTGGCGCGGGAGACGCTGGTTCTGGCCCGCCCGGTCCACGCCGGCGAAACCCTCGATCCGGATGAGATTCGGGGCCAGCTTGTGGAAATTCTGGATGCCGCGGATGGAAAGGTGGAGATGAGGGCGGCAACCAGCCCGGTGCTGGACGCGGGAGGCAATGTGGCCATCTCCCCCTCGGGGCGGCGCGTGGCGTTGCTCGCCGGCGGCGCAATTCAGGTCTTCGAACTGCCGCTCCCCGCGGCGCCGCTTGCCGAATCCTCTGCTCCGGCGCCGCTCCGCTAGCCGGGTGTCTCGAGACGGCAGACCATGTAAACTGAGCACGAGGAGAGTGCTTTTGGGCTCAGCCGTCCATTACACGGCGGCGGCGGTTTCCGACCGCGGCCGCAAGCGCCCAACCAACGAAGACGCATTCGGCTTCTCCGTCGAGCACGGTGTCTATCTGGTTTGTGACGGTATGGGCGGCGCTGCGGCCGGAGAAATTGCCAGCTCCCTGGCTGTTGACGAGGCGCTGCGCGTGCTGACAGACCGCGACCCCGGAGTTCCTCTTGAAGCCGCGGTCAAGGAAGCCGTCCGCGCTGCCAACGATGCCATCTATTCACGCTCCCAGCGCGAGCCGCAGTTGAGCGGCATGGGAACCACGCTGGTGGGTCTGGCAGCCGACGCAAGCCGCGTCCTGGTTTTCAACGTAGGCGATAGCCGCTGTTATCGGCTGCGGAACTCCGGCAGCCCGCCAGCCAGTTCGGAGCCAGTCGGTATGCCAGAAGAGCGAGATCTTCAGCAGATCACCCTGGACCACTCGCTGGTTGAGGAACAGGTCCGGATGGGACGCATGAGCCACGCCGAGGCTCAGCGCTCGCCTCTGCGCAACGTCATCACCCGCGCGCTGGGTACTCAGAGTTCGGTCACTCCCGATCTCTTCGAGCTCGCAGCCGAGCCGGGTGATCTTTTTCTGCTCTGCTCCGACGGGCTGACCGGCGAGCTTTCCGATGAAGTGCTTCGGTCGATCCTTGCCGCCGGCGGGCCTCTCGATGATCTCTGCGCCCGGCTGATCAAGGCCGCCAACAAGGCGGGTGGCCACGATAACCTCACCTGTTTGCTGGTGCGCGCTGAGGAGTCTCCCTTTCTTCACTGAACCGGCCACTTGCCCGGCGCCTTTTCAGGCTTCCGCAAATTCAGCCGAAGATTCCGGGCACTGAGAGCATATGCGGTTCTCCTCTTCCGAGCGCTTCGGGGCCACACGAACCGGGGTTTGCCTGCGGCAGATTCATCCATGCGCGGCGCGGATTCCCTGTTGAACGGCAGGAAAGATCTTTTACTCCGCTTCAAGAATTGAAGCGCTGTTCCGGTTCTGCTGCGCCTTGCGGAAAAGCATTGCCAGAGGAATGCATCCCAGCGCAAGAAAGGCCAGCAGGCGGAAGTTGTCGGCATAGGTCAGCAGCGAAGCCTGATTTTCCATGCTGCGCAGCAGGTAGCCGAGCGCATCGACGTGCGCGTTGTACAGGCTGGCTCCACCCATGCGGAACCTCTCCTCAAGGCTCCGGGTCAGCACGGCTGCGGCCGGAGTGCCGGGGCCGACGTCGGCCGCCAGATACGTCTGGTGCAGCTGTGCGCCGCGCGCCAGCATGGTGCTGATGCAGGAGATGCCCACGCTGCCTCCGATGTTGCGCATCAGGTTGTAGATTCCGGCGGCGTTGCCCACCTCCTGCTTGCGCAGCAGCCCCATGGCCATGGTGGTCATGGGAACGAAGACCAGCCCGCCGCCAAAGCCGTTGACAAAGCAGGGAATGGCGACCGAAACCATGGAAACCCCCAGGTTGATGTGGCTCAACTGAAAGGCCGATCCGGCAAAGATGGCCAGCCCTGCAGCCAGTTGCAGGCGGCCATCAACGCGCTGCGCCAGGTAGCCGGAGACGAGCATGGCCAGCACCGAGCCCAATCCGCGCGGACTGACCGTCAGACCGCTATCGAGCGCCGAATAACCCATCATCGTCTGAAGATAAAGCGGCAGCAGGGCCGTGAGCCCGTAAAGAACAAAACCGTAGAGGCAGGTGAGGACCGTGCCGATCAGGAAATTGTGGTCCGCCAGGATGCGCAGTTGCACAATCGGCTCGCGGCTGAGGAACTCGCGCGCCACAAAGCACAGCAGGGCGAGGAGCGAAATGGCCGCGGTCCAGCAGATCCAGTTTGCCGCGAACCAGTCCGCCTCCTGTCCTTTATCCAGCACCAGTTGCAATGTTCCCAGCCAGATGGCCATCATGCCGAAGCCCAGATAGTCGATGGCGCCGCGGTAAGCGTGGCGCAGGTAGGGAGGATCCTCGATGAAGAGGTCGGTCATGAACAGGGCCAGGGCGCCGATGGGAAGATTGATGTAGAAGATCCAGCGCCAGGAATAGCTGTCTGTAATCCACCCTCCCAGGGTCGGGCCGATGACCGGCGCCACGACAATTCCGACGCCAAATGCGGCCATGGCCGCGGCAATCTGCTGGGGCGGAAAGCTCTCGATCAGGATGGACTGGGCCAGCGGTTGCATGCCGCCGCCGCCGATCCCCTGCAGAATCCGGGCCAGAATCAGCATCTGCATGTTGGGGGCCATGCCGCAGAGCAGCGAGGCGCCCGTGAAAATCAGGATCGAGACCATCAGCAGGCGTTTGCGCCCGATGCGTCGCGCAATCCACCCCGCGGCCGGCAGCATGATGGCGTTCGAGACCAGGTAACTGGTCAACACCCAGGTCGATTCATCGGTGGAAGCCGACAGATTGCCGGCAATGTGCGGCAGGGCGACGGTAGCCACCGAGGAGTCGAGCACCACCATGAAGGTCGCCAGCATCACCGAGGCGGCGATCATCCAGGGATTGGCCTCGGGCGTCCAATCCTGGTGCGCGGCCTCCGCGCCCAGAGCCGGTTTTTCCGCGGCGTTCAACGCAGGCTTCCGTTTCCTCCTGCCGGTTTCTTGCGGCTGACCATGCAGTCATTTTATTATACTGGCGGGTCAGGATTCAGTGCATCGCAGACGATCTGAGCAAAGGGAAGGCCGGAGCCCGGTGAAATCCAAACAGAAACTTGTCTCCGAGTTCCGCCGCGCCGCCATCATCGACGCCGCCCGCACCGTCTTTGCCCGCCGCGGATTTGCCCAGGGCATCATCGATGAAATTGCCCGGGAGGCAGGCATCGCCAAGGGAACCGTCTACCTCTATTTCCGCTCCAAGAGCGAAATCTACAAGGCGGTACTCGATCAGGACATGAAGGCTCTCATCAAGGGAACGCTGCGGCGGATCGATGCGGCGGCGACCCTCGACGAGAAGATCGCCGCGTTCATTCTGGCCCGCATCGAAAATGCCGAGGCGCGCCGGGAATTCTTTCGCATCATGGATTCCGCGCAGGGAAATCTCATGATGACCCGCCATCAATATCGCGAGTTTCTGCGCGAGCCGGTGGAGCGGCTCGCTGCGGCGATCGAGCAGTCCGCCGGGCGCGGTGAGATTCGCCCGATTGCGGCGGAAAAAGCCGCCTGGATCGTCGCCGATGCGACTCGGGGAACGATTCAGCGAAGGCTGCTCGAACAAAACCGCCCGCCGCCCGGCGAAGACGCCGCCTTTTTGTTCGATTTCATCTGGGCCTCGCTCGTCAACCAGGAGGAGCGCGAACCCTCCCGGCGCGGCGCGGCGGTCATCGAAAGAATCACTCGGCTGGAAGTTTGAAGTCGTCTTGCAGAAATTGAGCCACGGCGTCGTCCGCATGATGACCGATCTGCAGGGATGCGACCGCGCGCACTGCGGGGCGGGCATTCTCAACCGCCACGGGCAGCCCTATCTTACTCAGCCAGCCGATGTCGGTATCTCCATCGGCAATGCCCATGCACTCGCCGGGCGCAATGCCCAGACGGTCAAGCACCAGGCTCAATGCCTCCCACTTGGTGACGCCCTCGTTGCAGGCCTCGTAGAAGACGTCCATCGATCGCTTGAACTGTGGCAGAGATGCGGCAAGCTGGCTCTGCACCGCATCCAGCCTCTCACGTTCTCCGCTCAGGATGATCTTGACGATCTCGTTCCTGTCAACCGTGTCGAGAGACGTCATCACAAAAGTCTCCCGGTTGATCGCCTCCAGCATCACGGTCGCCTCGGTAGGGTGGGAGGCGAACATTTTCGTGGCGCTCCACAGAATCGGCTGCAAATGGTAATTTGCCGCAAACTGGAGAACCCGGCCGATCATTTCCGCATTCATGGGGGAAATGAACAGCCGCTCTCGTGATCCGGGATCCGTGATCACGGCTCCGTTGCAGGAGACGGCCGGGGCAGTCAGCTGGCTGGCCGCACAGATCCGGAGGGTCTCGGTTTCCAGGCGGCCGGTCACGAGAATGGGCAGAATGCCTCTGCGTTGAAGCGCTGCAAGCACCTTCGCCGAGCGCTCGCTCACCCGGTGATCGGCGCCGGCGAGCGTTCCGTCTAAATCAAGAGCGACTGCCCGGATCGCGGACGTCATGGCCATGTCCCCCCATCTCGTGATGATGCGACCCAACAAAAAGGAAGTTTGCCTGTTCCAGCTTCGGCATCAACACAGCTTATTTTAATCCCCGGGCAATTTCGATGCGTGGAGGGCATTCTGAAGACGCGATTGCCGGGCGGTGCGGGTGAATGCTCTGCGACCTCTGCCATGCTTCATCGCTGGGCCGCGGTTGCTTCCCTTGTCCGGCGCTGTCAGCGGGCGCAGCATGGCGCCCCCGATGCACTCTGTGCGGAGCATTTGAAGGAGTCATCGGCCAGTCCATTCACGGCTTGACCGACCAGAAGCAGGCTTGGAGCCTCGATGGGTTCGGCATGGGCAAGCGAACCCAGGGTCCATCGCTGAACGCTTTGGCCGGGTTGCGAAGCCCGTGAAACGACGGCACAGGGCAGGTCGGGCGAGAGACCCTTGCCGAGCAGCATTTGCGCCAGAGGCGCAAGATCGCGGCCGGGCATGTAGATGACGCGGGTTGGTTCCACCGGGCCTGTCAGCGCGCCGCGTGAACTTGCGCGGTGTGCGGTTGAAATCAGGACACCCGATGCCGAGTTGCGGCTGGTCAGGGAACAACCTGCGGCGGCTGCGGCGGCGAAAGCGGCGGAGATGCCGGGGACGATTTCGTACGGCACACGCGCCTTTTTCAGCGCCGCCATCTCCTCGGCTGCCCGGCCGAAAAGCATCGGGTCTCCGCTCTTGAGGCGAAGCACGCTGCGGCCTGCGCGTGCATGAAAGATCATCAGCGTGTGGATCAGCCCCTGCGTGATGGTCTTTTCGCCGCAGCGCTTGCCGACGTTGACGATCTCCGCTGAGGGCGAGGCGAGATCAAGAATCGCCTGCGCAACCAGATCGTCGTGGAGGATGACGTCGGCCGATTGCAGCAGGCGCAGAGCCTTGACGGTGAGCAGATCGGGATCGCCCGGACCCGCGCCGGTCAGGTAAACAGTTCCGGCCTGTGCCGTCCGGCCGCCGTCGGCCACGGCGGCGGAACAATGCGCACGCAGCAGAGGCCGGTCCGCCATCCCCTTGAGCAACGCTTTGCGTTCCGGGGATGCGGGCTGGCTCTTGAGAATCTCCCGCCGCCTGCGGCCGATTGCATCGAGCCATTTGTCCAGGCCAGGATCCAGTTGTTCGTCAATTTCGGCGCGTAACTTCTGCGCCACAGCGGGACTCTCTCCGGAAGTGGAAACCGCGACCAGAAGCGCCCCGCGGCGAACGACAGCGCCGAAATAAAAATCGCAGTTGGGCGGATCGTCGACGCTATTTGCCGGAATGCCCCGGCGGCGTGCTTCAGAATAAATTGCGGAGTTGACTTCGGGCCGGTCCGTGGCGGCGATGACCAGAGCCGCGCCATCGAGATCACCGGGAGCGTATTCGCGCTGCTGCCAGTCGATACGGCCGCTGCGCGACAGCTCCCGCATCTCCCCGACAGCTTCAGGCGCAACGGCGACAATCCGCGCGCCTGTCTCGGAGAGGCTCTGCGTCTTCTCCAGCGCCACGCATCCCGCGCCCACGATCAGCACGCGTCTGCCTTCCAGCTTCAGAAAGATGGGCAACGGATTCATCGGCGGTTCCTCACTCGGTCATCCCTGCGATTGCGCAATCGTCCGGCAGATCGAACTCAACCGCCAGGGCGGGATCGCCGGTGAACCTGGCGCGCGGCTTCTCGCCAGAGTGGCGCATGAAACATCCACCTAAGCTGCTTTCGCGCTCCGGCGCGGTGATGCAGCCGCGCAGTCGCCATGCCATCGCCTTGCGCGTCTTCGCGGCCTGGCCGCGGCGGCCGATCGGCCGCCTGATCGGTGCGAAGTTGCCGGTGATCCGTCCGCGCAGGCCGGCGGGGATCGTTTCGGGTGCTGCGCCGGGATGGCCTTCGCAGGCAAGGATGTGCATCGCGTCAGAGGCCAGCCGGGGATTCTTCTCACATTTCAGGAGCCCCGCACGCTGCGCATGGATCTCCTGCACAACCTTTTCGCCCACGTGACCTCGCAGAAAAGAGGAAGCCCCCGGCAGCGGAAGCTGCAACGCGGGCACGGGCAGGGAAGCGACAAACCACACCGCAGATCACGCGATGGTTACCCGCACACCACCGCAGATCAATGGACGGGCAAGTACGGGAAAAAACCGTCCCCAGCTAAAAACTAGAAGGAGGTGAAGCGAATGTCAAGCAAGGGGGAGGTTCCACCAGGGCAAACGCATCTTATTTTCCCAGCAAGTGGAGCAAGTAGCCATTGTCCCATCCGGCTTTGAGGCGTTTTCCG
>JBMFHN010000124.1:0-7464 GCA_049976805.1 Occallatibacter sp. | reverse complement strand
TTCTGCATGGAGTGCGCCACCTTCTGCCCGCATCGCGTCTTCGAGCAGCGCGAGGGCGACCGCAGACTGGTCGTGGCCAATCCCAACAACTGCGTGGTCTTCTGCCGCGCCTGCGCGAAGACCTGCGGCCCGGATGCGCTCTCGTTTCCTGACAAGCAGGCAACCATCGCGGCCATCAAGCAGATCCGCGGGCAGGAGAGTGTGCAATGAACAGCGCGATTCTAGCCTGCACGGGGCTCGATAAGCCCGAAGGGTCTGTCACGCGCGAGGTGGCGATCCGCATGGCCTCCTCCGCGAACAGCGAGATTATTTGCCCGGTACTGTTGAATCGCTCGCTGGCCCGCTACAAGAAGGTGTTGGCCGAAAATCCGCTGATCGTGGTTGACGGCTGCTCGACGCGCTGCGCCAGCAAGCTCGCGGAAAGCCTGGATCTGAAGATTGATCGCAAGGTTCTGGTTGCGGACGCGTTGAAATCTTCCGGGTTGACGCTGGAACCAACGCTCAACCTGGGAGCGAATGGTGTGGCACTGGCACAAACCATCGTCGACGGTCTGGTACAAAGTTTAACTGCCCCGGCTTCGACCGTGCCGTCTGCTGCGCCGTCGACGGAATTTCCTCCGCCCGGGGAGTACCTGGTCGTAACGCACGACAAGTTCGAGTTTCGCATTCCGGCCGCTGACTACTGGTTCAACGAAAACGACGTCTGGGTCCGGCCGCTGGGCGACGTGGCGCGCGTAGGGATCTCCGACTACATGCAGCAGAGCCTGACCGACATCAATTTTGTCGACGCGCCCGCAATGGATCTGGCGGTTGAGCAGTTCGGCGAGTTGGGCACGCTTGAGTCTTCCAAGGCGGTGTTTGAAGTCGTGGCTCCGGTTGCGGGCACGGTCGTAGCCGTGAATCCGGAAGTCCTTTCCAATCCCACCCTGATTAACGAAGACCCATACGGGAAGGGATGGATCGTGGAAGTGAGGCTGGCTGATTGGAAGCAGGATGTTGGCTTATTGCTGGACGGAGCTACCTATGCAGCGGCTGTGAAGCACAAGGCAGAAGAAGCGTGAGAGGAACGCACGGATGGCGCACACATTGAAAGACGGAGATGTATTGGTCATACCCTGCAGCGGGATCGGCAAGGTGCATGGGTTGATCGGCCGCGAGGCCACGTACATGGTGACGGAGGATCGGGCATCCGGCAGGACGGCCACGCTCTGCCTGGCGCTTCTGGTCAAGGGCGATGCGGAGGCGGTCGAGGCGGTCAAGAGCCATCGCTGCATCACCATCGACGGCTGCGCCAAGGCCTGCGCGCAGAAAAACGTGGAGATGTCCGGCGGCCGCGTCGCCAAGGCGATTCAAGTGGCCGAGGCCTTTCGCAACTTCCGCGGAGCCAGGCCGGGCACGGCGACGGCGCTGACAGAGGACGGCTGGAAGATCACGCAGGCGATTGCCGATAGCATCGACTGCGAGGCCGCGGCCTTGCAGAAAGCAGAGGAGGCGTTTCAATGAGCGCGGAAGTAGCCAAGGTCGGCATCATCTCCTGCAGCGGCGAGGCTCTGCCCGAAGGCACCATCTCGCGTCTGGCGACACGCCGGGTTCTGGAACTGCTGCGCCCGGACAGGACCGTGACGCTTTGCCTGCCGCTGTTTCTTGCCGGCAACGAGGGCGAGCGCAACTTCGCCCGGACGCATCCGACGATCACCGTGGATGGATGCGAGAAGCAGTGCGCCAAGTGGGGCACGGAGAAGCACAGCGGGCCGGTGAGCGTTGCGCTGGTCGTGCCGGAGATTTTGCAAAGCACGGCGGGCTGCCACTGCTCGACCCGCGCATTGACAGAGGAAGACACTGAAGCGGTGTGGGCCGTGGCCGAGCGGATCGCGGCCGAAGTCGATTCGGTGTTGGCATCGTCTGCGCTGGACGGCGCCGAATACGTGGAGTCCGGTGCGGGGCGGGCGCAATGCGCATGTTCCAGTCCACTGCCGGGCGGAAAGCTCGCGATCGGCGGCAAGACGGTGGAGATTCCGGGCCTGCCGCTGATCTTTGCGCAGCACGCCGAGCAAGCGGGAGCGGCAAACGGCAACGAAGCCGCCGCACTGCTCGACCTGGTCAAGATCTATCACCCGATTGCACCGGAAGAGCAGGACGCATATAAGAGTGCTCTTCTGGGTGAATATCGGAAGTTTGTCGGCATGCAGGCGGCAAAGTAATGGATGTTTTGTGCTGGTCGGCCCCCACCGTGGCTGAAAATATCGCGTTCGACGAGCAGATGGCGCGGACTGCCTTTTCTACCGGAAGGCGTCTGCTGCGCTTCTGGTGGGGCGGTCCGGCTGCCGTCGTGATGGGATCGAGCGAGCGCGTTGAGCAGGCGGTGAACTCCGAAGCGTGCGCGCAACTGGGCGTGGAGGTGCTCAAGCGGTGTACCGGCGGCGGCACGGTGCTCCAGACCGGCGGCGTGCTGAACTATTCGCTGGTAACGCCCGCGCCGGATCGTCTCGACCTGATGGCTGGCTTTCGACAGGGTACGGATCTGGTCCGCGCCTTGCTGGAAGCCTTTGGCGTAACCGGCGCAGTGCAGGGAACGTGCGATGTTGCGGTCGAGGGCCGGAAGATCTCCGGCAACGCCCAGGCAAGGCGCTGGAGATCGCTGCTCGTGCATGGAACCCTGCTGGTGGATTTCGATTTTGATCTGGCGGAGAAGGTTCTGCCGCATCCGCTGCGTGAACCCGAGTACCGCCGGGCGCGCCGCCACCGCGACTTCCTTGTGACCTTGCGAGCGCTCGGCGTAAAGGCAGATCGCAGCGCCATCGAAGATGTGGCCGTTCAAACTGGCCGCCAGATTTTCGGCGCAGCCGACACGGCTCGCCCGGCGCAGGAAGCGCTCTGGGGCATGCTCCCGCAGCCGGTTTTGCAGACCAACTCTGAAGCCATGCCGTTGACTGAATGGGGTGCCAAATGAACGCGAAGACCTTCTTCAGCGCGGCATTGCTGCTCTTTGTTGCGGCGTGCGTCTTCTTTTTTGTTCGCGGTCCTGCCGGCCAGAAGCCTGTTCTGATTCAGCAGGGAGCAGGCGATGCAGGCACTGCTTCCGTGGCTGAGGCCCTCGATGCGGAACCATTTCCTGGCAACACCCGCGTAGTCGTCTATTTCTTTCATGGCCATCACCAATGTCCGTCCTGCCGTCACCTTGAGGCGGTTTCCGAGAGCGCCATCGCGGATGGATTTCCGGCCGCGATGCGGAGGGGCGTGATCGAGTGGCGGGCCGTGGACATTGAAGATGCGGCCAATCGGCATTTCGCATCCGAGTATCAGGTCTATTGGAGTTCGCTGGTTCTGGTGAAGGTGGCGGCAGGCAAACCGGTCGCCTACAAAAACCTGGAATACGCATGGCAGATCCAGCAGGACAACGCGGCGCTGGAGAACTACGTTCAGGCGGAAGTGCGCGCCTGCCTGGGAGCAAGCTGAAATGGCCGCATTCTGGATGGCCGTGACGACTGCCGTGTGGCTCGGGATTCTGACTTCGATCAGTCCCTGCCCGCTTGCCACCAACATCGCAGCCGTTTCTTATGTCGCCCGATCGGTTTCGCGCCCGGGATTCATGCTGATGAATGGGCTGTTGTATTCGGCGGGGAGAGCCATTGCGTACGTGGTCATTGCCTCTCTTCTGGTGAGCAGTTTGCTCTCCATTCCGCAGCTTTCGATGTTTCTGCAGAGGTACGTCAACCAGTTGCTCGGCCCGATTCTCATTCTGGCAGGCATGTTTCTGGTCGGGCTCCTGCGGCTGCCGCAAATGGGCATTTCCGCCAGCCTAGGGATCAGTGAACGGCTGGCGCAGAACTCCGGGGGAGCATTTCTGCTGGGCATGTGGTTCGCGCTTTCCTTCTGTCCGATCTCCGCCGCCTTGTTCTTCGGCAGCCTGATCCCGCTTGCTGCGTCCTCGCGCTCTTCGATCCTTTTGCCGGCTCTTTATGGAATCGGGACTGCGCTGCCGGTTTTTGCCTTTGCCGTTCTCACCGCCTCCGGAGCGGGGTTCCTGAGCAGAGTGTTTGACCGGCTCACTTCCGTTGAGGTGTGGGCGCGGAGAGCGACGGGAGTGTTGTTTATCTTTCTCGGAATCTATTTGTCCTGGAATTACCTGATCGCCTGATGACGTCGGAAGGAGCCAGTGAATACAGACAAGGAGGAGAAAAAATTTTTCATCGAAAAAACGGAAGATTCTTGTAACGTTGAACGCAAAGGCAGGATTTAATCCTGTGACAGGATAAATTCAGAAGGAAAGAGGAGGAGCATGCAGATGAATCCAGAGCAAAAACCAACCGTAGAGCAGGTCTTCGGCATGATGCGCCAGACGATGGGCTCCGTTCCATCCGCGATTGAAAAGGCTGTTCAGGTGGACGAGGGGCTGTTGTATGAGCACCTGCGCTCGCGCGGCTACGCCATGCCTGCCGAGGGCGCGCTCGACGAAGAGACGCGCACGCTGATATACCTTGCCTCGGCGCTTGCGGCCAGCAGCAAAGCGTGCATCGAGGCCATGGCCAACAAGGCCAGGACGCAGGGCATTGCGCCGGAGAAGGTGCTGGAAACCGTGCGCATTGTGCGCTTCGCGCTGGCAACGAAGATCGTCGGCGACGCCGAGCCGGTCTTTGAAGCGATGATACAAGAGAACAAGTAGGCAAACAGGAGTTATCCCATGCCGATCTTTCGTAGGAATCGGGCGGGAGCCGGGGATTGTGCGGCCGCATTGCTTTTTGCGGCCCTCCTCTTCGGTGTTCCCGCGTTGCGGGCGCAGCAGACGCCGGACATCGATTCAGTCCAGAATCCCTTTCTTGGCGGTGTTCCGAGCGGGAAGCCGACGGCGGGAATCCTGAACCTTACGCTGCGCGAGGCCATCGATCGCGGGCTTCGCGCCAATCTGGGACTGGTTCTCAGTGGAGAAGAGACGAAAGCCGCCAATGGCGCGCGCTGGCAGGCGCTCAGCCGTCTGCTGCCACAGGTCAATGGGGCCCTGAGCGGATCGCAGCAGGAACTCAACCTTCAGGCGATGGTTGGACCCAACACGCTGCCGCCCACGATTCCCTCCATTACCAGCCCGTTCCACGTTTTCGACGCGCGGCTTTCTGTGTCAGCGCCCTTGCTGAACCTGAGTGATCTGGAGGCATCCCGCGCCGCCTCCCATCAGCTTTCCGCCACGCGCTTCACCTATCAGCAGGCGCGCGACACGGTGGTGCTGGCGGTGGGAAATGCCTATCTGATGGCGATCGCGGGCAAGGCCCAGGTGCAGTCGGCGACGGCCCAACGGGACACGGCGCAGGTGTTATACCAGCTTGCCGAGGACCGGGAATCCGCCGGTTTGAGCCCGCAAATCGATACCCTTCGCGCGCTGGTGGAATTGAAGTCGCAACAGGAAAACCTGCTGGCTGCCGAAAATGCTTACGCGACGGAAAAACTGGATCTGGCCCGTGCGATCGGCTTGCCGGACGGTCAGGAGATCGAACTCGCCACCGAGGTTCCCTTCAGCCCGATGTCCAGCCAGGATATTGAGAAAGATATTTCCCTGGCCTATCTTCATCGGGGCGACTATCAGGCTGCAACGGCCGAAGTGACTGCGGCCCAGGCACAGCTGCGGTCGGCGCGGACCGAGCGCTATCCCTCTGTCGGGGTGAATGCGAACTGGGGGGACATCGGCACGGGAGGGTTTACCGACGGCCATCAGACGTATCTGGTTGCGGGAACGGTGAAGGTGCCCTTGTTCCAGGGCGGGCGCGTGCGCGGCGAGATCGAGACGGCCCAGGCGCGTCTCCATCAGGCGCAAAGCAGACTCGCCAACCTGCAGGAGCAAATCGATTACGACGTTCGCACCGCGGTGCTCAATTTGAACACCAACGCCAGCCAGGTAGGTGTGGCGGAGACAAACATCTCGCTCGCGGCCCAGACCCTCGATCAGGCGCGCGATCGTTTTGCCTCCGGAGTGGCCGATAACATCGAGGTTGTGCAGGCGCAGCAAGCCGTCGCGCAGGCCGACGAAGCCTATATTGCCAGTCTTTACCGGTACGGCGTTTCCAAACTCAATCTGGCTCGCGCCATGGGTCTTGCGGAGCGCGACGGACTTGGTTATCTGGGAGAAAAACAGCCATGAACGATCAGGATCAGATGCGGGAAGATGCCCGTGCAAACGAGCGGAACGCGGGTGCGGATACCACAGCGCCCGGCAAGGGAAAACTCAACGGGAAGAAGAAGCGCATCCTGCTGCTTGTTCTCGCCGTGCTCATTGTTGGCGCGGTGAGCCTCTGGTATCACTATTCTCGATTCGCCACGACCGACGATGCGGAGATTGAAGCCTATCTGCATCCGGTCAGCGCGCGCGTTCCCGGCTACGTCACCAAGGTGACCGTGGACGACACGCAATACGTGGAAGCCGGGACGGTGCTGGTGCAGCTTGACCCCACCGACTACCAGGTTGCCGTCGATCTGGCCAGGGCGCATCTGGCCCAGGCTCAGGCCGAGGCCAGCGCCGCGCTGGGCGGCGTGCCCATCACCTCCGTCAGCACGCTGAGCCAGGTCAATTCGGCCGAGGCGGATGTCCAGGGGGCGCAAGCCGGCATTCTGGCTGCCGAGAAGCAGTTTCAGGAAGCGGAAGCACGCCTCACCCAAACCGAAGCGGACAATGTGAAGATCCAGGACGATCTGGAACGTTATCGGCAGCTGATCGGCAAGCGGGAGATCTCCCGCCAGCTATACGATCAGGCGGTGGCGGCCTCGAAATCGAGCGCCGCAGCCGTTATCGGAGCCCAGGCGGGTGTTGCTGCGGCAGACCAGCAGGTGACGCAGGCGCGCAGCAGGATGCGGGACGCCGAAGCGGCACTGCGCAGCGCACACACGCGGCCCGAGCAGATGCAAGTGACGCACGCCAAGGCCCAGGCCGCCGCCGCCGCTGTCGAGGAAGCCGAAGCCGAACTGCATCGCGCCGAGCTGGACCTGCAATACACGACGATCGTTGCGCCTTCGGAAGGAATTGTCGGGAAACGCACCGCGGTTGCCGGACAGAATGTTTCGCCGGGCCAAACTTTGATGACGATTGTGCCGACGCGGGATATCTGGGTCACGGCGAACTTCAAGGAAACCGAGCTGAAAGGCATGCGCCCGGGCCAATCCGTCAAGATGCATGTGGATGCGACCGATCATGATTACACCGGCAAGATACAAGGGATTGCGGGAGCCACGGGTGTGCAGTTCAGCCTGCTGCCGCCCGAGAACGCCACGGGCAATTACGTCAAGGTCGTGCAGCGCGTGCCGGTCCGCATCGTCTTCGATCCCGGGCAGGATCCCAACCATCTTCTTCGCGTGGGATTATCCGTCGAGCCGAGCGTCCGGCTTCACTGAGCCGTCAGGCAAAAGGGCAAATCGACATGGCTGATTCGAACGAAGATCGACTTCCAGCGCCGAACGCCGGGCTCACGGCGCCCGCCGCGGCTC
>JBMFHN010000123.1:0-7466 GCA_049976805.1 Occallatibacter sp. | reverse complement strand
CGTTCCGTGCGCATGGCCGGCAACCAGATGGACGAGGCCATCACCAATTATCTGAAGCGCAAGTACAATCTTCTGATCGGCGAACGCACGGCCGAAGGCATCAAGATCGAACTGGGTTCGGCGTATCCGCTGGACAAGCCGCTCACCATGGAGATCAAGGGCCGCAACCTGATTGAGGGCGTGCCCAAGACGATCACCATCGATGACAGCGAGATTCGCGAATCGCTGGGTGAGTGCATCGCCGTGATCATGAACGCCATCCGCGTGGCCCTCGAGCGCACTCCGCCGGAACTTTCGGCCGACATCTCGGACCGCGGCATCGTGCTGACCGGCGGCGGCGCACTCATCAAGAACCTGGACAAACGCATCCGCGAGGAGACCGGCCTGCCGGTTTCGGTGGCTGACGATCCGCTGGCCTCGGTCGTGCTGGGCACCGGCAAGATGCTTTCCGACTTCCGCCTGCTGCGGAAGATCAAGATCGACTGAGGCAGGGGCAGGGGTCAGATGGTCCCCCATGTCCGGGTTTTTGGGCTTGGGGACATTGAGAATCTGTAAAATCATGACAAGAAAACGGAAAGACGGTGCCCTTGGCTCTTTTGCAGTGCTCGCGAGTTCAGTGACGTGGATTGCGAAGGCCGTCAAAAAAAATAGATAAAAGGCAACACTCTACTTATCTTCGCGGCAAGTATGACGAGCAAACGGTTATGCGTATGCACAATGAACGTATGTGGTTAGGCCAGACATCCATCGAACTCACCGATTCGCTCGGACCTCCATCAGGCATTGACAGGAAGCAACTTGCAACAAAAACACGAGAGGTATGGAAATACTCTCCACGAGGAACGAATGGATATGCGCTTCGTATCACGTTGGAAGATGATGTTGTAGTCGGATGGGATTCCAAAGACTGAGCCGAATGGTCTCGTGCCGGATGCCCCAGGTCCGGATTTTCAGACCTTGGAGACCGCAAATCTTCATTGGTTCAAGCGGGAATCGCCAGACGCATGACCTGGGCGATGGGTTCTGGAACCGGCAGCCCGTCTTCGCGCATTCCATCCATGTGCATCTCAATTCCCTCGCGCAGCAACTGCCCCGTCTCTGAGAAGGTCGCAGCCGCCACGCCCATCCCCGGCAGGTCTGGCGCATAGGCGCTCCAGCCGTTCGATGTTTTCTCAAATACTGCCGCGTATTCCTTCATTTCAAACCCGCCTGCTTCAGAATATTGCCGAAAGTTCCCTTGTCCATCTCCTGCGACGGGTACCCGGCACCGTGACCCGGCCCATCTTCGCTGGGTGCTTGAACTGGCGGTGACTCCCCTTCTGCGCGGCCTGAAACCACCTTCGTCCTCAATCAGCTTCAGCAGGTCGCGCACTTTCATGCAAGCTACTCATTCCTTGTCTGGATCATACCGCCAATCGGAATGCCGGATGCGAACGAGCCATCCCCTTCGCAACTTGCGGTAAAACGGCTGGAAGCCGCAGGCTCCGATGGCCGTCAGTATACTGGTAATACTTCCGTTTTCTGTGTAGATCGTTTCCCTACTCCGCGTTTTGGCCATGGAACCGTTTTTCACCCGCTATCGGAATCCGCTGGTGCTGCTGGCTCTGCTGCTGGCGCAGATCATCGGTCTGGCCGTGCAGGTGCGCCGCAGCGAGGGCGGGCACAACCGGCCTGATTCCCGCGACGCAGGCGGAGTGCGGCTGATCCGCCTCTGGGCCAATGCCCTGGTCACCCCTCCGGAGCTGCTCTTTTACGACACCAAGACCGGCATGGTCAGCCTGTGGCAGAACTATCTCGACCTGCGCAACGTCCGGCAGCAGAATCGGCAGCTGCAGCAGACGATCGACCGGATGCGGCTGGAAGAGGCCGAGATGCTCGAAAACGCCAGGCAGGGCGTACGGCTCGAAAAGTTGATGAATTTCCAGCAGCGGTATATCTATAAAACGCTGGCCGCGCAGGTGATCGGATCGAGCGGCAGCAGTTCCTCGCAGGTCTTTTCCATCGACAAGGGTTCGGCCGACGGGCTGGCCCGGGATATGGCGGTGATCACTCCGGACGGCATCGTGGGCAAGGTCCGGGAGGTTTTTCCGCACACCGCGCAGGTGCTGGCCATCAACGATTCCACCAGCGGCGCCGGCGTCCTTCTGGCGACGACCAGGATTCGCGGCATTCTGCGCGGCAACTCCCAGGGGCGGCTGCAGGTGGAGGATATTCCGGCCGACGAGCGCATCAAGCCCGGAGAAAAGGTTCTGACCGCGGGCGGCGACCTGATCTTTCCCCGTGGACTGCCGGTCGGCGTGGTCACCGGCGTCGTGCCGGATCCGGACCGGGACTCGTTCATCGACGTGATCGTGAAGCCGGCGGCCCATCTGGGCAGCCTGGACGAGGTGCTGGTGATTACCGCGACCGCACCGAATTTTCCGCCCCAGCAGCAGCAGGACATGGCCACCAGCGAGGCGCTCAAGGGCGCGCAGGCGGCAGCCATCCAGCAGCAGCAAACGGCCTCGCAGCTGATGGAGGAGCATTTGCCGGGACTGGCCAGCCCGGGCGCGCAGGCGGCGAACGCAACCCCGGGACAGGCCGCGCAGACCGGCCAGAATCCGGCTGCGGCTGCCGCTCCGCCCGCGCCCGTGCTGTTGCAGCCCCTTCATCCCGACCAGTTCAGCCCGACGCCGGCCGCCCCGGCTCCATCCGGCGGTGAGACTTCAGCGCCGCAGTCCCGTCCTCAGCTCCATGCCAGGCCGGCCAGTCCCGGGAGAAATCGATAGCCATGGCCATCCTGAGCCCCGACAACCACCGCGATCTGGGAGTTCGCCGCTATCCCCTGCTGGTCTATGCCCTGGCGCCGCTGACCGCACTGGTGTTGCAATCCTGGCTGCCGCGGCCGCTGGGAAATCATGCCTGGTTCGACCTGCCCCTGGTGGTGACGATTTATTTTTCTCTGACCCGCCGCAGCCCCATCCAGGGAGCCGTGCTGGGTTCCGTGATGGGCATCCTCGAGGATGCGCTGACCCACCTTCCCATTGGCATCAGCGGCATTGCCCAGACGGTGGCCGGGTTTCTGGCCGGTTCGGTCGGTGTGCGCATCGACGTGGAGAACCACACGATCCGCCTGCTGCTGACGTTTCTGCTCTCTCTTTTGTCGGGCGCGATTTACATCTTCATCTGCCGCGTCCTGCTGGGAATGGATTTAAAGTGGAGCTGGGTGATGGAATTGGTGAAGGCGGTGGTGAATGCGCTGGTCGCCATGGTGCTGTTCCCCGCGCTGGACCGTCTGGAGATCAGGGATTAGAGAAGAGAGAGCGGTGTGCGTGGAATTTTTTCCAAAATGCGCGGGTTGAGCTGCGTCCGACCGGCGCCAGGCGAACGATACGGCCCGGACGGGGAGGAAAATCCGGCTCTTGGGAATACGGATTTTTCTTGGAATAAGGGATCGGAAAGATCATGGATCCGGTGCGGGAATGCGGTTTCGATCCGCACCGGCATCTCGATCCTCCATCGGAAACCATCAGGGCTCTAGCAGGATGTATGCAAGCAGCAATACGCGCGGCGCAAAGCTGACCACCTTCAAACTGGCGGTGGTGCAATACGGCATTCTGTTCCTGATGCTGATCCTGGCGGCCGGACTTTGGCGGCTGCAGGTGCTGGGCGCTGAGACCTACCGTCAGCTTGCCGAACAGAACCGCATTCGCAAGGTTCCGGTGCTGGCGGCCCGCGGCAAGCTCTTCGACCGCGAGGGGCGTCTGCTGGTCGACAACTACCCGTCCGTTTCCTGCTTTCTGGTCCGCGAGCAGAACCACAATGTGGACGCCGACCTGCCGCTGATCGCCCGCGGGCTGGACCTGGATCTGGATCAGTTGCGCTCGACGCTCGCCCATTACCGGGGCACGCCCCATTACCAGCCGATCCCCATCAAGGAGAATCTCACTCCCGACGAGGAGGCGTTTGTCGAGGCTCACCGCAACGAGTTGCCGGAGCTGGAGACGATCGATGTGGAGCGCCGGCTCTATCCGCCGGACGGATTCGCCGCGCATCTGATCGGCTACGTGGGCGAGGTGAGCGAGGACGACCTGAACGATCCGCGCTATGCCGCCGACGAGCCGGGCGATCTGGTCGGCAAGGCGGGCGTCGAGGAGTCCTACGATGAACTGCTCCGCGGCCAGGACGGCTCGCGCGACATCATCGTGGACAGCCGCGGCCGCGAAGTCGGCTACCTGCGCACCGCTGAAAATGCACTGGGCGACCGCGACGGCGCCGTGGTGGCCATGGACCCGCGCAACGGCGAGATTTTAGCCATGGTTTCGCATCCCGGCTACGACCCCAACGAATTTGCCGCCGGCATCAGCCGGGCCGAGTGGAACAAGCTGGTCAATGATCCCGAACATCCCCTGATGAACCGCGCCATCCAGGCGCAACTGGCGCCCGGATCGACCTTCAAGATTCTCATGTCGCTGGCTGGCCTCCAGGAGGGCATCGCCCAGAACATGCACATCTTCTGCAATGGCGGCGCCACCTTCTACGGCCACTTTTACGCCTGCGACCAGCACCACGGCATGGTGGACATCGAGCACGCCATTCCCTGGTCCTGCGATACCTTCTTTTACACCCTGGCCAACCGGCTGGGTATCGGCACCATCGACCGTTACGCCAAGAGCGTGGGACTGGGCGAGCGCACCGGCATCGATCTGCCCAACGAAGCTCCAGGGCTGATTCCTTCCCCGGAGTGGAAGCTGAGAAATTTTCATGAAAAATGGTTTGCCGGCGAAACCATCTCCGTGGGCATCGGGCAGGGAGCGATCACGGCCACGCCCATCCAGCTGGCCCGCATGATCGCCGGCATCGCCTCGGACGGCCATTTCGTCCGCCCCCACGTGGTCAACCCCGATCAGCTTCCGCCCGATTTCCGCCAGGCGATTCTGGACAGCTTTCCCGGCTCCGGCGTGGCCACGGTTCCCATCGATCCGGCGAACTGGATGATCATCACCAACGGCATGGCCGAGGCAACCACGCCGGGGGGATTCGACACCGCGGCGGCCTCGCACCTGGACGGGGTCGATTTCGCCGGCAAGACGGGCAGCGCCCAGGTGGCCAGCCATGCGGCCATCAAGCGCCTGGGTGGCGGCAAGCAGTTCCTGCCCAACGGCTGGTTTGTGGGCGTCATTCCCCGCAGGAATCCGGTGTTTGTGGTCGCCGTTCTCTGGGAACACGGCGACTGGGGCTCAAACGCCGCCCGGCTCGCCGCCCAGGTGGCCACCGTTTACGTGAACAAGCAGCGGATGGAGCATCATAACGTGCTGACCCAGAGCGGCGGAAACAAGCCGATCGAGATGGGCGCCGTGTGGTCTGAGTCGGCGCCACCGGGACGGAATGGAGGCGGCGCCAACACGGAAACCGCCCAGCTCCACGGCGAACATTTTTTCATTGATTCCAGCCCGCTGCCGGCGACCGCCGCGGCCCGAAAACACCCCGGGCCGGGGTGGTCGCGAGCCTTGCGCCCGGCCGCGCTTCTGGGCCTTACGGAAGGCCGTCCCTGATGCGCCGTTTCCTTTCCTACCGCGACTTCGACTGGGCGCTGCTGGCGATGGTGATGGCGCTCTGCACGCTTTCCGTGCTGGAGATCTACTCGGCCACGCTGCACACCCGCTATGTTGGCTTCCACATCAAGCAGATGTACTGGATCGCGGCGGGTCTGGCCGGCATGTTTGTCTTTGCCCGGATCGACTACCACAAGCTGATTGACCTGACTCCCTGGGCCTATGGCGTTTGCATCGCGGCGTTGCTGGCGGTGCTGGCCGTAGGCCACCGCGTGCTCGGAGCCAGGCGCTGGATCAAGATCGGCCCCGTGCATTTCCAGCCTTCGGAGTGGGTCAAACTGGTGCTGATTCTGGCCGTGGCCCGTTACTTTTCCAATCTGGGCGGGCGCGACCTGACCTGGAAAGAGATCTTGAAGGCCTTCGCTCTGGTGGGCATTCCCCTGTTGCTGGTGCTCAAGCAGCCTGACCTGGGAACCGCGCTCACCTACACGCCGATTCTTGTGGCCGGCCTGTTTCTGGGCGGTGTGAGCCTCCGCCAGGGGCTGATTCTGCTTACCTGCGGAAGCGCGCTGATTGCCGGCGTCTGGACCAGCGGCAAGGTGCTCAAGCCCTATCAGAAAGCTCGGCTGACAAGCTTTCTCAATCCCGACAACGATCCGCGGGGAAGCGGCT
Organism: Occallatibacter sp.; assembly: GCA_049976805.1. Classification (GTDB taxonomy): domain Bacteria; phylum Acidobacteriota; class Terriglobia; order Terriglobales; family Acidobacteriaceae; genus Telmatobacter. The sequence goes on along the minus strand of JBMFHN010000123.1, from coordinate 1,260 downwards.
ACCAGGTGCTGCAGTCGTTGATCGCGGTCGGCTCCGGAGGGGTGTGGGGTCAGGGCGAGGCCAAGGGAACCCAGACCCAGGGAAACTTCCTGCCCATCCCCCATGCGGATTTCATCTTTGCCGCCTTCTGTGAGGAGCACGGATTTGTCGGCGCGATTTTCGTGCTGCTGTTATACTTTTTTGTATTGATGCGTTTGATTCAAAACGCACAAACAGCCGCAGACCTGCCCGGCTCTCTGATCATCATGGGAGTCGTGGCTGTATTGGCCTTCCAGATCGCGGTCAACGTGGGCATGGTCATCGGGTTTATGCCCGTCACCGGAATTCCTTTGCCGTTAATGAGTTACGGAGGATCTTCGGTGTTGTTTACGTTCCTGGCGCTGGGCGTGGCGATGAATGTGCGCATGCGCCGGTTCGTCAACTGACGGGTAGACAGTCAGATTGCTTGTGCTTCCGGAAGGGTTGGGAAGCACGGGAGGATTTTTTATCTAGCATTTCGCCGGTCAGGTTCAGATGAATCGCACCCGGCAGGACAAGGGTTCATGAGCACGCAGAGACGGGAAAGCCGTTGGCAGCGTAGGAGTTGCCCGGAGCGCGCGGATAGATCAGGGGAAGTTCTTCCCGGTCTGGTCGCGCGCCGGGGCAGTGCTGGCGCCAATGGGTTAACGGCCCCGCCAGGATTTCCGGAACAGTCCCATCCCGGAAGCGAAATCGATTTTTCGCCGGCAATCCTGGCACGGTTGGCCACAAACTCTCTGCAATCGGGTTACCGTATCGTACAGCTTGTCGAGATTGTCCGGTTCGTTCTGCGCCTTGGCGCGCCGCCTTTCGGGGCCTGCCTCGGCGCTGCAGCCGGCCCACCAGCGACTCACGGATCATCCCTTCCGCACATTTCCTTCCCTTCCTGTCACGCGCGTTCTCATCCAGCCTTGCCGCGGGTCCCAGCAGGCAAACGCCGCTGGGCGGAAAGGTACGATGGCAAAAGAGATTTGTATTTCCAGCACGCCGCACGAAACGCGGCTGGCAATTCTTGAGGACGATCAGCTCGCAGAGATTTACTACGAACGCGAGAATGAGTACACCCTCGCAGGGTCCATATACAACGGCCGCGTGACGCGGGTTCTGCCCGGGATGCAGTCGGCCTTTGTGGATATCGGTTTGGAGCGCGACGCCTTTCTCTATGTGACGGACTTTCTGGAACTGGACGATCAGGAAGAGACCGACGAACTGGAAAAGGCGGCGGCCAGCGGCGGCAGCCAG
>JBMFHN010000122.1:0-7555 GCA_049976805.1 Occallatibacter sp. | reverse complement strand
GCGCTGCAGCTGCGGATTCTTCTCATCGCCCAGCCAATAGGCGCCGGCCAGGCTGGTAATCTTGACCGCACGGACGCGCCCCGTCGAGGGCACGTGCGGCCCGCGGCAGAAATCAACGAAGCTGCCGTTGCGATAGAAGCTGACCGGGTCGCCGGGCGCGGTGAACCGGGTCACGAAGTGCGCTTTCATGAAGTCGCCTTCGCGCGCGAAGTCTTCCAGGCTCTTCTCTCTGGGGGCAAATTCGCGCACGAATTTTTCATCGCGGGCGATCACCTCGGCGATTTTGGCCTCGATCCGCGCCAGATCTTCCGGCGTGAACGGCGTTTCGCGCAGAAAATCGTAAAAGAAGCCGGAGTCGGTGGCCGGCCCGTGGCCCAGCTTGGTTTCGGGAAACAGCTCCAGCACCGCCGTAGCCAGCACATGGGCAGCCGAGTGGCGCAATACCTTGAGCGCCTCGGGATCCTTCTCGGTCAGCAGTTCCAGGCGCGCCGAGGCGGTGAGCGGCGTGTTCAGGTCCACCAGGCGCGGAGCCGAGGAGTCCTCGGTGGCGTACATGGCGGCTTCCGGTGGCTGTTCGCCGTGCGCCGTCCGGTTGTCCTTCGTCTGTGCCGACAAGACATCGAGCGGCGTCAGCCGCGCCACCACGGCAGCCGTCGCCAGCCGCGGTGAAATCGAGTTCGCGATATCGAGAGGCGTCGTTCCGGCGGGCACTTCGCGAATGGCGCCGTCAGGCAGGTGGATGGCAATGGTTTGCGTGCTCATGCGTTCCTAGTCCTGGGATTTCCGGCCGCGGGGTAGGCCCCCGGCTCGGTAACCTTTCAGAATATACCGAAGAATGCCAAAAGCCTTGCAGCCGGCGTGAGCCATGGGCGGCAGGGAGCGGAAACGAACCGGATTCCCGCGCGGGGATGGCAGCGGATCTGCCGGTCCGGAGCCTATGTTTCCGCCTTTTGCTCGTGATACTCCATCTCGGTGTTGATGGCCCAGATGTTGTTCTTGGCGGTGATACCGCCGACGATGTTGTCCACGGCGGTCATGGCGGTCAGCATCGAGTGATCCTGGTTGTTGTATTTGTGCATGCCGTTGCGGCCGATCAGAAAAAGATTTTCGAAGTTGTCGGTAAAATCGCGGATCCGGTCGAAACGGTCGTAACTGCCGAAGTAGGCCGGGTAGGTCTTGGGAACGCGAACGACGTGGGAATCTGCGACGTCCGCAGCGCGGAGGATTCCGATCTTGGCGGCTTCGGCAATGGCAAAGCGTGCCATTTCTTCATCGGAGAGTTTCCACAGCGGGTCGGCTTCGTTGCAGAAGTATTCAAGACCGATCCACACCTTTTCCGGGTCGGCAACCAGCCACGGGCTCCAATTGTTGAAGATTTGCAGACGGCCAACAACGACATCCGGTTCCTGGATGTAAATCCAGTTGTCCTTGAGCGGAGCGCCGTCTTTCTCGGTCACGGCGAGACGGTTGGCGAGCAGGCCGACGGTAATGAAATCGCGGTACATGAGCCCCTCGCTGATCTCGAAGACCTCGGCGGGAACCCTGTCCGGGGCAGTGGCGGCGATGGCGCGGATCAGATCGCGCACGGGCATGGTGGAAAAAAAGTAATCCCCGGTGTAAGTGATCCGCTCGCCGGACAATGTACGGCCCTCGACCGAAACGATCCGGTTGCCCGCAACGTGAATGCGGTCGATTTCTGTGCCGAAATGAATCTGGCCGCCTCCGGAGCAGACCAGATCGGCGGCATGCTCCCAGAGTTGGCCAGGGCCCAGCTTGGGGTAGAGAAATCTCTCGATCAGCGATGTTTCCGTTTTCTTTTGCGCAATGCCGCCGGATTGTCCTGCGCCGAAGCTCTTGCTGAGAAAATGGGTGACGACGCCCTTGAGCGAGAGTCCCTTGATGCGCTGCGCGCCCCATTCAGCGCTGATTTCATTGCAGGCGACGCCCCAGACTTTTTCCGTATACGACTTGAAAAAGGTGAGATAAAGCTGTTTGCCGAAGCGGTTGATGAGGAAATCTTCAAGCGAATGTTCCTGGCGCCTCGGCAGCAAGGCTGCTCGCAGGTAGCTTGTCCCGCAACGGATCGTGCGCACCAGGCCAAGATTCTTGAAGGTCGTCCCGGTCAGGCGGATGGGATAGTCGAAGAAGCGGCGCAGGAAGTAAATGCGGCTCTTTCGCTGGCGAACCAGCATGACCAGTTCCCGGGCCTGCGGGCTGGCGGCCTCGGTGGAAGCCGGAACCTCGCGCTGCTGGCCGTGGTAACGCAACTCACCCTCTCCGTCGCCGCCCGCCTCTTCAACCGGCATCAACTCCAGCCACCAGCGCATGACGCGGTCGGACTTCGAGAAGAAACGATGGCCGCCGATGTCCATGCGGTTGCCGTTGTGGCGGATGGTCCGCGAGATGCCGCCCACCTGCTCGCCCGCTTCGATCAGAACAGGCTGAATGCGGGTGCGCCGTTCGAGTTCGAGAGCCGCCGTCAGGCCCGCCGGGCCCGCCCCGATGAGGATCGCCGTCTTGTCTGTCAAAGAATTTGCACCGTTTCGATGAGAATCAAGTCTTTCCCAGATTACCTGTTTTCCCCCTTCGTTTGATCCGCCCGGGGCAAAGAAAAGTTAAATGCGAATTTGTCGGGTACCTTCTTCATCGTGGGCAAAAACGCGGGTTGCTCGGCAGGCTGCCGCTGCGAAGAGGATATTGACGCACAAAAACAGCACGGCAAATCTTGCCAGACTCAGCGCCATGAGCGGACGGCCGGCCAGCAGGGGCAGGCGCGGCCCCAGGGCGGAAATGGCGCATACTGCCACGACAAAAAAGGCAAACGCACGGAATCTCACATCTTTCCAGTCAACCTTTTGCGCCAGAACCGCCGAACCAAGCAGGAGGATTGGAATCAGCATCACATCACAATATGCGTTTCTTTGCGGAGCGAAGCTTTCCACGACGATGGGAGTGAAAAAGGCAAAGCCAAGTTTTATGTCCGTTGAAGCGCTGCGCAACAGATGCGCGATCAGAAGGCAATAACCAGCCGACAACAGGAGAAGTGCGCTGTTGACGCGGTACAGCAACTTCGCGTTCGGGAATACCTTCGTAACAATTGAGCGGGTGTGCTTTCCTGTCATGCAGATGGAGAGGAAGGACCGGGAGGTGACGTAAAGCGAGGAAAGGCTTTGAGAAAAGTCTTCTCCTTCCACCTGACGGTAGGCCGCGCTGGCGGTTCTTTCTGAAAGCTGTACCGGTCCCGATTGCTCCGGCAGAAAGAGCGATTCGACATACCTTTGTTGAATTTGCCGGACGGTTGCGAAGTATGCTCGCCATGGCTGCAAGCCGAAGGCGATGAGCAGGGTCAGGCCGATGCCGCAGGAAATAGCGAGGGTTCGCCGTACATGCTGTCGAAAGCCCTGCAGCCATAGCACGGGGAGCAGAATGAGAAACGTAGGGCGGATCAGCAGAAGGCAGGACAAGCCAAGTGGCCCAATCCAGCCTGGCTGGCCTGGATGGGTCCGCCAAAGCGTGATTGCCGCGGCAACCACAACCGCAATCTCCAGATAGTACTGTCCTCTCTCCATGTGGAGGACAAGCGCGAAGTCGGTAATTGCGAAAAGGGCGAACAAGGCAGCATGCAGCCCTTGCGAGGCGCGGTTGAACCACGAACGGGTCAGCCAGAACAAGCCGGCGACACACACCCAGTCGAGAAGAAAATACAGCAGGCGTTGCGTGGAGTACTTCAATCCGCTCAAAGGGCAATAAAGCACCAGCAAGGCAGGACTGTATGTGTTCCAGTTCAGCATCCGCAACCGTACATTCTGCTCAAAGACTGTAGGGTCAGGATAGGGATTCAGATGAGCCATCAGGAGCCTGGCGCCAACGATCTTGCAGCGCAGGTCAACTCCCGGATACTTCAGCGCATACCGCAGGCTCTCAGCGAAAACAAGGAGAACGCAGAGGAGCAGAAGCGTCTTTCCGGCATATCCGAGGAATTGTCGCATGACAACATTCGAGGGGTGAACCAGCATGGGCCCGGAGGGTTGCGGCGTCTGCCGACGGGATTGAAGAACAGAAAATTGTGGCCGGGTTGGCGGTCCAGGACCCGTCCTGGCTCTCCTGATCTTACGAGACATATCCGGGAAAATCAAAAGTCATTGCCTTTTGCTTCACGGTGTTTCCAGTCGCAGCGCCCGCCCGTCTCCATCCTGTTCAGCAGGGCGCAGACGCCTGCACCTTCCGGCTTGCACAAAAAACAAGCGAGAGCTGGAATTTATTCTCAGCCCTCGCTTGTGTCTGCTAGATTCTGCCGGAATCCGGCCGATGGGTTCAGAGCGGCTGCACGTCGGCAGCCTGCCAGCCCTTGGGCCCCTTCACCACGTTGAACTGCACGGCTTGACCTTCCTGCAAACTCTTGAAACCACTTGAGTTGATCGCAGAGTAATGCACGAATACATCTTCGCCGTTCTGACGCGAGATAAAGCCGAAGCCCTTCGCGTCATTGAACCACTTCACAGTACCTTGTTCCATTGTGTTCGAATTTCCTGAATTGAATTGCGCTGGATGAATCGGAGCGACCACTGGCAGAATCTTGCTTGGTTGGGCGAGTACTGCTCACGCCCGGTTCGACTCTAACGCTGGGCCCAGTGTACCATCCTCCGCAAGAAAAAGCCGCAGAGGCTGTCCGTTGCTCCCCGATTTTTCATGGTTCTGCGTCGAATTCACGGATAAATCACAGGATGGAAGGAAATTGGAGGGTGATGCGGCTGTCTCCGGAAGATCCTTCCCGGATCTTCTGCTGTGATACGGTGAAGGTTGTTATGGGCCAGGATCCGGTTCTCCCGCTTTTATCCCACGCCACCGCTCTGCTGAGAGAGCAGTTTGCGGCTTTGCCAGCCTTCGAGCCGGCCACCGAATCGGCGATCGATCCGCAGGCCATGGCCTCGGTACTGGGGGAGACGGCGCTCCGTCTGGCCAACAACTATCCGTATTTTCACCCTCTTTATGCCGGCCAGATGCTCAAGCCGCCGCATCCGGTTGCACGGGCGGCCTATGCGCTGGCCATGGCGATCAATCCCAACAATCACGCGCGCGACGGCGGCCGGGCCAGTTCGGAGATGGAGATCGAGGCCGTCGGAGCGATTGCGCACATGTTCGGCTGGAGCAGTTTTCTGGGGCATCTGACCTCAAGCGGCACCTTCGCCAACCTGGAAGCGCTCTGGGTGGCCGGGCAACTGGCGCTGGAATCGAAGACCTTCGGGCGCATTGTCGGTTCCCGGCAGGCGCACTATACCCACCAGCGCATCTCGGCTGTGCTCAGGCTGGATTTCACCGCCGTCGATTCTGACAGCCGCGGACGAATGAGCCTGGAGGCGCTCGAAGATGAGCTGCGCAAGGGAGACGTCGGCACCGTGGTCGCGACACTGGGCACGACGGCCATCGGCGCCGTGGACCCGCTGGACGAGATTCTGGCGCTGCGCGAACGGTACGGTTTTCGGGTGCACGTGGATGCCGCCTATGGCGGCTATTTCCGGCTGATCCCGGAACAACTGGATGAGCGGGCGCGGCGGGCTTACGCGGTTCTCGAACAGGCCGACTCGATCGTCATCGACCCGCACAAGCACGGATTGCAGCCCTATGGATGCGGGTGTGTCCTGTTTCGCGCACCGGAGGTGGGACGTTTCTACCGGCACGATTCGCCTTACACCTACTTCACCTCGAAGGAGTTGCACCTGGGTGAGATCAGCCTGGAGTGCTCCCGCGCCGGAGCGGCGGCGGTGGCGCTGTGGGCGACCGAGCGGCTTTTGCCCCTCGTGCCGGGCGGCGAGTTCGCGCGCGGTCTGAGGCGTGGCCGCGCGGCCGCCATCGAGTTGGATCGGAGGCTCAGGCAAGAACCGAATGGGTGGTTTGAGCCGCTCGCCGGCGGCGCGCCGGAGCTGGATATCGTGGTCTGGAAGGTCAAGGCGGAGACGCCGGAGCAGGCTTCGGAACGGGCCCGGAGGATTTTCGACGCCTGCGCCCGGCGGAATTTGCATCTGGCGCTGGTGCAATTGCCGCTGGAGTGGTTCGCGCTCCAGCCGGGTGCGGGCTCGAACTCTGGCGGGGCAACTTCCTCGCCGTTCGTGACCTGCCTTCGTTCGGTGCTCATGAAGCCGGAGCACGAAGCGTGGCTTGACCCCATCTGGGAGAGATTGACAGCAGCCGCGGCCGAGGTCCTCGGAAAATAGTTTCGAACTCCGAGAGCATTTCCCTCATGGAAGGACAACAGACGGCCGCGGCAAGCTTCCGGCGACTGCCTGGAGGAAGGATCGACCGGGAATCGAGGCAATTTGAGGAGTCCCGGATGTGTTCCTTGCTAAAATCGAATGAGCTTGTCCGGATTGAACCGGGCGGCAGCGCCAACGGCCGTCTATCCGCGCCGAATTTCTATTCCCATTGCGCCGCTTCTTGAAAAAAAGGAGCGACCCTGGAGTCATGAGTTGCAATGCAGCCAACGTCGAATCTAATTCCTTGCCAGGCATTATCTTTTCCAGGTCTGGTGGCATATTTTTCCATGGAAATCGCCATCACCACAGGCATGCCCACCTACGCGGGAGGACTGGGTGTTCTGGCCGGGGACACGTTGCGTTCAGCGGCCGACCTGGGCGTTCCGCTCGCAGCTTTCACCCTGGTGTACCGTAAAGGCTATTTCCAGCAGCATCTGGACCCCAGGGGCGTACAGATCGAAGACGTTCAGCCGTGGAATCCGGCCGAGTTCTGCCAGGAGGAGTCGGCGCGGATTACGGTTTCCGTGGAAGATCGCGTGGTGTGGGTGCGCGCCTGGCGGTACGACCTGCAGGGCCAGACTGGACACGTGGTGCCGATCTACCTGCTGGATACGGATCTTGAGGAAAACTCGGGCTGGGATCGGGGCCTGACGGATCATTTGTATGGCGGCGACACCAATTACCGGCTTCAGCAGGAGATCGTGCTGGGCCTGGGCGGAGTGCGCATGGCACACGCGCTCGGTTACCGTGTGCATGTCTATCACATGAACGAGGGGCACGCAGCGCTGCTGACGCAGGGCCTGCTGGAGCGCCAGTTGGGCGGCGGGCCGCTCGGCGCGGCCACCGAGGCCGACATCGAACAGGTGCGCAAGCAGTGTGTCTTTACCACCCACACTCCGGTTCCCGCCGGACACGATCGATTCTCTTCCGAGCAGGCCAGCCGCATCCTGGGAAGAGATCGGACGGCGCGACTCGAAAAAATGGGGTGCTTCCGCGATGAAATGCTGAACATGACGTTACTGGCGCTGAATTTCTCGCGTTACGCCAATGGCGTGTCCATGCAGCACGCCAAGGTTTCGCGCCAGATGTTTCCGGAGTTTGCCATCGACTCGATCACCAACGGAGTGCACGCGCCCAGCTGGATCTCTGAATCCTTCCAGCAAATGCTGGATGCGCGCATCCCCGGCTGGCGACGCGACGATCTTTACCTGCGCAAGGCGATCGACCTGCCCGAGGAGGAGATTCTCGCGGCCCATGCCCGGAACAAGCAGGCGTTGCTGGATGCGGTGGCCGTGCGGGCTGGC
>JBMFHN010000121.1:0-7583 GCA_049976805.1 Occallatibacter sp. | reverse complement strand
CCCACAGGATGTCGATGAGGTTGCAGGCGGCAAAGCAGCCGAATCCCAGCAAGATCAGCTGCGGCCAGGGAGCATTTCCGCGCCGTGTCCGCGGCGCGGCTTGTTCCCTGTTCTGGCAGGCCGGGCCGAAGGCGTGCTTTGCTCTCCATTGCGCCATCCACTCCTGTCCCTGGCGCAAGGCATGCCAGGCGATGAGCAGCATGGGCACGGTCAGCGGGGCGGTGTCGTATTCCTTGATGCGCGGGTTCAGCAGCACGGCCCCGACAAGCGCCAAAGGAACCCATATTTCGCGCAGATGCGGGTGGCGATGCACCTCGTGGCGGATCGCCAGCATCAAGGCTGCCAGAGCTGTGGCCCACGCAAGGTAGAAGAGAATGTTCGCCGGGGAATACGGCTTCTTCATGGCGCAGAGCGTTTGACTCAGAACTCCGCAGGGGCTGAAGCCGAAGTCGTGTGTCCAGCCGGCCACCAGATGGCCCGTCAGGAGGAACTCCCGGAACCGGTCGGGCCAGATGAATGGCTGGACGGCAAACAGCAGGCAGCCCGCCGCACCCGCCGCCGATGCCGGCGCCCATTGCCGTCTGCCGGTCAGCACCGGAAAGGCGAGCAGGGTCATCATCGGAGGTTTGAAGATCGAGGCGAAGACGACCGCCAGGTAAAACCAGAGCCACTTGTTCTCTTTCCAGCCGGGGACTGCCGCAGTGAGGATCAGCCCGTAAAGAAGATAGGCAAGATTTCCGTAGAGAATGCTTTCATCCGCCAGCAGGCCGGGAAAGAAAGCGGCGAAGGGCAGCAGAAAAACGAGCCAGCCGCGATCCTTTTCGGAAGCCATCAGGTAGCCCGCGCGCAGTTGCAGCAGAAACGCCGCCGCCAGCGCGCCAAAGTAAAGCGCTCCCAGCAGCCACACCGGAAGCAGCGTCAGCGTTCGCAGAAGAGGAATGGTGAGCGGCGGATACCAGAAGGCAAGGGCGTGACCGCCGGCGGCGCCCGCGGGACGATTGTGATAGGCGCTGAGCGCCGCAATGCTGCCGGCATAGGGCGAGGATCCGCATTCGACCGACCGGATGGCGGACCAGTACGGTGACACGTCGTTGCCGATCGGGCCGACGACGGCCATCCCCCCCAGTGAGATGAGAGATACTGTCCACAGCAAAACAATCCATCGCCTGCGCACAGCCATTCGTTGCGGGGCGGGCATAGGTTCCAGGGCCGCTGCGGACATGATGACGACGGCTTTCTTTCACTCGTGCAGGAAAATTGGAACAAGAATAGCACACGGTCTTTTGGACGGGCTATTCCACCATCGGAGGCGCTCCTGTGCCGGTGCGGAAGAAAGGATGGGGAAATCCGGGATCAGATGGCGGTTTCGCCGCGTTCGTCGTTGCGGATGCGGATGGCCTCTTCGACGCGGCTGAGGAAGATCTTTCCGTCCCCGATGCGGCCGGTGCGCGCGGCGGAGATGATGGCGTTGACGGCCTTGTCCTTCATTTCGTCGTTGACCACCAGTTCGATCTTGATCTTGGGCAGCAGGTCGACCGAGTACTCGCGGCCGCGGTAGAACTCGGTGTGGCCCTTCTGGCGGCCGTGGCCGCGGGCTTCGAGAATCGTCATGCCCTCGATGCCCGCATCGAGCAGCGCGCCCTTGACCGAGTCCAGCTTGGAGGGTTGAATGACGGCTTCAATCTTGAACATGCGCAGATACCTCTTCTGGGAGTGAAGTCATCTTCCGGGGCGGTCCCTGCAGATCGCCCCGGAAGGTTGGCCGGCCCGCGCGGAGTTCGGGCCGGGGGCCTCAGGAATTCAGGTCGTAGCCTTCCTCGTTGTGCTGTGAAAGATCGAGACCGGCGGATTCCTCTTCGGGCGAAACGCGCAGCCCGATCGTCTTGTCGACCAGCACCAGCAGCAGCAGCGTGCCCACGATGGCGAGGGTCCAGCCGATGGCCATGCCGACGGCCTGATTGCCCACCTGATGCCAGTTGCCGTCGATGGCGCCGACAGGCAGGGCGCCGCCTGCCGAGTTTCTGCCCAGCGCGGCGTTGATGGCTCCGGTGGCGAGCAGACCGGTCAGGAGTGCGCCCATCGTTCCGCCGATGCCGTGGACGCCGAAGGCATCGAGCGAGTCATCGTAGCCGAAGAACTTCTTGACCCGGAAGACCATGTAGGAGCAGACGAAACCGGCGATGAGGCCGATGAGAATGGCCGACATGGGCTGAACATAACCGGAGGCCTGCGTGATCGTTGCCAGACCGGCGACAGCGCCGGAGATGGCGCCCAGAGCCGTGGGCTTGCCGTTGACAAGCCATTCGGCAAGGGTCCAGCTCACGGCCGCCGCCGCAGCGGCGAACTGGGTGTTGATGAAGGCGCTGGTGGCAAGAGGACCGGCCGAGAGCGCGCTGCCTGCGTTGAATCCGAACCAGCCCACCCACAACAGGCAGGCGCCGATGAAGCTGAGGACCATGGAGTGGGGCGGCATGGCCGTTTCCGGATAACCGATGCGCTTGCCGAGGTAGATGCAGCAGACCAGCGCCGAGACGCCGCTGGTGATGTGAACGACGGTGCCGCCGGCGAAATCCAGAACGGGCCAGGCGCCGCCCGAAGCATTGAGAATGCCGCCCACGCCCCAGACCATGTGGGCCATGGGGCAGTAGACCACGATGGACCACAGGGACAGAAATACCGCCATGGCGCCGAATTTGACGCGCTCGGCGAAGGCGCCGGTGATCAGCGCGGGAGTGATGATGGCGAACATCAGCTGGTAGACCATGAAGGTCTGCTCGGGGATGGTGGGCGCATAGTTTGGATTGGGCGCGAGCGAGACGCCGCGCAGGAAGAGATGCTCGAAGCCGCCGATGAAACCGTTGCCGCGGCCGAAGGCCAGCGAGTAACCGGCCACGGCCCACAGAAGGGTGATCAGACCCATCATGGCGAAGCTCTGCATCATGGTGCCCAGGATGTTTTTGCGGCGGACCAGACCGCCGTAAAAAAGCGTAAGTCCGGGCCCGGTCATCAGCAGAACCAGGGCGGCGGAGATCAGCATCCAGGCATTGTCGCCAGCCAGCCGCGCGCTGGCGGCCGCGGCCTCGGAGGCCTGAACGGCCTGCTCCAGAGCGGCGAACTGGGCCTGAGTGACCGGCGCGGCGGCCGGCGCCTGAGCCAGCGCCAGGGCGGGGGCAGCCAACAAGACGGAAATGGACAGCATTTTTATTCCTCGGCAAGGCATCAAGCGATACTCCCGGAGAGCTTGAGCAGGATCAAAGCCGGGCAAGAGAGTGGCTTGCCCGGCTCCAGGCTGTAAAAGTCGTGCGCCAGAAGCAGCCCTCGAACCGGAATCGGGCGCTGCCGAGACACGAGGACTCATCGGGCCAGCAGACAGGACGAATGCCCACCCGCTGAAGGGCGTTCTTGGAACATCTTTATACGATCCTCATAAGGAACCGATAAAGATATCTGGTCAATTGATTGATTTTGCGCTATGGAAAATTTCACGGGCGGCAGGCGGAAGGGAGAGCGCAAGGGGGAAAGGCTGCAGTACCGCGGATGAGCCGGGCAGCGCGGTTCGCGCTATAGTGGAAGCATGACGGACACGGCGGAAAGGGATCATTATTTATTCGGAGCGCTCGACAGCAGCGCGCGCAACCGCGTCAAGCTGAACGAGGCGACCTACGGCTATGAACAGCCGGAGGGCGTTTTGCTGACTTCGCTGGACTTTGCGGTCAACTGGATCCGGAAGAATTCCATCTGGCCCATGACCTTCGGGCTGGCCTGCTGCGCCATCGAGATGATGTCCATGGGCGCCTCGCGTTACGATGTGGCGCGTTTCGGCGCCGAGGTCTTCCGTCCCTCGCCACGGCAGTCTGACCTGATGGTGGTTGCCGGACGGGTCTCGCAGAAGATGGCTCCGGTCATCCGGCGGCTTTATGACCAGATGACAGAGCCAAAGTGGGTGATCTCGATGGGCGCCTGCGCTACCTCGGGCGGAGTGTTCAATAACTACGCCCTGGTGCAGGGCGTCAATCAGGTGATCCCCGTCGATGTCTATGTTCCCGGCTGCCCGCCGCGTCCTGAACAGCTGCTCTACGCCATCACGCTGCTGCAGGAGAAGATTCAGCGCGAGCCGCGCAGCCTGCTGAAGACCCTGAATGTTGGATAGGCGCAACGGATAAGAATCAGAGTCGAGGAGGCCTGCTGCAAAGACTGGCCTCCAGCGAATGAAAAAAAGAGGCTGAGCGAATCGTCGCTCAGCCTCTTTTTTTCATTCGCTGGAAATTGGTCTTCCTGGTTGATCTTCCCTTTGAGCGGCGGATGGAAGATCCACCCCTCAAAGGGAAGCAGGAAATTCGCCCGTGGCTTTACTGGGTCACGGCCTTCTTGGAAGCGGCAGCGGCCTTCTTGGAAGCGGCAGCAGCCTTCTTGGAAGCGGCAGCAGCTTTCTTGTACGCGTGCCTGAGAGCCAGGGGGGTGCGCGGCTGAGCCTTGACCATGCTCTCATCCACCGGGGTGGTTCCCGTGACATCGGAGGAGAAGTTGGCGCCGGAGGGAACCAGGTAGTTGTCCACTTCCTGGGCGTCCTTCATGCCGGTGACCACGCTGATGCGGGAGGCATCGATGCCCTTTTCCGTCACCAGATACTCCTTGGTGTTGACGGCACGCTGGGCGGCGTCGTCTTGAACACGAACGTGATGATGGCGCTTGGCGAGCTTCTCTTCGCGCGCAATGCGAGCCTGCTCTTTGGCGTCCTCGTTGCCCACGATGACCAGCTTGGCATCCGGCTGCTTCTCGAGGTCGAGCGCGACCTCATCCAGGCAGGCCTTGCCTTCGTTGTCCACGCGATCCGGACGCATCTTGTCCTTGGCGAAGCTGACCGAGCAGAGCGCTTCGGCGTGAGGCGCCGGCGGAATGTACGGAGCCGTGATGGTCACGTTGGTCTCGGAACTGGCGGTCTGGTTCTTGTCGTCGGTCACCGTGCAGGTAATCGCGACTGTGCCCGTGGGAGCGCCTGCAGAGTTGAACTCCGCGGTCTCGCCGTGGCTGCTGATCGATCCTGCCGCAGCCGAATAGCTGTAGGTCAGCGGGCGGTTCTGAGGGCTGACGCCGGTCGCGGTAATGACGCTGGTTTCGCCCGGCTTGATGGTGCTGGGGCTGGCCGAGCATCCAACGGTCGGCGGCTCGAAGGACTTTACTTCGTAGTTCGCCGTGGCTTCCGCGGACCCGATAGGCCGGTCGTGGATGGTGCACAAAAATCCGCAGTGATGGATTTCCGTCATCTTGGCCGTGACGGTATAGCTGCCCGGATTCTCGGACGCCGTGTTTACGGTGGCCGTGGATCCATTGCCGGTCACGTTCTCTCCCGACCAGGTGTAGACCGGCTTGATGCTCTTCTTGGTGATGGGCGTCCCGGGGGTGGCGGTCACAGTGACGGGCTGTCCCTGGTATACGGCCGGGGGATTGGCTGCGGCCGAAAGGGTTACCGGGGTCTGTTTACAGCCCATTGGAACCAATGCAATGCCTGCCGAGGCCAGGACCACGCAGACCGTTTTCAATTTTCCGGAATTCATTTGGAACCCTCCTCACGATTGTGAAGCTCTTGATGGGAAATCAACTGAACATGTTCCATGACTGGAACATACCCGACATCGTGGTTGCTGCAACATACCAAATTTTAATCCGAAACAATAGTATCATGGCCACCTTTTGTTCACCGTTGCAGCAAGGTAACCAGTAATATGTTACCGATTCTTTTCAGGGGGCAGCGAGTCGGTAACGTATTGAAAATAAGAAATAATTCCTGTCCGCCGCTGAAACTGTGGTAATGATGGAAGGCAGAATCACAAAATGTGAGCTCTACCAGCGCCAAGGAGCGTGCCGAGGTCAAGGAGCGCGCCAGGGCAAAGGAGGGAGGGGATCAAGAGGTGTTTCTGTTCTTCTGCACATCCCTTTGCCATCCTGATCACTTGCGGAGGACAGCGAATGTTTGTGCGAGGTTTGAAGTGTGCAGGCCGGCTTTGTGCCTGGGTTCCCTTTCTTTTCATCCCGTTTTCACTTGCCGCCCAGGTCGCGGCGTTGCCCGCGTCGAATCTTCCGGTGGATCAGGCGGTTTCGAAGTGGGACATCTTTGCGGGGTATGGCTTCTACGATCCCAATACGACCGTGGATGGCTATTCGGAAACCGTGCATAAGACAGCCGGCCCGATTCAGCCGGTGGCCTTTGATCCGGAGAAGATCGGCCTGGTGGAAAGCCTCACCCGCTTCTTCAATGAGCATCTGGGGCTGGAGCTGAGTTCCGGCCAGCACGACATGTTTGTCGATGATCCCGGATGGGTGAAAGGGGTCGAAACCGGGTCCAGCAACAGCAGCATGTTCAGCATGCAGATCGGCCCGTTTTATCGCTGGAGCAGGCATGGCAGATGGACTCCCTGGGTGCATGGCCTGGTGGGCGGAGTGAGCATGCAAGGGCCGGATTCGCAGAGTTACACGCCGGGGGAGACCTTCACCCTGGGCGGCGGCGCGGACTTTGAGCTGAGTCATCACTGGGCCCTGCGCAGCGAGGCCGATTACGAATATGTGCACGTCAACTATGGCTCTCCCTATCTGGGCTCCGACGGCGTGGATTGGGATGCCGGCGGCTGTGTCAAAGCGAACGGCTTCCGGCTGGCTGCCGGTATCGTTTATCACGTCTATCCGCGCCGGCAGATGCCGGTGCCACTGGATTGCTCGGCCAGCTCGTCCGAGGTCTATGCCGGCGAGCCGGTGACGGTGATGGCGGCGGGCGGTTTCCCGAGTTCCCGGCGGCACGTGGTCTATTCCTGGTCCGGCCCGGGCGTGACCGGAAACGGCGATACGGCCACGGTGGATACATCCGGGCTGGCTCCGGGCAGTTATGCCGTGCATGCGCAGGCAAGGGCGGGCAGGGATGGTTTGAGGCCCGGGGAGACGGCGGACTGCTCGGCCGGATTCCTGGTCAAGCCCTTCGCGCCGCCCACGGTGAGCTGCTGGTCCAGTCCCGGCACCATCAAGCCGGGCGAAACCAGCGTCATTACCGCGACCGGCGTCAGCCCTCAAAACCGTCCGCTGACCTATCACTATTCATCCACGGCTGGCTCGATCCAGGGCCGCGGCGCGCAGGCCGACTTCAATTCGGCAGGCGCTCCGACCGGCGCGGTGGGGATTGTCTGCACGGTGACCGACGACGTGGGCCATTCGGCCAGTTCAGAGACCGGCGTGACGATCGCGCCTCCGTACGTTCCGCCGGTGGCGCACACCGAGGCGCTTTGCTCGCTCAGCTTTGCCAAGGACAGGCTGCGTCCGGAGCGTGTGGACAACGAGGCCAAGGCCTGCCTGGACGAGATCGCCCTCGATCTTGAGAAGCAGCCGGATGCCAAGCTGGTCATCGTGGGCAACGAGAGCGCCGCGGAACAGATCCGCTCAGCGCGCGAAGAAAGCCTGGCCCGGCACAACCGGCACGAAAGGATTCAGCACTTTGCCGCCCAGCGCGCGGTCAACGCCAAGGCCTACCTGGTGACGGAAAAGGGCATTGACGCCGCGCGCATCCTGGCGGCCACCGGAGCCGCAAATGGGCAGACGGC
>JBMFHN010000120.1:0-7638 GCA_049976805.1 Occallatibacter sp. | reverse complement strand
CACCTCTTCCCCCATCTACACCGGCCCCATCTCCATCACTGCCCCTGAAACCGTCGAGGCCGCCGACACCGCCCCCGGCTATCAGAGCAGCCCCATCACCACCGCCACCTACACAGTGCTGTCATCCTCGAACCTTGCGCCAAAAACAAGGCCAGCAACTCCCCGCTAAACAGCGACGGCCAGCCCGAAGGCTGGCCGTCGCTGTGATTGAATCTTTTTCGATCTCCTATTTACCGCGGTTCGGATCACCCAGGGAAAGAACTTCGAGTTTGACCGCGGCAAGTCCAGGCTTGATCATCGCCAGTTTCTGGGCTGCGCCGTACGACAGGTCGATGATGCGGCCTTGATAAAGCTCGCCACGATCCGTAATGCGCACCACAACGGAGCGATGGTTTTCGAGATCAACCACCCGAACCAACGACCCGAAAGGCAGGGTTGGATGACAAGCGGTCATCGCGTACATATCGAACTTTTCTCCACTCGCCGTAAGACGGCCGTTGAACATATCGCCGTACCAGGAAGCAATGCCCCGGAGCAGACTGGCCGAAGCCATCGCCGTGGGTTTCTGCTGCAAAAGCGAAGCAGGAGTCGCGCTCGTTGCCGGAACCAAGGGGGAAGCTGTTGCGGAGGAATGGGAAAGCATCGCATCCGCCAGAACTGCTCGCGGCGCAACAGCGACCAATCCTGCGGCCAGCGCAACGAAAATCGCTCCTGCCTGCAACCATCCCTGCAGCGAAGATTTCAAACTGGTGTGATCAGATTCTCGCCTATTTTCCATCTCTTCATTGTACTTAGCTGCGACCAACTTCCTCAAGCCGAATCGCCGAGAAACGGCAAACCTTTTCTCGAACACCATGAAGTCCGGCTTGCTCCGCGAATTCTCTCATGATCGAATTCTAAATCCGTATTCACAATTAAGTGATTATAATTGAACAGTTTACATTCTTTCGAAGGTCTGTAGCCGGGGAAAAATCATGTCATCGTCGGATCCATCCGCGCGCGAAAAAGGCGACCGGCTCGCGGGAGCGAAGAAATTTCCTGCAAAATTGCCTCACAATCAGTGCAAATTGTGGCCTATAATCCGGGACAGGGAGGGGTGTTCATCCCCGTTGCGGTACGCCCAATTTGCCATGGCCATGCAACTCTCTCAGAAACGCGCCCCTGATCCGCTTCCGGTGATCCCTGACCGCCTGTACTTCAAAATTGGAGATGTGGCCCGCCTCTGCGGTGTCGAGCCCTACGTCCTGCGCTTTTGGGAAACGCAATTTCCCCAGCTCAGGCCCAACAAGAGTGGCTCCGGCCAAAGACTTTACCGCCGCCGCGACGTTGAGCTTGTCCTGAAGATCAGGCAACTGGTCCATGGTGAGGGGTACACGCTGGCCGGCGCACGCCAGGTTTTGGCAAAAGGACATGCCCATCCCCTGCCAACCCCTTACCGCGATCCGCAGTCCCGCCTGCCACTGATACCTTCCGACTCCACCCCGTCTTTGGAAGAAGTGTCTGCCATCCTGGCTCATGCGCGCACCGAGCTACGTGAAATTGCCGGTCTGCTTGCCTCGCCTGAGCCCCGGTCGCGTGGCCGCCGTGCCCGGCTGGCCACAATGCCGTCCACTTCAGACACTCTATTCCCGTATTCCTGAGCCGCGCGGATCCACGATCAACCCCGAAATTTCGGTCATGTTCAGGCTCGCCCTCCGCGGCAAGCAGAGGTGCTGTTCCCCGCCTTCGCGCCGCATTTTTCGGCTTCTCACTCCTCAGGTTGTTCCCGGAGATCTTCTGCGGAAACGCCGCAACGGCCGGCACAGCCGCGGAAGAAGACCCCGGCGATGGGTCTTCAAAAGCGCTGTCACGGTGCGACTTCCTTGCGCTGCAGGAATTGCTCGGGGGCTTGCCCCGCTCCTCTTGAACTGGATCAGGACGGAGGCCCGGCAGATCGCGTCATCCCTGGTTGTTTTGGAGTCTGGAGTCCAGCAGCGAAAGGCGAGACAGACCGCGACGCAGGAAGGATCGATGGCGGTGAGCGGGCATTGCAGAGAAGATGGTCAGGAGAGGAATTCTGCGATGGCGCGGACAACGATTTGCTGTTCATCCTCGCGCAACTCGGGGAAGATGGGCAGGGCGAGAACCTCGCGGGCGGCGCGCTCGGCTTCGGGGAAGCTGCCTTCCTTGTAGCCCAGACCGGCGAGCGCCGCCTGCAGGTGCAGCGGAACGGGATAGTAGATCTCCGAGCCGATCCGGCGGTCGGTGAGAAACTGGCGCAGGGCATCGCGGCGGGGGGTGCGAACGACGTACTGGTGCCAGACGTGGCGCGTGCCCGCCACTTCGTGGGGCAGGACGAGGCCGTGCGCGGGATAGGGGCCTGCCTCGGCGAGGCCGGCGGAGTGAAAGAGGGCGTGGTAGCGGCGGGCAACGGCGCGGCGGGCCTGGTTCCAGGCGTCAATGTAGCGCAGCTTGACCTGGAGGATGGCGCCCTGGAAGCCGTCCATGCGGGTGTTCCAGCCGAGTTCGTCGTGGTAGTAGCGGCGGGTCATGCCGTGTTGGCGAAGGCTGCGCGCGCTGCGAGCAATCTCGTCGGAGTTGGTGGTGACCAGGCCGGCGTCGCCCGCCGCACTGAGGTTCTTGGTGGGGTAAAAGCTGAAGGCGGCGGCCGAGCCCAGGGCACCGGCGCTGACAGGCTGGCCACCGGGCGGGGTCCACTGCGCGCCCCAGGCCTGGGCAGCATCTTCGATGAGCAGCAGGCCGCGCTCCCGGGCGATGCGTGCAAGAGCCACCCAGTCGGCCGGCTGGCCGTAGAGATGAACGGGGAGAATGGCTCGGACACCAGCGCCCCGTGAGCTGTCGAGGAGGCTCTCGACGGCGGCTGGACTGAGATTGAAGGTGGCCGGATCGATGTCGGCGAGAAGCGGCTGCGCGCCGGCGCGCAGGATGGCGCTGGTGGAAGCAAAGAAGCTGAAGGGGGTGGTGACGACCCGTTCGCCGGTTTGAGGGGCTTCGCCGGTGGCGTTCTGCCGGTGAAGGGCGGGACCGATGCCGGCCGCGGCCAAAGCCAGCCAGAGAGCGTCGGTGCCCGAGGAACAGCCGATGGCGTGGGCAACCCCGAGACGGGCCGCGGCAGCCTGCTCGAAGGCGGCTACCGCGTCGCCGAGGATGAACTGGCGGCTCTCGACGACGGCCGTGAGCGCCGCGATGATTTCCTGCCGGAGGGGTTGATACTGGCGGGCCAGATCCAGCATGGGAACCGGTGGGTCAGCCCGGCGACTGAAATTCTTCGCCGGTGAGGAACTCTGGCTCGGGTTGGGAACGCTCTCCACCTGACCATGTTACCAGTCGCGCGCGCAGGTGGTTTCAACGATGGGGTTGAAAACGTCGGCAAAGCCTTATATTGTTGAGCCATTGCGAGCGTTGGCGGCTTCGAGGTTCCGGCGCCGCGCGCGCCTTCTTGTATGAGCATGCTCTGTTTACTGGCATTTAACTTCACCCCCAAAGAAAGCAGGAGATCGGCAAATGGAGAGCAAGCCGGCACAAAACATTCAGGACACCTTCCTGAACACGGTTCGCAAGGATAAGACCCCGATTACGATTTATCTGGTCAGCGGCGTGAAGCTGACCGGGAAGATCCGGTCCTTCGACAAGTATTCCGTGCTTCTGGAAAACAACAACCAGGAACAGTTGATCTTCAAACACGCCATTTCGACGGTGGTGAGCAATCGGGCTGTATTGCACAGCGAACACCGCCAGCCGGGTGCGCAAACGGGAGTGGCACCGTCGCCGATCAGCCTTGCACAGCCGGTTTCGGCCTCCTCGGCGGAGCAGTCATAAGCGGCGGGAAGCGGTTTTTCTTGGGCGGAGAGAAAAACAGAACCAGCAGCTCCGAAACTCGCGCAGGGACTCGATCGATGGCGCGGGGACGAAAGCTGTCCGCGTTTTCCAGGGCGGCTGAAACAGACCAGGATCTCCGGGACGAGAAATCCGAGCAGGCGATTCTGGTCGAGGTGGAACTGACGGGACGGCTCGGCAGCAGCCGCGCGGCGCGGACAAAGACGCGGCCGTTGACGGGAAGCGCGGACCTGGACGCCGGCGGGCAGGATTCCCTTGCTGTTTCCGGTGCCAGGCCTGCGCAGGCGCTGCCCCTGACGGATCTGAACTCTGCCGAATCGCTGGCTGAATTTCGCGATCTGGTGGCGAGCGCCGGCGGAAAAGTGGTCGCGGAGATACTGCAGCGGCGCACGCAGCTCGATCCTGCCACGCTCATCGGCGCGGGCAAGGTGGAAGAGATCGCCGGGGTGGCGGCTTCGACCGGGGCCGATCTGGTGCTCTTTGACCACGATCTGACGCCGACCCAACTGCGCAATCTTGAAAACCTGCTGCCTTGCCGGGTTCTGGACCGCACGCAATTGATCCTGGACATCTTCGCCCGGCATGCGCGGACGCGCGAAGGACAGTTGCAGGTGGAGTTGGCGCAGCTTGAATACCTGCTGCCACGGCTGGTGGGCAAGGGGCGGGCGTTATCGCAACTGGGCGGCGGAATCGGCACGCGCGGGCCGGGCGAAACCAAGCTGGAAACGGATCGGCGGCGGATTCAGCGGCGCATCGACCAGTTGAAGCTGGATCTGGAGGCGGTGCGCCGGGTGCGGCGCGAGCAGCGCCGGAGGCGCGAGGCCGTTCCAGCGCCGACAGTCGCCCTGGTGGGCTATACCAACGCAGGCAAGAGCACGCTCTTCAACCGCCTGACCGGCGCCGAAGTGCTTGCCTCGGCGCGCATGTTCGCCACGCTCGATCCGAAACTGCGGGCTCTCGCCCTGCCCAGCCGGCGCAGAATTCTGTTGTCCGACACGGTGGGTTTTCTTCGCAATCTTCCGCACACGCTGGTGACCAGCTTCCGCGCCACACTGGAAGAGGTGGTCGAGGCCGAGGTGCTGTTGCACGTCCGCGACGCCTCCTCCATGCACGGCGAAGAGCAGAAATTTCAGGTGGAGCGGGTGCTGGGCGAGCTGGACTGCCTGAAGAAACCGCGCATCGAGGTACTGAACAAGATGGATCTGCTGGATGAGCACGAGCGCGAGGGACTCGTCGAGCGCTCACGGCAGACCGGCGAAATTCTGGTTTCAGCGCGCACCGGCGAGGGAATGGGCGCGCTGCTGGAGGCGATCGACGGCGCCCTGCGCTCCGATCCGGTCGTCATGGCCGAACTGAGCGTTCCGCAGCGGGAAGGCGCGGCGCTGGCAGCCATCGAAGCGGGCATGATCGTGCACTCCCGCGCCTACGAAGGCGAACGGGTCCGGCTTTCAGTGAGCGGACCAGCCTCGCTGATGGGCCGGTTGCGCAGATTCCGCGCGCAGGAGAATTAGGCGGCTTTCCAGGGTCGCGCGCGCCTGCCGGGCGTATGCTTTTTTCGCGTCCGCTCCACCCTTGCCGCCTTCGAAAGCGCGGAGAAGGAGATTCCATGAAGCTGGTTGAAAGCCCGGCAGGCCGCTCCATCACGACACTCGCCAGCCGCGAAGTGTATTGCAACCACTGGATGCGGGTGCGCGAGGACGAGATTCTGCGCTCGAACGGTGAGCGCGGCATCTACGGCGTGGTGGAGAAGCACGACTCGGCGATCATTCTGCCCGTTGAAGCAGAACGCGTCTGGCTGGTCGAGCAGTTTCGCTATACGATCGGGGAGCGGGCGCTCGAGTTGCCGCAGGGTAGCTGGGAACGGGAGATCGGCGATCCCGAGGATCTGGCCCGAGGCGAGCTGAAAGAAGAAACAGGAATCGAAGCCGCACGGATGACGCGGCTGGGAGAGTTGTGGATCGCCTACGGATTCACCCGCCAGCGATTGCACGTCTTCCTGGCCACGGGGCTCGTGGAGACCGTGAAAACTCCCGATGCCGAGGAACACGACCTGGCGGCTCGCGCGGTTCCGCTCGGCGAGTTCGAAGAAATGATGCGCTCGGGGGCAATCCGCGACAGTTGCACACTGGCTGCCTGGGGACTGTATCTGCTGTGGAAGGGCAGGCAGGCGGAAGGCCTCTGAGCGGGGCTCCGCCATGCGCGGTTGATGCCGGCGCGGATGGCCAGTGCGGCAGGCGCTGAGAAAAGCTGCTTTCCATGGGCTGAAGAGCAGCTCCCCGCCAGCTCAAAACCCGGCTTTCCCGGATGCAAACTTCAGCAGCGGATGGGCTAGCCGCGTTCTTCGATGGGAATGTAGCGGGCCGGGTAGGGAGGGCCGATGTACTGGGCACGGGGACGGATGAGGCGATTGTCGTCCAGTTGCTCGATGATGTGAGCGGCCCAGCCGGCGATGCGGCTGATGGCGAAGATGGGCGTATAGAGGTCGATGTCGATGCCCAGGGTAGCGTAAGTGGAGGCGGAGTAGAAATCGACGTTGGCGTTCAGCTTTTTGTCGGCGTTGATATAAAGTTCGATGGCCCGGGACATCTCGTACCACTTGGGTTGGCCGGCATCGCGACCAAGTTCCTCGCTCATCCGGCGCAAGTGGGTGGCGCGGGGGTCCTCGGTTTTGTAAACGCGGTGGCCGAAGCCGGAGATTTTCTGCTTGGCGGCGAGCATGTTCCGGACGTATTCAACCGGGTCGGCGCCCGCCTTGTCGATGGCCAGCAGCAGGCGCATGACGCCCTCGTTGGCGCCGCCGTGCAGGGGGCCTTTGAGCGCGCCCAGAGCGCCGGTGACCGCCGAATGGATGTCGGAGAGGGTAGCGGCGATGACGCGGGCGGCAAAGGTGGAGGCGTTCAGCTCGTGCTCGGCGTGCAGAACCAGAGCCAGGTCCATGGTGCGGACGGCGGTTTCGGACGGACGCACGCCGTTGAGCATCCAGAGAAAATTCGCCGCATGGTTGAGCGATCGGTCAGGGGGAATGATTTCCTTGCCCTTGCGCACACGGTCGTAGATGGCCACGATCATGGCCATCTGCGCGGTCAGGTTGTAACTTTTGCGGACATTGGCGTCGTGGGAGCTGTCCTTCTCGTCGGCATCGTAGAAACTGAGCGAGGAGACGGCCGTGCGCAGGACTTCCATGGGCGAGGCCGAAGCGGGCGCGGCGCGCAGCAGATCGACGATGCGGGAGTCGAGGCGGCGGGCGAGAGAAAGCTGCGTCTGAAACTCGCGGAGCTCGAACTGAGTGGGAAGGATGCCATTCCAGAGCAGGTAGGTGGTCTCCTCGAAGGTCGAATGCAGGGCCAGCTCGTGAATGTCGATTCCCCGGTAGGACAAGACGCCCGCTTCGCCATCGATCCAGCAGATTCCGGAGTTCGCGGCGACAATTCCTTCCAGGCCTTTTCCAGCAACAGCAGTCGTCATAGACCTTGGATCTCCCTCTTCTCGGTGGCGTTGCTGGCAACGCAGCGAGTGTCTTCTCGCTGCCCGGCGAGTCTTCGCCTCGGATCAGCCGTTCAAGATGTTTATAACGCAGTGATTCCATGGTTGTCACGAAGCGGGGAAATTCTGCGCGCGGCGCTGATTTCCGGAGATCGCAAGTGGAATCCGCGCGATTTGCAAAGCGCGGCAGGAATGCGCTACCCCAACCGGCCACGATGGCTTCAGGCCAGTGTATAGTTGATTCGAAAGCACCCGGGCGCGATCTTCAGTCGCGGCATTCCGGGCGGCTGCACGGTGAAGCAATCGGGGCGAACCGCC
>JBMFHN010000119.1:0-7695 GCA_049976805.1 Occallatibacter sp. | reverse complement strand
ACGTCTGTTTTCTCGCGTTCACGGGATAATTTCGTATCTTTCAAAATTTCCTCTTATTTTTGCTTGACCGTTAAGCGAAGTGCATCCGTGATCATGTATTAACTGATATTCACTTTTTTTTGAGCTACTGTCAAGTATGTGCAAGGCGTAATCAGCTTCCTTGGAGCAATAGACCCGATCAAGCCTGATTCAGAACATCAAACCAAGCGTCTTCCATGTCTCTGCATTCAAGGGTGGATTCGGGTTTGGCACTGCAAAGGTCATCATCGATCTTCCACGTTGGTACGACGAAGACGGAGACTGATTTCCTTGGTGGGGCCTCACGCGCGTCATTCGACGCCCCACTTCTTAGATTCCCAGCGGTAGCATTCTGGGATCGGCAATCTAACAAACTCTCTCTCGTGAGGTGAATCTTTCATGTTTTCCAGAATTCCCAAACTCCTATCCTTCGGAGCATTGGCAGGCGTATTTGCACTGGCCGGCTGTGGCGGCAGCAGCGACTATGCTTACGTGAAATTCATTCACGCCTCCCCTGGTGCTCCTAACGTAGACGTCCAGATCGCCAGCACATTTGCCGCCCAAAACACGGCCTACGGAGACGCGACCATGAGCTATGCCCAGGTCAACGCAGGCACCAATGAGAAAGTTCAGGTTTTCGCCGCCGGCAAAGATACCACGGCTGTCCTGAGCGCCAACGCTACTTTCACCAAAAACCAGTACTACACAATCCTTGCGCTCAACACGCCCGCCAAACTTCAGGCAGTCATTGAGAATGATGACCTTACTCCGCCAACCAGCGGCGACTGCAAGATTCGTGTTGTGCACGGCTCACCCAGCGCAGGCGCAGTCGATGTCTACGTAACGGCTCCCGGGGTGAGCCTTACTGATCCCAAGAACCCGGTGACACCGGTCCTTACTAACTTCTCCTTCGGCACCGTAACCAAGTATCTCGAGGTCCCGGCTGGTTCCTATGAGGTACGCGTCACCGCGACGGGTGACCCCTCTGCTGTCGCGATTGATACCGGTTCCACGGGAGTACCCCTGATGGCAGGTGACATCTACACAGCCGTCGCCCTGGACCCCAACCCCAGTAGCACCCCCCCTGGTACGGCATTTTCGCTTCTCCTCACGCAGGATCAACCCGTGCAAGGCGTTACGCCTACGGCACCCACTGGTATGTAGAGTCCGATACGGCAATCTGGCAGTACGGAATCTCGACAAAAGCACCATGCAATTCAAGGAGAATTCAAATGAAACGAATTTACGGAATCATCTGCTGTGCCCTGCTGCTCACCGTGAGCTTCAGCAGCACCGCATTCGCAGCTCCCAAGAAGGACATCGTGGAAACCGCGGTAGCTGCGGGCAACTTCAAGACCCTGGTTGCAGCGCTAAAGGCCGCGGGTCTGGTGGACACTCTCAAGGGACCGGGTCCGTTCACAGTCTTCGCGCCGACTGATGAGGCTTTTGACAAGCTGCCTGCTGGAACAGTGGAAAATCTGCTGAAGCCGGAGAACAAACAGAAGCTGATCTCGATCCTGACCTACCATGTAGTCGCCGGGAAGGTCATGGCGAAGGATATGGTCAAGTTGCATGAGGCCAAGACATTGAATGGCCAGGACGTGAAGATCATGGTCGAGGGCGGCAAGGTCATGGTGAACAATGCTCATGTTATCAAGACAGACATTCGGTGCAGCAACGGCGTCATCCATGTGATTGACACTGTGCTCCTTCCCCAGTAAATCTCGTTCCACTTTCGGCACGCGGCTGGAGGCTATTTATCCAGCCGCATCTTCTCAGATCTCCGGCGAAGCAGCTTCAGCAACGCCGCAGAGACGGCCATCAAGACCGAAAATTGCACTCGACAGGCATTGACCGAAGCTGGGTATTTATCTGACTCCCTTTAAAAACCAGAAAAACCTGTCCAAACAAGCGGAGCCACATCACACCTATGGGTCAGCCACAGATTGGGTCTTTGCGAGTGAATGGACGGCAGGAAAAATGCCGCCCTGGACGAATACCCTGCTCACGAGGTTCTTGAGGCCGGCTGCCCAGAAGGCGAAGATCAAGAAAGAAGTGGGCTGGCATACCTCCCGGCACACCTATTCGACCCTGCTTAAGGGGAATGGGGAAGACGTCAAGGTGGTTCAGGAGCTGATGCGACATGCAAACTTCCAGACCACGATGAACGTGTATACCAAGGCCATTACGACCGCCAAGCGCGATGCGCAGACCCGAGTCGTGGACGTGCTCATGGACCGTACCGCACCGGTAATAGAAGGGAGAGAAATAGCCGCTGCGTAGAACCAACGTACTTTCGACGTATCTCGTTTTCGCTTTTTTCTATAAGTTGTTGATTATATTGGTGGGCGCTGCAGGATTCGAACCTGCGACTTCCACCGTGTGAAGGTGGCACTCTACCGCTGAGTTAAGCGCCCTTGTGCGAAGCTGAAAAACAAGCTGGACTCGAAACGATCCAGCTGGGCATACCGTAAACTAGAGTAACACCATCAGGGTCTTACGGCCAACCCTCCCGGGTAGTTTCGAGCGGGACTAAACGGACGTTCGAGGAACGATGTACTGGAGATCCAAATCAATCCGCGCCGCCAGCGGCCCGCCCTGCGACCCGCTGGCGGCGCCACGTCCGGCGCCGGAAAGAGGATGTGGCGTGTTCACGAACTGGGGCCTGGCGAAACCGGGGCTGGCGAGTTCCGGTCAAACCGGTTCTGTTTTTCCTGGCGCCGGCTTTTCGTTCCTGGCCTTCGGGAACGACGGCAGCGAACCGGCTGGTGAGCGCTCCGAAACTCCCGCACAGAAAGATTCCGGGCGTGAAAGTTCTTTTTCCGCGCAACCTTCCTCTCCTGACCGGGTTCCAGAGGACATGGCGACCTTGGCGCTGGACAACTCGGCCTTGGTAGCAGGAGAGGCTATTCGTCCGAATGAATGGCCGGAAGCGCCGGGAGGTTTGACGCGCTCCCGGTCGGCCTCTGTTCGCTCCGATTCCTCCGGTCTGGACCCGGCCGGCGACCAGGCTGTCATGTTGCGGGTGGCTGCCGGGGATGAAGAGGGGTTTAACTATCTGGTGGAAAAATACCACCGTCCGATCCTGCACTTTCTTTTTCGGATGGTGCGCAACCAGGCGATTGCGGAAGAACTGACTCAGGAGGTTTTTCTGCGTGTTTACCGCGCGCGCGCAAGTTACCGGGCCGAGGCCAAGTTCAGTACCTGGCTGTACCGCATTGCGACGAACCTGGCGGTGAACCACGCGCGCGATCACCGGTACGAGCGGGCAGCGCAGAGTATTTCTCTGGATCTTCCGGACGAAGAGACGGGAGCCAGGCCGGAAGTGGCTGACGGTGAGCCCCTGGTCGAGGAACAGTTGCTGCGCGAGGAACGCATGAAGGCCATTCGCGCGCATGTGATGGCGTTGCCGGAACGGCAACGAATGGCGGTATTGATGCACAAGTACCAAGGGATGGACTACCGCGAGATCGGCGCGGTGCTGAAACAGAGCGAGTCGGCGACCAAGTCGCTGCTTTTCCGCGCTTATCAGACGTTGCGAGACAAGCTGAAAGACTTCGTCTGAGTGAAAAAAGCCGGGCAACACCGGCAAAGGGCGGGAGGTGAAACAGATGGAGTTGAAGAATTTGAGTTGCCGTGGGAAGAACTCGAAACTGGAGGAGCTGCTGCTCGATCCGTCTGCAGCCTCCGCTGCAGCTCGAGCGTGCCTGGAGAATTGCCCGGACTGTCGCCAGGAACTGGAGGATCTGCGCGCCACCCTGGCGCTGCTGGACGGCTGGGAACTGCCGGAGCCCAGCCCGTATTTCCTGACCCGGCTGAATGCGCGCTTGCGGGAAGAACGCGAGGCGGCGCCGTCGGGCTGGCTTCAGGGAGCCATGGCCCGGTTGCACGCCCATTTTGTCGATCGGCCACAGATTCATTATTACCCGTTGGCGGCCATGGCGCTGACAGTTGTGCTTCTTCTGGGGGGAGGCACTTATCTCGATCTCACCAACTGGGAACAGCCGCCGGCAACTCCCGAACAAGCAGCGGTAGTCCATGACCTGCAGACGATGGACAACAACGCCCAACTACTGGATCAGTTGGAGGTCATTTCGAGTAGCGACCAGAACGGGAATTGACCTCTGGACAAGATGTGGGGGGGGAAGAGTTGACGAAAGCACGCGAGGCGGGTTGGAGGAGGTGTGCGGTTGGAGCAGCAGTCGCTGTCCTGCTCGCGGTGCAGTTTGCCTGGGGATGCGGCCAGCAGGGGGAAGGTGGCTCGTCTCACGCCCCGGCTGGGAAGGTGCGCTCTGCTCGGTGGCCGGCGAAAGGAAACGATCAGGGAGAACAGAGTGGCTGGAGTCGCAACGGGGCAGGGGCATCGGGCTGGTCGCAAGCCGGCGGGAAGCTTCACTCTGACCCCGGATTCCAGGTGGCGGAATCTCATCCCGGATACCCCGGTCCTGCGGGTCCAGGGGGCGGAGCGTGCGCCAGGATGCCGCGAAGTTTCCTGGGTATATGGCTGAACGAGCACAGCAGTCTTCCTTTTCAACAACAGGAACAGATGCTGCGCGCCGATCCCAGCTTTGCGCGGTTGCCAGTAGCTGAACAGCAGCGGGTGGTGCGGCAACTGCAGCATATCGATGAACTTACCCCGATGCAGCGGCAACGCCGGCTGGAGCGTATGCAGATGATCGAGCAGCTCCCGCCGCAGGAGCGGATGCAGGTGAGACTCTCGGCACAACGCTGGAGAACTCTGCCACCGGAGCGTCGCGCGATGATGAGGAACGCCTTTCGGGCACTGCGCACAGTGCCACCGGACCAGCGCCAGACAGTACTCGATTCGAACAGCTACCGGGGCGTCTTTACGCCGGAGGAGCGAGGAATTCTTTCCAACCTGCTGCTTGTCGAGCCTTACGAGCCATCGCATTGATCGATGGCTGCCTTGAATCTTTCGTGTCCGTCTCTGCCTGTAAAGGCCAATCCCGGTATCGCCCGGATGCCTCTGGGCCACATTGCCGCACCATAATTGCCACCGGCAAGGGTTGGATCCCTGATTTGAAGATGCTGCCTGCGGGGCGCAGCAGGGCACTGCGCCGGGCTGGGAGCTTCGGGAACCTGGATGAGCGCGCTAGCCGGCCGAGAGAATGGCCTGCGGGGCATGGAGTCCGGTGTGGAGACCGGAAGGAGTGGCGATCCCCCAGGCCATCGCCGGAGTGTTGTGAGCAAGGCCGAAGCGGCCGTCGGGACTGAGGAGGATGATGCCGCCATGGCCGCCGAGACGGTCGTAGAGGTAGGCAATGGCCTGCTGAGCGGCCAGGTCGGGAGCCGTGCCAGCGGCGACGCGGTCGGTGGCCCATTTGCCGAGGACGAGTTTCATGATCGGCTCGCCCCAGCCAGTGAGGGAAACAGCGGCGGAAAGATTATCGGCGTAGCAGCCGCAGCCGATGAGGGAAGAATCGCCGACGCGCCCAGGAGCTTTGTTGAGGGTGCCGCCGGTGGAGGTGCCGGCGGCGAGGTTTCCACGGGCGTCGAGAGCGATGGCGCCGACGGTATCGTGAGAATTGGGATCTCCGGGAAAGGCGGTTTCCGGGCTCTTGTCGTCGTGGAGGATGGGATGCAGAGGGGAATCGGCGCCGGAAAACGTATCGTCGCCAAGACCGGCGGCCTCGCGGCGCTTGGCGTGAGCGAGGCGTTGCCGCTCGCGTTCGAGAACCAGTTCGGCGTTGTCGATGAGGGGCATGCCGTGGGCGTGAGCGAAATGCTCTGCGCCGGCAGCGACGAAGTAAACGTGGGGACTTTTTTCGAGTACCAGGCGGGCTGCCTGAATGGGATTGCGGAGGCGCTCGACGCAAGCCACGCCACCGGCCTTCATGCGGCCGCCATCCATGAGCAGAGCATCCAACTGGACTCTCCCGTCCGAGGTGAGAAAGCTGCCGCGCCCGGCGTCGAAGGTGGGGTTGTCCTCGAGGACGGTGACCGTGGCCTCGACGGCATCGAGAGCCGATCCGCCGCGGGAAAGAATCGCGTAGCCGGTTTGAAGCGCAGCGCGGACGCCGGACTCGTGAGCTTCCTCTTCGGAGGAGGGGATGGCCCAGGCTCCGCCGTGGACGAGAAGGATGGGAGCATTGATGGCTGGAGTGATCACCGCAACATGGTAGAACATTCCGCAAACGTTTTGAGGAATTTCCATCGCAGAGACGTTTGTTCCTCATTCGCCGAAGTCAAAGAACTGGACAGTGGACGGTTCACTGATTTCTCTAGGCCGCGGTCTCCATGCTGGAGTTATTGATCTGCGCGGGTTGTCCAGATCCCTGTGCCGGCGGAGAATAATTCTCAGAGCGGAAACGCCATAGCCTGGGCGGATTTGGGCAGTGTCGAGCGCAGCGCGCGGATCACCTTTCCGCTGAAGGAGCAGGTGCTGGAAACTTGCGTCCAGGCAGTCTGTCCACGCACTGCAACGTCAGCGGCACGCCGGGATGCCGCAGCAAGGCCACGCGCCTGCCGAGAAGCATGGACCCCGCGATCAGGTGGGCTTTGGGCGCGCGGGGAAAAGAGCAGTTTGAAGTTCGTGCGCAAGGACAATCTTGCCGCTGTCCGCCGGGAGCTGAAGAAGCAGGAAATCATGAAGGCGCGGGTGGACCGCTGGATCGGTCTGGCTACCGAAATCTTCAACCTCCGCCTGGCCGACAAGCGCCCCTGGCCGAACGGAGAACCTGGCACCGTCCGGCAAAAAAAGAAAAACCGGATGGATTCCATTAGATTGCTGGAAAGAACTGCATAACTTTGCATGGACCGGATTGCAGGCAATTCCGAGCAAATTCGCTAAGCTAAAAACATTCAACAAGCAATGATCAACAGGGAGAGACGCAACTTCCCTGATTTTTTCGGACTACTTCCGCGGATTCGCAGGCGTGGAAAGAGACAGAGGCATCTTCGGGACGCGGGGCAGAGTTCCAGTCCTGGTGAAGGATTTCACGGCCGCTGGCGCAGGTGGCTGAAAACGAACGAGCCAGGCAGCCATGCAGATAGAAGGTGCCAGAGCGTTCTCTGAGTTGACGCGGAGCTGCGAGGAACTGAGCAAAGAGCGAAGAAGTCGCTTTGCATTCGTGGTTCCCGATACACCAAATTCGGCGAATGGAGGGGCAGTTTCCCAAGAAACTGCCTCTTTTCTTTTCCACGAAGAAGGATGCAAGAGCGTGGAATGGTGGGACGGGATTGGCGGACAAATGGTCCTGGCAAGAAAGAGGCAGGCTGTTGCGGGCAAACCGCGTGGAACAAGGACTGAAAAGAAAACAGGCGGCTGTGGAACAGCCAAGCTGAGCGCTGCGGCAGTCAAGGCTTTGGAGGAAAACAGCGAGGAGATTGCAAAGTCTTTGCTGCAGAGAGTGCTGGACGGCAACATCAACAGCGCGAAACTTCTGCTTTCTCTTGCAGACGGGAAGGAAGAAGAGGGGTGCGCGGGGCAAGGAAAGAAGAAGCGCACCCGCAGTCGCGCAGATGCACTGGCGGCGGAGCCGGAATGGAATGACGAAGTTATGGAAGCAGCGGCGGAGACGGAATTTGGAGTGCGTGAACCGGAGAGCTAACATGCTCCTCCGGGTTTTGCATTCGGGATCACTGCTGTCCAAGATAGCAGTAGGCGTTTTAGACGGACGTTGATCTGACAGGGCATAGGGGGGCGTTCCCGTGGTT
>JBMFHN010000118.1:0-7719 GCA_049976805.1 Occallatibacter sp. | reverse complement strand
GGTGATCTTTCCCTTCGAGGAACCCTTTTACCGCGAACGCGGCGTCCCGGCCGAGTTTGTGGGCCATCCGCTGGCCGAACTGCCGCCGCCCGCAATCAGCCGCGAAGCCTTCGCGGCACAGAATGGCCTCGATCCGGGAAAAACCTGGATTGCCCTGCTGCCCGGCAGCCGCCCCAGGGAAATTCGCGACCATCTGCCGGAAATCCTGCGCGCGGCGCGGGAATTGGCGGCTTCGGAAAAGCAAACCGCGAATTACGAGTTTGTCCTGCCTCTGGCGCCTACGCTCGACGGAAAACAGCGCAGCGAAGCGCGCCGGCTGGCCGAAACGCACGCCGGAAGCTTGACGATCCGTCTGGTGGACGACGCGCGCGCGGCGCTGCGGCACGCCCGTGCCTCAGTTGTCGCCAGCGGCACGGCAACCGTCGAGGCGGCCCTGATCGGCAATCCCTTTGTGGTCGTCTACCGGGTTTCGGCGCTGACCTACGCCATTGTCCGGCAGATGGTAAACGTGCCCCATGTGGCCATGGTCAACCTGATTGCCGGCAAACAAATTGTGCCGGAGCTGATCCAGAACGACTTCACCTCGTCCCGGATCGTCGCCCATCTCAGGCGGCTGATTCCCGATGGTCCTGCGCGGCAGGTCATGATGGAAGAGCTGACGCGGGTGCGAGGTTTGCTGCAGGCCGGGCGTTCCGGTGCAGAAGGTGGTGCGATCGGCCGCGTGGCCAGCGTGACGCTCGGAACGATCGGGCTGGCTGGCTGATGGAGGCTGTTGGGCGGAGCGTGGCTCCATCCGGGCGCGGCCTCGGCTGCGCACGGAAAATCCCGGCCCTTCGCTCTAAAATCAGATGGGTGAAGAACAGCCGGAGCGATGGCCGCAATCCCGGCCATAGACAAACCCGCGAAGACAGAGAATGAGAAGACAGACTGAATGAGATCGATCCGGACGAGAGGGGCAATCGGGGTGGCCGCGCTGGCTGGCGCCCTGCTTCTGAGGGGCGCGCTGTCCGCCCAGCAGCCCGGATCGCCTGCGCCTGCCATCGCAGGCTACGCCATCGATGCCGAGCTCAACCCGACCACGCATCGTCTGACGGTCAGAACGGTTGTCCGCTTCACCCTGCCCGCCGGCGCCGGAGCGGACCCTGACCAGGCCGCACCTTCCGACTCTGTCCTCTTCGGCCTTGATCCGGCGCTGCAGATGAATGCAGTCTTCAACGAAGCAGGCGCCCGGCTCCACACCGAACGCACGGCTGGCGGCGATCTTCGCGTGACCCCGGCCGTGCCCCTTGCTCGCGGCCAGATGGAAAAATGGACCTTCACCTACGCGGGCACGCTTGCCGGCGGCAAAGCCGGCTCCGGCAGTGCCACGGCAGACGCGCGCCAGGCGTTTGTCGGGGAGCCCGTCAGCTGGCTGCCCGGTGCCTCGCACTGGTTTCCCGTCGCCGCCAGCCTGGGCGCTTCCCTGACCAACCGCTTCACTGCCCGGATGCGCATTCTCGTGCCTGCAGGTATGCGGGTCTTCGCCAGCGGCCGACAGGGCAACGCGAAACCGGTCACGCTGAGCGATGGCCAGCCCGGCGCCGAATACGACTTCGACTGGGGCCAGCCAGGACGGCCCGGCACGGTCATTGCCGGCCATTTTCTCGGACCCTTCCCGTCGGGCGCCGCCAACGTGCAAGTCTGGCTGACGGCCAGCCACCAGCAGTGGGGCAACGAGATGGCGCAGGCGGCGGCCCAGCAGTTCGCCTTCTTCTCGAACCGCTTCGGCGCGCCGGAATCCAGCCAGTTGAATGTCGTGGATCTGCCCGACGGGGCCCCCTTGTCCGTCTGGGCTCCGGAGCTGGCAGCCCTTCGCGGTTCGCTGGCAGGAACAGACAGCGGCACGCGCCTGCTGGCCAACACCATCGCCCACCAGTGGTGGGGTTCAAAACTGAGTCCGCGCACCCTCAACGACGCCTGGATCACGAACGGCATGGACCGCTACAGCGAGCTGATCTTCGTCGAACACCAGAACGGCCGCGCCGCCTTCCAGGCAGCCGTCTCCAACGTGGCCGCCGGGGCTCTGGCCTACGACACGACTCCCCTTTCGAGCGCCGGCCAGCTGAATCCCTTCTCCGCCGAGTTCCAGACGATGACCGATGAAAAGGGCGCAATGATCTTCCACATGTTGCGCTGGGAACTGGGCGACGCGGCGTTTTTCGCCACGCTCCGCGACGTGCTCGGCCACAGCACGGACGGCATGATCGACACGGCCGGGTTGCAAAAAGCCGCCGAAACAGAAGGCAGGAGGCCGATGAGCGCCTTCTTCACGCAATGGGCGGACGGTACCGGAGCGCCACGATTCACCGACAAGTACGCCATCTACCGCCTGGGAAATAACAAGGGATTCCGGGTAATCGGGGAGTTGGATCAGAATCTGGACCTGTTCCGCATGCCGGTGGAGTTGAGCGTCGAAACCGCCGGGCAGACCGAGACGAAGAGAATCGAGGTGCAGGGTCCGGCGACCGGGTACGTGGTGAACACCTTCGGCCGGCCGCTCCACGTTCGCGTGGACCCCGAAGACTGGGTGCTGAAATCCACCCCTGAGCTGGAGACGCTCGCCGCGATTCTGCGCGGTCAGCAGCTGGCATCCAGTGACGACCTGAACGGCGCACTGGCCGAGTATCGCAAGGCCCTGGACATTGAACCGCAGAGTTCGCTGGTCAGCTTTCGCATTGGCCAGACACTGTTTGCCCTGCACAACTATCAGGCCAGCGTCGATGCCTTTCGCGACGCGCTCAGCGGCGACGGCCAGCCTCCATGGACTGAAATCTGGAGCCATATCGAAATCGGCAAGATCTTCGACCTCACGGGCCAGCGCGACCGCGCAGTGAACGAGTACCGGCTGGCAGTGCAGACCGGCGACAACTCCCAGGGCGGGGTGAACCAGGCGCAGATGTATCTCAAACAGCCCTATCAGAGATCCGGCGGCAAATAAGCCAGCTTCCGGGCGAGTCAGCCGCCTGCCCGGGAACGCTGCAACGCTTCTTCATCGGCTTGCCGGCAAACACTCCTGCAGATTCGCATGCCCGACGGTGCAGAGAAAATGTCTGTCCGAATGCCCTGCCTGGCTGTTTTCCCGCTTTGAAACACGCTGACCCTTGTGGAACATGCACTGGCTTCCGCCCTGAGCCGCCGCGTCTGCAGGCTTGAACCGGCCCATCTCCCCACCGATGATTTTCACATGGTTGTGCCGCGTTTGATTTTTTTGACCGTGCTGTGTGCCGCACTGAACCTCCCTGTTCCGGGCGCTCAGCGAGCGACGGTCGAAACTTCCGGGCCATCCCCCTCATCCGGGGCCTCACCGCGCGTCATCGGCCCGGTCGACGACGCGGTGCGCGTGGTACTGCACGGCAACCTTCACACAGGAATCCAAAACGCGCCCGGCCACTCGGAAGCGATTCATCCCGGCGCGGCACAAACGGGCGCAGCTCAGGCCGTCACCGATCTGGGAGCCGTGGATGACTCCCAGCCCGCCGACCGGATGCTTCTGCTGCTGCAGCGCTCTCCGGCGCAGGAAACAGCCCTCGGGAATTTCATCCGCGACGCGCACACACCCGGCAGTTCCTCTTATCACCAGTGGCTCACGCCGTCGCAGTTCGGCCGCCTCTACGGACCGGCTGACTCCGACGTGGCCGCTGTGACTGCCTGGCTGGAATCGCACGGGCTTACGGTGAACAAGGTCCACGCCGGGCGGGTAGCCATCGAGTTTTCCGGGACCGCAGGCCAGATGCGCGCAGCTTTTCACACCCGGATTCACAGCTACCGGATCCACGGGCAGCTCCACCTGGCAGCCGCCAGCGATCCCTCGGTTCCCGCGGCTCTGGCTCCGGTCATCGCAGGGCTGGCGCCGGTCGACGATTTTCACCCCGCGCCCGAACTGCGCGTGCTGGGGCAGGCGCAATTCAATCCCAAGACCCATCAGGCCACGCCGGAGTGGACGTATCCGCAGACGGGCGGCGTGAGCCTGGCCGTGGCGCCCGGCGATTTCGCCGTGCAGTATGACATCAACCCGGTCTACAGCGCCGGCATCACCGGAACCGGGCAGAGCATTGCCATCATCAGCGAATCGAATGTGGACCTGAGCCTGGTTCAGGCCTATCAGACGCTTTTCGGCCTGCGCGCCAATCTGCCGCAGGTGGTGATCGACGGCGCTGATCCGGGCGAAACCAGCGCGGCCACCGAGGCTTATCTGGATCTTGAGGCGGCCGATGCCGCCGCTCCCGGCGCCACGGTGATTCTTTATACATCGGCGGGCACGGCTCTGAGCGACGGGCTTGCCCTGGCCGCCTATCGCGCGGTTTCCGACGATCTGGCCGGAGTCATCAGCGTCAGCTACACCGAGTGCGAGGCGGAACTGGGCCAGAGCGGCAACGCGTTCTGGAATGCGCTCTGGGAACAGGCCGCCGCGCAGGGGCAGACAGTTTTCGTGGCGGCGGGCGATGGCGGCTCGGCCGGATGTGACGACTTCGACACGCAGCAGAACGCCTATGGAGGTCTGGCAGTCAACGGCATCGCCTCCACGCCTTACGATGTGGCAGTCGGCGGCACGGATTTTTACTATAGCCAATACGCAGGCACATCTTCGGCTGTCAATGCACAGGTGGGCACCTACTGGTCTCTGACTTCCACCACCGCACCTGCGGTTTCCCTCACGCAACCTGTTCCCGAGCAGGCCTGGAACGATTTTTTCGGCTACAACCTGACTGATGGCGGCAACCCGTCGAATCTGTCCAGTGAAAACATCCTCGCCTCTGGCGGTGGCGTCAGCAGCGACGCGGTTTATCCGAGCGGGTCAGGCACCGGGCAGGGCTACCCCAAGCCGGCCTGGCAGACGGGCAACGGCGTACCTGCCGACGGGGCCCGCGATCTGCCTGATCTCTCCCTGTTTGCCGCCAATGGTTATAACTACAGCTTCTTTCCGATCTGCGCCTCGCCGGGCGACTGCTCCAGTGCGAATTTGAACAGCGGTGGAGCCGAGACGATCACCGGCGTGGGAGGAACTTCCGTCAGCGCCCCTTCGATGGCCGGCATCCAGGCCCTGATCGACCAGAGCGCCGGCAGTTGGCAGGGACAGGCCGACTACATCTACTACCCTCTGGCTGCCCAGGAAGCATCTGCCTTCCACGATGTGACCGTGGGCGGAAATCGGGTTCTCTGTTCCGCGGGCACAAGCAACTGCGTCCCCGGCTCCTCGGTCTCGAATTCCGGCGGCTACACGGTCGAAAGCGGCTACTCGGCGGGCGCGGGCTATGACCAGGCCACCGGCCTGGGCTCGGTCGATGTGGCCAAGCTGCTCAAATACTGGAACACGGTTACCTTCACGCCCACCTCGGCAACTCTCAGCGTAAGCCCCACCAGTCTGATGCACGGCCAGACGGTGACCATCAGCGGATCCGTCGTACCCGGTTCGGGATCGGGAACCCCCAGCGGTTCGGTGGCGCTGATCAGCAACAACGCTCTTCCTCATTCAACCGGCATCGACGACCTTGTGCTGGCCGCAGGCACCTTCAGCGCCCAGATCGATAATTTGCCCGGTGGAACGTACCAGCTCATGGCCAGCTACGGAGGCGATGGGACGTTCTCGGGCTGCCAATCTTCTCCGGTCACGGTCACCGTCACCCCGGAGAACGATACGCTGTCGACAAGCGGCTGGGTCTGGAACCCCTACGATTTGAACCTTTACCTGCTCTCGGCGGGCATGAGCCTGCCCTATGGAGCGCAGATCCGCCTGGACGCTCAGCCGGTAAGCGGCAACGCGACCCTGGCGAATGAGCCTACCCCGGCGACCGGAACTGTCGCCTTCACCGACCAGATGGGAACCATCGCCACCACTTCGACCCAGCCGCTAGACAGCGCCGGCGTGGCCGAATGGTCCACCGGGGTCTTCGCTCCGGGAAATCACACCATCAGCGAGTCCTACTCCGGCGACAGCAGCTATAACCCCTCTTCGGCTGCTTCGGCTGCATCATTTACCGTCCTTCCGGGCACCACCAGCCTGACCGTCAAACCCCTGGTCACCACCGTTGCCGCCGGAGCCAGCGTGGCCGTCGATGTGCAACTGACCACCGGTTACCTGCCCCTCTACGGAACGCTGCCCACCGGCAATGTGACAGTGACCCTGGGCACGCAATCGGAAACTGCCGCATGGAATGCCTATGGGACAACAGGGAATGCCACTCTGGAAGCGGTGGTCACCTTCAACAATGTCGCCGCGGGGCTTCTGCCGCTCACTGCGACCTATGCCGGCGACAGCAATTGGGTGGGCAGTTCGGCCAACGGCGGAACGGTCGTCGCGCTGTCCGGCAAGTTCACCCCCACAGTGGCGCTCACGGCCAGTTCGGCCAGCCCGTCGCCCAGTCAGACCTTCACGCTCACAGCCACGGTCAGCGGTCCATCGGGAGATCCTACCCCAACCGGCAACATGACCTTCCTCACCGACAGCCAGAGTTTCAGCACTTCCGCCGCCTTGAGCGGCGGTACGGCCACGATCGCCGTCTCCAGTTCTGCTGTGGCCAATGGAACCAATGTCTTCACAGCCCTCTATCAAGGGAACAATGTCTACAACGCAGCCACCTCCAACCCCGTCGCTGTCACCATCACGCAATCGGATTTCTCGCTCACCACCCAGAACCCCAAACTGCTGATCGCACCCTCCGGCGCCGGCACCAGCATCCTGGCGCTGGCGCCGATCAACGGATTCACTGGAACCGTCACGGTGGCCGCCGGGAATCTGCCTCCCGGCTTCACTGTAACCCCCGCCGCGCTCTCTCTTTCCCTTGCCGCTCCGGCCACGGATACGCTCACCATCAGCCTCGCGGCTTCTGTCACCGCCGGAACCTATCCACTGACCATCACCGCCAGCGGCGGCGGACACGTCCATACCGCGCAGATCCTCGTCGATGTCCAAACGCCGACGCCGCCCACCTTCTCGCTTGCAACCGGAACTTACAACTCACCGCAGACCCTCACCATCACCGACGCGTATCCTCGCGCAACCATCTACTACACCACGAATGGAACCACACCCACTACCGCCTCGACCGTCTACACAGGAGCGATCACAGTATCAACAACCGAAACCCTCGAAGCTATTGCGGTCGCCAGCGGCTACGCTCCTTCTCCCATCACCACCGCCACCTACAAGTTCGTCGTCGCCGCGCCGGCCTTTTCTCTCGCCTCGGGAACCTACAGCACGCCGCAGACCCTCACCATCACCGACTCCACCCCGGGCGCCGTCACCTACTACACCACCAACGGAACCATCCCCACCACCTCTTCCCCCATCTACACCGGCCCCATCTCCATCACTGCCCCTGAAACCGTCGAGGCCGCCGACACCGCCCCCGGCTATCAGAGCAGCCCCATCACCACCGCCACCTACAAGTTCGTCGTCGCCGCGCCGGCCTTTTCTCTCGCCTCGGGAACCTACAGCACGCCGCAGACCCTCACCATCACCGACTCCACCCCGGGCGCCGTCACCTACTACACCACCAACGGAACCATCCCCACCACCTCTTCCCCCATCTACACCGGCCCCATCTCCATCACTGCCCCTGAAACCGTCGAGGCCGCCGACACCGCCCCCGGCTATCAGAGCAGCCCCATCACCACCGCCACCTACAAGTTCGTCGTCGCCGCGCCGGCCTTTTCTCTCGCCTCGGGAACCTACAGCACGCC
>JBMFHN010000117.1:0-7771 GCA_049976805.1 Occallatibacter sp. | reverse complement strand
GGTTGCGGCGTCGCCGGGCGATCCGGCGTTGGCCGTCACGCGCACGCGCCGGCCGTCGCGAGTAACCGCCGGCCGATGGGCGTCCTGCTGTGCCCGCCGCCGGCTCTCCTGCCACAGGTTACGGGCCCGCACCGAAACCTCGAGTTGTTCGGGGGAGGGATCGACAATCAGGGTTCCGTCGTTGCCATTCACGAGCACCGTGGTTTGATCGGCCAGCGCCAGCACCGATTCGTTGACGCCCACAATCGCCGGCAGTCCCAGGGCTCGGGCCAGGATGGCGACGTGCGAGGTGGGCCCGCCCTGAACCGTGACAAACCCCAGCACCTGTCCGGCATCGAAGCCTGCCATCGCCGAGGGCGACAGTTCCCGGGCCAGGATCACGACCGGCGTCTCGGGCAGGGAAATGCATTTTTCCCCAATGCCCAGCAGCAGCCGCAGTACCCGCCCGCCGGCATCACGCAGGTCGTCGGCGCGGGCGGCCAGGCAGATGTCGTCGAGCGCGGCAATCGCCGTGGCGCGTTCCTCGATGGCGCTCTGCCAGGCTTTGGCGGAGTTCTGGCCAGACCGGATGCGCGCCTCGGCGCTCTCGATCAGGTCTGAATCCTCCAGCAACTCTGCTTGCGCTTCAAAGATGGCCGCCTCGGCTCTCAAATTCTTCTCGATCATCTGCCGGCGCAGATCCGACAGTTGATGGCGAGCCTCTGCAAGAGCCTCGGTCAGGCCGAGCGCTGTGCCGCCCGTCAGTAAATTCAGGTCAACGCGGGTCAGATCATCGGGCTGAAATTGGAAGACCGGTCCTGAGGCGATGCCCGGCGCCGCCCCGATTCCCCGGATCGAGCCGGAGGCTTCAGGCTGCGCGGATTCGTCCCGTAGGGACGCAGCAGCGCCGGCCTCGGAGACAGTTTTGTCCGCTGCCGCGGCTTCATCCACGTCGCCCAGCCGGG
The DNA here is from genome assembly GCA_049976805.1 of Occallatibacter sp. Taxonomy (GTDB): domain Bacteria; phylum Acidobacteriota; class Terriglobia; order Terriglobales; family Acidobacteriaceae; genus Telmatobacter. The sequence goes on along the minus strand of JBMFHN010000117.1, from coordinate 6,827 downwards.
CGCGGATGGCCTCGGCGATGCGCGCCAGAGCCAGATCCTCATCCTCTCCGTCGGTTTCAATCGAGACGTGGCTTCCGCATCCGGCTCCGAGCGTCAAGACCGAAACCATACTCTTGCAGTTGGCGCGTTTCTGGTTGTACTGGATGCGGATGTCGGCCTTGAATTGCTTGGCCAGCTTGACCAGAACCTGGGCCGGACGGGCGTGCAGTCCGGTCTGGTTTTCGATGATCAGTTCAAGCTGTTTCATGCGTGGCCCCCAGAATCTTCACCACCGCTTGCGGATCTTCGGTCGCCAGCAGTTCGCCCAGTCTGGCCTCGTCCTCGATCGCCTCAGCCAGGTTGGCCAGCACGCCCACGTGCTCATCGGCCGAGGCGGCGATGCCGATGACAAGCCGGACTGTTTCGCCCTCATCCCACGGAACGGCCTCGGCGAGTTGCAGAACCGAGATTCCGGTGGCAAGGATGTGGCCGCGATTCTCGAAGATGCCGTGCGGAATCGCAACCCCGTTGCCCAGGCAGGTGGACATCGATTGCTCGCGGGCCAGCATTCCCTCCACATACTCGGGCAGAACCCGGCCGCCCGCAACCAGCAGTGCGCCCGCCTGGCGAATGGCGTCCTGCTTGTCGGCGGCAGAAGCGCGCAGCCGAATCAACTCGGCAGACAGAATGGACATCAACAGCTCTCCTTATGCTTCAGGCCGAAGCGACGATCTCGGTCTTGTCGGCCAGAGCCTGCACCAGCTTGTCGAAGACCGGGTCGTTCAGAAACGCCTTGAAGGTCAGCACCACCGCCTGCGGCGCCTTTTTCCGTGCCACATCCGCCAGGCCCTGGTGGACCACGACGACTTGCGCGCTGGCGGGAATCTCGCGAGCTGGCACATGAACAACCTGGATGTCGGCAATCGCCGCGGCCTTGAGTTTCTTCTTCAGTGCGTTGACACTCATCACGCTGGACCCCATTCCCGCCTCGCAGGCGAAGAGAATGGTTTTGACTTGGGCAGCAGAAATGGAATTTGGCATCTTCAACCTCGCAAATTCGGATCGACGTTCCGGCAGGGAAACTGCCGCTTTTCTATTGTTCCTCGCCTTCCTTCACCGGCACCGGATACACCTTCAGGATCAGGAAGCCCACCAGGAACGCAACCACGGCTCCAATGGCGACGCCGGTAAGAACCTGGAAATACTGTCCCGGCGGAATCACCGCAAGGTAAGCGAAGATGGAGCCGGGCGAAGGAGTAGCCACCACGCCGGCGCCGCTGACCACGAACCAGAAATCCGCGCTGAAACCGCCGGCAATGACTGACAGGACCATGATGGGGTGGGCCAGGACAAAAGGAAAGTAGATCTCGTGAATGCCGCCCAGAAAGTGGATGACCATGGCTCCCGGAGACGATTCCTTGAGTACGCCCTTGCCGGCGAAATAGAACGCGCAGAGCAGGCCGAGACCAGGGCCGGGATCGGTTTCCAGCAGAAACTCGATGGCGTGCCCGGTTTGCTTGGCCGCAATCACGCCCAGCGGCGCCAGGATGCCGTGATTGATGGCGTTGTTCAGGAAGAGAATCTTGGCCGGCTCGATGAAGATGGCGGCGAAGGGCAGCAGCCGCTTCCTGATCAGAAAGTCAACCACCAGCCCGGCGGCGCTGCTGAAGCCGGTAACGACCGGGCTGATGGCCGTCTGCGCCAGCAGCACCAGAATCACGATCAGAATGCCGGCCGAAAAGTTATTGATCAGCATCTCGAAGCCAACCGGAATCTTTTCTTCGAGAAACTGATCGATTTTCTTGATCGCCCAGCCGCCGAGCGGGCCCATGATCATGGCCCCCAGGAACATGGGAATGCCGGAGCCGACGATGACGCCCATCGTGGCTCCGGCTCCGACCACGCCGCCGCGCACGCCATGAATCATCTTGCCGCCGGTGTAGCCGATGAGCAGCGGCAGCAGGTAGGTGATCATGGGACCGACCAATTTGGCGAAGGTCGCGTTGGGAATCCATCCGGTGGGGATGAACAGGGCAGTCACAAGCCCCCACGCGATGAATGCGCCGATGTTGGGAATGACCATTCCGGCCAGAGCCCCGCCCAGTTGCTGAATCTTTTCTCTCATTGCTCTTTAATCTCCATCCTTCGAGGTAAAACATTGCGGTTTGAGCCGGCCGCGGGAAGAGAAAATCAAGGCAGCAAACAGTTCGAATCGAGGTTCTCGCCGTGAGTTTCCGTTCCGTTTTGAGCTATTGCTCATCAGCGGTACAAATGCTCACACTTTCGAGAGATCTTTGTCAAGCAGAATTTTTATCTTTTTTTCTCCCGCCGGGAGAAGTCCGGCAAGTGGCTGAAAAGATGTATCTCCGGGAGGAAGGCGCCGGCAGCGGCAGACTGCCTGCGCGGTGCGGCAGGGCAGCGCGCAGGGGTCAGAATTCGAACCGCATGCCCAGTTCGATGCGCCGTGGCGGATCGGCTGCCGTGATGCGGCCGAAGGACGAGGAGGTTGCCACGGGATCGATATCGATGCCGTTCAGGTGGTTCAGAACGTTGAAGGCCCCGGCAGAGACGCCCAGTTGGGTCGACTGTTCGCTCTTCTTCGCCGTCAGGGCGAAATCGTGTTCCCAGCGCAGATCCAGATCCACATAGCCAGGGTTGGTCATCGAGTCCCGCGCCACGCCCGCAGGCCGCGCGTTGAACAGGTCATCGCCATACGGATCCGTGCCGGTCAAGATCGTCCACGGCGTGCCGGTTTCGGCAAAGATGCCCACGGCCAGGTTGAAGAGGCTTTGCGGCTGAAAGATGGCATACAGGTTGAGTTGTTGGCGGCGATCCCAGCTTGAGTTTCCCCACTCGTCGTTGGGATCGTACTGGTTCTGCGGAAACCAGCGGATGCCGTCTGTATTTCCCTCGCAATGGGACCAGACGTAGCGGCCGAATCCGGTGAAGTAGCGATTCAGACGGCCACGGTAGCTGATGTCCAGCGCGTAGTTTTCCCAGAAACCCTCCGGCTGCATCTGGCGGATGCGCGCATAGGCCGGATCAGGCCGCTCGGTGTAGCCGGAGGCCGGTGTGGGCGCGTTGACGTCAACGGAGCGGAAGTTGTGGATGCCGCGCTGGGCGGAAACGCCCAGGGTCAGGATGGCGTCCTGGCCCACGCTGCGCTCGATCGAGAGCCCGTACTGAATCTGGTACGGAAGTTTTGCGCCGGGCTCCATTTGAGCCAGGGAGGGTGGCAGATCGGCCAGCGTGACACAGTTGGTGATGGGGACGCAGCCCGTGGCGGGCAGCCGGGCCGGATCGAGCGAAACGACCACCATGCGGCGACGCGCGTGCTCGTAGCGCTCCAGGTCGAGCAGCGGTCCTGCGCCTGGACGGTCGTAGTAGATTCCGCCGCCGCCCCGCACCACGGTCTTCGACTTCTCGTTGAGCACCCAGGCAAAGGAAAAGCGCGGGGCAAAGCCGAGCCGGCGCGTGGCCAGCAGGTTCTGCCAGTCGTAGCGCAGCCCGGGTGTGATCGAGAAGCGGGTGTTGATCTGAAACTGATCCTGCACGAAGGCGCCCAACTCCTGCTGATGATCGACAAAATGCGTCGTGCCGGTGCTTTCGGAAAACCCCGAGGGCAGGTTGGCCGCATAATTTTCCAGCGCCGTCGCCAGCACGGTGACGCCATCGGCGGCCAGCGTCGGGCCGAAGGTATAGGTTCCCAGCTCGTTTGTATGGTCGTCGAAGCCGCGCCGGTCGATGTGCGGCAGGTTGATGCCGGCCTTGATCAGATGGCGTCCGCGCGTCCAGCTCAACACGTCATCGATGGCCAGATTCAACTCCGTGGCGTAGGAATCGTTCTGCGCGGAACCTCCGATAAAATCCCCGGAAACGATGATGGCCGGAGCCTCGGCCGCGTCGCTGTTCCTGTCCGAGTCGATTTCGGTCAGCACGGTGGCCTGATTCAACAGCGTGGAGGAGAAAATCGAGTCCAGATGAAGAACGGTGTCGTCTTCGCGGTGCTCGGTGCCATAACCGGCTGCGGCCAGGCTCAATCCACCCACGCCCTGATGCTGGCCGGTCGTGTCCTGGTAGCTTGACTGCACGTAGCCCGAGTTCCGGTCTCCGAAGGGGCGCGCAATTTGCAGGCTGAATTCTGTATCGCGGGTCGGCGCGGGGACATTGGCGCTGTAGGCTCCGCCGGGATTGGCGGCCGTGGGCGCAATGGTCGCGTTGACCACCGCGTCCTGGTCGTAGACAACGCGATTGAAGGTGGCCAGGAAGCTGTTCTTCGGCGCGAAAAAGATGGGTCCCGTCAGATTGCCTTCGTAATCCTGCCGCTGCTCGAAGGGTTTTGAGGGCGCCAGAGCGTTCTGTGCGTCCATAGCCGAGTCACGAAAAAGAAAATTGAACTGTCCGTGGTAGTGATCACCGGCGGGTTGAGTGATGATCTCCATCTGCCCGCGTCCCGGCCAGTAATACTGCGCCGAGTACGGATCCTGGTTGATGCGGACCTCCTCGATGGCCGAAGCGGAAACGGTGGGCCGGTTCACTTCAACGCCGTTGACCAGCAGGCCGGTTCCCCCTGTAGCGACCGCGCTTGAGTCCAGAAAGACGCTCATTGCCGTCACGTAGTCGTTGTCCAGGATGGGCAGTGACTTGAGATCCTGCGAAGTCATCACGGCGGAGTTGCCGTTCGCCGCGGACTCGGTTAATTCTTCGCCGGTTGCGGCGCTGACATGCACACTGGTCGCCACCGCGGCCACGGAGAGAACAATGCGGATCGACGGGGCCGGTCGCGCCGTCTTGACCGGAGACGACGAACCGGATGCGGCGGGAAATGTCAGCACCTTTCTGACGGGCTCGAATCCAGGCGCGGAAACCATCAGCGTATAGCGGCCCGCGCGCGGAGCGGCCATCTGAAATCTTCCCTCGCCGTCGGAGCGAACCGATGCGGCCACTCTTCCGGCTGCGTCAATCAGCTCCACCTGCGCACCGGGAACGAAAGCCCCCGTGGAATCGGTAATCTCGCCCGCCAGAGAGGAATGCGGGCGCGGCGTTGGAGATGCCCTGCCGCGGCTCCAGGCGACAGCCGGCGTGAGCAGGATCAGAAACAGTGTCAGGACGCCTATGCGCATGGGGCCAATCTCCAACGCGCGACCGTGTTGAAGCGCAGAATGCCAGCAAAACGAAAAACACCAATCCTCAGGACGCTGCCTGTTCAACGAGGCCATCCGGCAGCCTGAAACCACCGAATGGCGTCGATTCTCCTGCAACACGGAGTCCGCTGCAGAATCGACCGGGGGGACAGACTCTCTGGGCACGGCAAATCAGGAATCAACAACGCGGAAGCCGGGAAAAACAGCGCCTGGATGACTACTGATCGAGGAACTTCTTCGCGGGGCAGAGCACCATCGTCCACTCCGCTGCCGAGTCCACCACGACGTCCGGTGGAATCTCCATCAGGTTCTGCGGGCCGAAACCAAAGGCACAGCCGAGGCTCCAGACTCCGGCGTTGCGCGCCGTCTCCACGTCCACCCGGCTGTCGCCGATCATCACCGTCTCTTCCGGCCGTGCTCCTGCCTGCTCCATCAACGTGCGCAGCCCCAATGGATCGGGTTTTTTGGTCGGGAAGCTGTCCCCTCCGCAGACGTGCTGGAAATAGCCGGCCATGCCCAGACCCTCGCAGATGCCGCGAGCCGGACGAACCGGCTTGTTGGTCAGAACGGCCATGATCTTCGCCGGCTCGCCGGTCGCCTCGCGCATCTGCGAGAAAGCGGCCAGCGCGTCCAGAACCCCGTCGTAGGCGTAGGTGGAGTCCAGCTTGTGTTCGGGGTAGTAATCGAGGTAAAACTGCAGGGCTTTTGCCTGGGACGCTTCGTCCACTTCTTCGGTCGCAATGCCCTTGCTGCGGGCCAATGAGCGCCGCACCAGCATCTGTACCCCGTTGCCGACAAATCCGGCAATCACAGGGTACGGCAGGGTCTCCAGCTCCATGTAGCGCAGCATGGCGTTCACGCTGTTGCAGAGATCCTTTTCCGAGTTGATCAGCGTGCCATCCATATCAAAAACCAGCAACTTCAGCGCGTCGGCGGGAAGCGAATTGAAAACACGAATCATGGCTCGAGTATATCAATTGCGCAGCTTTCGTTCCGTCGATCCCTCGAATCGATACGATGATGGAAAGCCCCGGAGCCGGGCGCCGCACTCGCCTGGCAAAGGATTCTTCTCGGATGAAAAGGTGTTGGGCGGCTCCGGCGATGGTTTCTGCTTCGGCTGGGTTCCGCAGCATCCCGGCGCGCAAGCCGCACCGCAGTTCGCAGCCAGTCTCCGGCGGAATTCGCGCTTCCGGCGCCCGCAGAGTGCGTCGCCAGCCTCGCTATGCTCAAAAGCGAACCGCGGCGGTACCGCGATCAGCCCGCGGTCGAAGGGGATCGATTCTTCTCCGCGGAGAGGATCTGCGGAGCGGCCGGAAGGTCAGCCGCAAGCCGAATGCTTCGTGAGATATCCCGATCCATGCGGCTTGATCCGCGAATGAAAGGGCGAGCAACATCTTCGATCACGGCAAATCTCCGTCCGTTCCTCCATTTTTCCTCCCCGCCAGCGCGGGGGCAAAAGCACGTGAATCGTTGCGTAAAATGCTATCCTCACAGGCGAGATGCACGGTCTTCCGCTGCTTGAATCCGTAGCCGTCGCCCTGCTCGTTCTGGGAAACGCTTTTTTTGTGGCTGCCGAGTTCGCCCTCGTCTCCATCCGCCAGACGCGCATTGAACAGATGCTGGCCGCTGGCATACCCGGAGCCCGCGCAGTTCTCCGGCTGCAGCGGGAGATGGACTATTTTCTTCCCGCCGTGCAACTGGGCG
>JBMFHN010000116.1:0-7835 GCA_049976805.1 Occallatibacter sp. | reverse complement strand
GCCGCCGGGTGCTGGCTTGGCAGCTTTCCAACACCATGGATACGAGCTTCTGCATGGAGGCGCTGGAGGAAGCGATCACGCAATACGGCCGGCCGGATATCTTCAATACCGATCAGGGTTCGCAGTTTACCAGTGAGGCTTTCACCGGGCGGCTGAAAAAGGAAGGGATCCAAATCAGCATGGATGGCAAGGGCCGCTGGGCCGACAATGTCTTTGTCGAGCGGCTCTGGCGCTCGCTCAAATATGAGCACGTCTATCTGCACGCTTACGAGTCGGTGGCCGAGGCACGCGAAAAGATTGGCCGCTACTTCGATTTCTACAACCGCGAACGCCCGCATTCGAGCCTGGCAGCGCAGACGCCCGACCAGGTATACTTCCACCGTCCGCCGGAATCATTGGCGGCATAGCGCGCAGCTTGGCCCGGCCGTGGAAATGCCGGTCTGATGGAAAGCGCGGAAAACGATCAAGCCGTTTCCCGCGCTTCCCACAGATCTTGAAAATCGATGAAGCCGATTTTCACATTTCCACCGCCTCGACTACGACGAACAATTTGTCCACTTAAAAACCAGAAAAACCTGTCCAAACAAGCGGAGCCACATCAAAATACGCATCAGAATTCTCCTCCGAAAGTAGAAACACAACCTCACGGGATAAGTTTTGCAGAGCAGGCGAACTTTCTTCCTTTTCTGTGGAATGAGAGCAAATACTGGTTCTTCCAGGAGCCTGTCGGGCTTAGATTTCAGATCATTTACAATCAACGACCTGCCCTCAAAAGCTTATGCCCGACGGACTCCTAGGTGATGCTGAATTCCGGCGAAGAAAGCCCGGCGACTACCGGGTTTTCTTTTGGATGCGCAATCAATCAAGAGCCGGCGGCTGCCAGGCCGGGAGCGCTCCGTACATTTCCTGCAGAATCGTCTCGGCGGCCTCGGCGGGATCGGGCGCCTGCGTGATGGGGCGACCGACAACCAGATAACTGGCGCCCATCCGCAAGGCTTCGGCAGGAGAGGCGATCCTCTTCTGGTCGCCGGCTGCCGCGCCCGCCGGCCGGATGCCCGGAACAACCAGCACCCCCTCGGGGCCGGTCAGCGCGCGGAGGCGGGCAACCTCCTGCGGAGAGCAGACGAAACCCTTCATTCCGGTCCCGAGACCCATACGGGCCAGCAGTTCCACCTGTTCGCTGGGCGAGCGGTCAAACCCGGCGGCATTCATCTGCGCCGGATCCATGCTGGTTAACACGGTGACGGCCAGCAGTTCCGGCGGCGCGGCAACGCCTTCGAGAGCCGCCCGCGCGGCAGAAAGCATTGCCGGGCCACCAGCCGCGTGAAGCGTCATCATCTTCACGCCCAGCGCCGCCGCCGAGCGCACGGCACCGGCCACGGTGTTGGGAATGTCGTGGAATTTGAGGTCCAGGAAAACGGAGTAACCACGCTCCGCCAGCGATGCGATCACGGCCGGGCCGGCAGCGACAAACAACTCCAGTCCGACCTTGAACCATTGACATGTCTTCTCCAGGCTGACCGCCAGGGCCAACGCGGAAGCCGCGTTGGGCACGTCAAGAGCCACAATCAGCCGTTTGCGGGCCTCGCCGGCGCGATCCACCGCCGGCAAGGGAGCAGCACCGGAACCGGGACCCGGATGTTCAGGAATGGGCATATCATCATCCTAATGGATTGCCCTGCCGCGCAGGATGGACTCACTCGCGATGGCGGAAGGCGGTCCGGCCATCCGGAGAACAGCATCCGGAAGGGTAAAACTCGAGATGGCGAGGGGGGAAATTGCGCTTGAAGATCGCTTCGAACCGGCTCCGCGCCTGCGCACTGCTCTGGATTCTCGTTGCCGCAGCCGGCCTGGGCTGGGCATCGGAGGTGTACACCAATCCGCTCAACCGCGAGCCACTGGTGCGCGAGGGATATCAGCATTTCTACAACCTGGATTATCCCGATGCCGTGACCTGCTTCGAACGCTTTCAAACGGAGCATCCCGGCGATCCGCAGGCCACCGTGCTCCTGCTGGAAGCAGTGGTCTTCCAGGAACTCTACAGGCTCGACCTGCTGGACACGACCTTTTACGCCAATGATGGATTCCTCTCTGGAAAGCACGCTACGGTGGAAGACCCGCAGGTGCGCGATCGCATTTTCGCGCTCACCGATGCGACAGTCAGCGAAGCCGACTGGCGGCTGAGCAGGAATCCCGACGATGTGAATGCCCTTTATGCGCGCGGCTGGGCGCGAGCTCTGAAATGCGCTTATATTGCCATGGTGGAACGGGGATTCAGGCCTGGGTTTCATCTGGCCATCGCGGCCAAGGACGACGAAGTGCGTGTGTTGCAGCTGAATCCGAACTATGTGGACGCAAAACTGGTTGTCGGCGTCTACCAGTACGTGGTCGGTGCCCTGCCCTGGCCTTTCAAGCTGGTGATCGGGTTTGCCGGAATCACCGGCTCGAAGTCGAGGGGCATGGCGATGTTGTGGGACGACGCCAACCGCGGCATCACCACCAGCGTGGAAGCGCGCACCGTGATCGCGCTTTTTCTGCGCCGCGAGGCAAAGTACCGCCAGGCCATCGAGGTGGTGCGCGGCCTGGAGAGCCAGTATCCGCATAACTTTCTTTTCTGCTTGGAAGAAGCCAACCTGCGCAAGGATGCCGGCGAAGGCATGACGGCCGTGGCGGCTTATCGGGAACTGTTCGCCAAGAACGCTCATCCAGGCTATTTTGCCGACGCGCGGCTGGAACTGGCCTATTTTGGACTGGGCGACGCGCTGCGCGGCCAGCGTCACTACGGCGAGGCGGCCACGGCTTACGAGCAGGCCGCCTGGAGCAAAGGCGTCGGCCTGGAATTGAAGATCCGCTCGCTGGTGGCGGCTGGCGAGTGCCGTGACCTGAATGGGCAGCGCGCCCTGGCCATCCAGGACTACCAGTGGGCCATCGATTCCGGTCCCCATACCTCCCGCGCCGAGACCGCGCGCAAGTACTTGCACCACCCCTACAAGGAGAACTGAGCGCGCGGAAGCCACCGGCGACCTGTTTCGCGGGCGCATCAGCCCGGCGCGGCTGCGACAGCCTCGGGCGCGGGAAAAAGGGAACCGGAATCTGTTGACGATCGTAGATGGATGGCAAGGGCTTTCAGAAGAAAGGAGAAACCGGCAATGGCCGTTTTTTGTTCATATTGCGGCGCCGGGCTACCGGCGGGAGCGCGTTTCTGTTCCAACTGCGGAGCGGTGGTCCCCGCCGCAGCCTGCATCGCCGCCAGGCCGCTGCTCCGCCCGCGGGAAGGGCGCCAGCTCGGCGGCGTTTGCCTGGCCATGGCCCGCTCCTACGGATGGGACGTGGCGCTGGTCCGCATCTTCACCGTTTTCGCGCTCTTCTTTTCCGGGGGACTGGTGGCGGTAGCCTACCTGGCCGGCTGGATCGGCATTCCGGCGGAGCCCGCCCCCTGGCCGCCCGGCTGACACGCATGGAGAAGTGTATCGTAGAAAACATGAATGCTTTGTATGATTCGGACGGGGCAAAACTGGTTTATCGCGATCATGGCTCCGGTTTGCCCGTGATTTTTCTGCATCCCACGCCGCTTGATGGCGAATACTGGCAGCCTCTCACGGAGGCATTGGCCGGAGTGCGGGCGATCGTGCCCGACTTGCGCGGGCACGGCGGCTCGGAACTGGGCACCTTGCCGGCAGGCGGCTTCGCGGCCGTTCCCGATGTTCCGGTGTTGACCATGGCCCGTCTGGGCGCGGATATCATCGCACTTCTGAATCACCTTCGCCTGCGTGAGGCGATCCTGTGTGGTTGCTCGATCGGCGGCAATGTGTTGCTGGAACTCTGGCGCCAGGTGCCGGAGCGGGTGCGCGGAATGGCCTTCGTCTGCGCGAAACCGCAGCCGGACGGCGAGAGCAACCTTGCGCCGCGCATCGCGGCGATCAACCAGGCGCGCTCGGGCGGCCGCGAGGCGTTTTTTGACCGGGCGGCAGAGACGCTGGCCGGAGCAACTTCAAGGTCACGTCATCCGGAAATCACGGCTCAACTGCGCGCCCGCATGACGATCAGCGCCGAGGCCCTTGCGGCCGTGCAGGCCGGACTGGCCACGCGGCCTGATTCGGTGCCTACCGTGGCCACCATCACGGTTCCCGTGCTGGCAATTGCCGGGGGCGAGGATGCCGGCGCGACGCCGGCTCAGGTGGAAGCCTTTCTCGCCGCACCCGGAGGCTGCGAATTTCACCTGCTCGCCGATGCGGGCCACCTGGCTGCCTATGAACAGCCGAGCACGGTCGCCGCGCTGCTGGCCGCGTGGCTACGCCGGTTCGCCGGCTGAGCCGCTCCGCGCGCACAGGCCCGGATAGCCATGCTGCAGGCTCAGAAAAGGAAATCGTTCAGGAATCCCACTTTGCCTCGATCCTTGCCTCGATCGCCGCGCCCGTTTCATCTTCCGCAGCCGGGCGGCTCCCTGTTCTGCGGCAAATGCTCGCTGGAATCACTGGCCCGGCGCCACGGGACACCCCTCTATGTCAACTCGGCCGATCAGATCGTCGAGCGGCTGGAGATGTTCGAGCGGGCACTGGCCAGCCGCGAGCACCTGGTTTGCTACTCGGTCAAGGCCAATTCCGCGCTGGCCATTCTGGAACTGCTCGCCCAGCGCGGCGCAGGCTTCGACATCGTCAGCGGCGGCGAGCTGGAGCGGGTCATCGCGGCCGCACCCCAGGCAGTGGAGCGGACCGTCTTTTCCGGAGTGGGTAAAACCGAGGCCGAGATCGACCGGGCCATCTCGGCCGGCATCCTGCAGTTCAACGTCGAGAGCGAAGCCGAGTTGCATCTGCTTGCCGAGCGCGCGGCCCGGCTGAAAAGAAAGGCGCGCTTTGCCCTGCGCGTCAACCCTGACGTTTTTGCCGAAACTCACCCCTACATCTCCACCGGCCTGCGCGAACACAAGTTCGGCATCGACATCCGCCGCGCACCCGCGCTTTACCGCGGCGCGCGCTCCAGCCGCTGGCTTGAAGCCTACGGCGTGAGCGTTCACATCGGCTCACAGATTCGTTCGGCGGAGCCCTTTGGCAAGGCTCTTGAACGGGTGAGCCGGCTGCTCGGCCAGCTGCGGCGCACCGGCATTGAACTTCAAACCGTCGACGCCGGCGGAGGGCTGGGAATCGATTATCACGGCGGCAGCTTCGATGCCGAGGCCAAGGTGCGCGAATACGCGGCAGCCATCGCCACGGCCCTGGACGGCTTCGAGGGACGGCTGCTGATCGAGCCGGGGCGTTTTCTGGTGGCGCAGGCCGGAGCCCTCATCACGCGGGTTCTGCAGGTCAAGCGCAATGGCAAAAAAACCTTTGTGATTACCGACGCGGCCATGAACGACCTGATCCGCCCGGCGCTTTACCAGGCCCATCACGAAATTGCGCCGGTCACGCCGCGGCCCGGCAAGCCAATCCGGGTCGATGTCGTAGGGCCGGTCTGCGAATCGGGCGACTTTTTCGCCCGCGATCGCCGGCTCGCTCCCGTCAAGCCGGGGGACCTGCTGGCGATTCTCGACGCCGGCGCGTACGGCATGGCGCAAAGCTCAAACTACAACTCGCGGCCGCGCCCGGCCGAAGTCCTGGTGGAAGGCTCCCGCGCCCGTCTGATCCGGCGGAGGGAGACAATGGCCGACCTGCTGGGACCGGAGAGCTTCGATCCCGCAGTCTGAATCCTCCGGCATTCACCGGCTCACGGGTTTCCTCAGCGGGCGGCCTCCGCGGCTTTCGCCCTTTGCATGGCCAGATGGCTGATGGCCTCGCTCTGCTTGACCATCTCCATCACCGAAAGGCCTTTTTCCGCCAGAGCGCCGGTCGGGCAGGCCTGCACGCACTTTCCGCAGCCCGTGCAGTTGGACGCCTGGCCCCAGTCTTCCTTGAGGTCGCTGACAATGAGCGAGTGGATACCGCGCGAAGAGACTTCCCAGACGTGCGCCCCCTCGACCTCTGCGCAAACCCGCACGCAGCGGGTACACAAGATGCAGCGGTTATGATCCAGCACAAAGCGGGGGTGGGTCATGTCGACCGGCAGGCTGGGGTTGTTGTAGGCGTAGCGTACGTGGGTGATGCCCAGCTCGCGGGCCAGCGACTGCAGATCGCAGTGGCCGTTCGAGACGCAGACCGCGCAGATATGGTTACGCTCCACCAGCAGCAGCTCAACGGCCATCTTGCGATAAAGCGCGAGTTTGGCCGAAGAGGTTTTGATCGACATGCCTTCCTGGATCGGCGTGGTGCAGGAGGGCAGCAGGCGGTCGGTGCCGGCCAGTTCGACGACGCAGACGCGGCAGCCGCCCACAGCGCTCAGCCCCTTCAGATAGCAGAGCGTGGGAATCTGCTTTCCGTTGGCGCGGGCCGCCTCCAGAATGGTCTGGCCTTCACTGGCGGTCACCAGCTCGCCGTCAATTCGTACAGAGATTGATTTGGCCGGCATCTCGGCGCTCCTTTCCTTTCCCATCGGCTGTTTTTCTGTCTCTCAATTCGTGGTGACCGGCGCACGCAGATCGCAACGCAGGCAGCGGCGGGCTTCCTCGAGCGCCTCGTCCGGCTCCAGCCCGGCAATCACCTCCTGCTGCGAACGGATCCGCACAGCGGCGGGAACAGGACGCGCCGTGTGGCGGCGGCTGAGGCTGGGTTCTCCCGGCGTCGCGCGGCTGAATTCGAATTTTGGAAAGATCTGTTCCCAGCGGTCGCCACCCATCAGCCGCTCGTCCATTTTCCGGGCCGCCTGCTTGCCGCAGCTCATGGCGTTGGAAACATTGGAGGCCCCGGTGATGACGTCGCCTCCGGCGTAGAAATTGGGACGGCTGGTTTCGAAAGTGAAGCGGTCAACGATCATCGTTCCCTCTTCTTTCAGTTCCAGGCCGGAGGCGCGGCAAAAGTCCTGATCGAAGGTTTCGCCCACAGCCAGAATCACGCTGTCGCACTCGATGCGATGCACCTCGTCGGTGAGAATCGGTTTTCTGCGTCCCGATTTGTCGTATTCGCCCAGGCGCGTCTTGACAATTTCAATGGCCCTCACGCGGCCCTCGGAGTCGCCCACGATGCGGTGCGGCGCGGCCAGGAAGACAAAGCGCACACCCTCCTCCTCGGCGGCCTGAATCTCCTCGTCAATGGCGGGCATGTCCTTGCGCTCGCGGCGATAGAGGATCGTGGCGCTGGCCCCCAGCCGGATGGCCGTACGGGCCGAGTCGATCGCCGCATTGCCTCCTCCGATGATGGCCACCCGCGAGCCTTCGCCGATGGCGGTCTTCTCCCGCCGCGCCACCGATTCCAGAAACGGCAGGGCAGGATGAACATTGGCCAGTTCGGTGCCCGGCAGGAAGAGCCACGACTCTTTCCAGGTTCCGATGGAGAGGAAGACCGCGTCGAACTGGCCGGCCAGATCGTTGAGTGAAACGTCGAATCCGATGCGCGTGTGGAAGACCATTTTCACGCCCACACCCTCAATCAGGTCCAGCTCGCGGCGCAGCACCGCCTTGGGCAGCCGGTACTCGGGAATGGCAAAGCGCAGCATGCCGCCGGCCTCGTCGCGTTCCTCGAAAATGGTCACGTCATGGCCCAGCATGGCCAGGTAGAAGGCCGCCGTCAAGCCGGTCGGTCCGGCGCCGGCCACGGCCACCTTATGGCCGGTGGGCGCCAGCTTGTGCGAGCGGACCCGTTCCAGCATCGGCTCGAAAAGATCGGACTGATAGACGGCGTCAGCCAGGAAGCGGTGGACTTCGCGCATGTTCACCATCTCGTCGAAGGACTGACGGCGGCAGCGATTCTCGCAAGGATGCTGGCAGACCCTGCCCGTCGAGGCCGGTAGGGGATTGTCGAAGATCACCG
>JBMFHN010000115.1:0-7946 GCA_049976805.1 Occallatibacter sp. | reverse complement strand
GGCGCGGCCGGCCCGCGCCAGTGTGGCCACCCAGACGGAGGCCGCGCCGGCCCGAAGGAGCGCCTGGGAAGCAGCGCGCGCCGTCGCGCCGGTGGTGAAGATGTCATCCACAAGCAGAACGTGCCGCTGGCTGACCGCGGCCGCATCAAGGACCGTGAAAGCGCCGCGCACATTCAGACGGCGCTGGCGCGGGGTCAATCCGGCCTGGCTCTCGGTGGCTCTCAGCCGCATCAGAGTTTGTGGAGCCAGCCTCAGCCGCCACCCCGGATGGCTCTTCGCCAGCGCGCGGAGGGCATGAACGGCCAGTACGCGGGCCTGGTTAAAGCCGCGCTGGGCATACTTCGAGCGATGCAGCGGGATGGGAACCACCAGCATTTCGGCCGGCGCTTCGCCCTCCAGCCGGGCAATGGCAGCGGCCAGCATTCTGCCCAGGCTGCGGGAAGCGGCGTGCATCCGGTCGTATTTCAGGGCGTGAATCGCCGCCCTCATCCGATCCAGATACGGTCCGTAGGCCACCGCCCGCACAAACGGAGGCGGCGCCATCCGGCAACTCCGGCACAATCCGGAATCCGGCAGGCCGGGTTGTACCGGTGCATCCAGCAAATCGTCACAGCGTGCGCACAGATTCCCGCTCTGGGCGGAAATCTCAGTCCAGCAAACGGGACAGATGGGCACGGAAGAAAGTTGCGGGAGGGGAAAACCGCAGAGGGCGCACGAGGAAGGAAAAAGAGCACAACTGAGAGCATCCAGGGGACTTCGCAGCACACGAACCACCGCTCGCCAACGGCTGGTTCCCGGTGGTGGAACATCGAACGTCAGTGAACCTGATTCCCTGCCGAAGACGCACCTCACTCGCGCAGCGGACCCAATCCTGCACCCGCTGCTTGCCGACAGTATACTCGCTCGGTTGCAGCGCTTCCATCCGGTTTCGTGAATTGATCTGCGCAGGCAAGATTTGCTCGTGTGCCGCTGCGGTGTCTTCCAGGGAAAACACGGAATCCACGATGGGCCGCATCCTGCCTTTCCGCACCAGCGGCCACAGATAGGGGTGGCCGCAATCCCCGTACATCTCTAAAACAAGGACGAGGGTGCCCACGGTGCCTCGCATCTGGGCGCCGCAGACCTCAGCCCGTGATGGTTCCGATGGATTCTCGCCAACCGTCAGAAATCCGAAGCAATATGGATCATCCCAAGCAATGCAGGTCTCGATTCCGATTCGCCTCCTTCGGGCTGCGGCTATAAGCCATCGAGCAGCGTTGGCGGGGAATCCGTGGCCGGCTCCAGCAGGTGCGGTCCGTTGCCCTGGAGCCTGGCCACGCGCCAGGCCTTCATCTGCTCGGCGGGCCAGGTTCGCACTAGATCCATCGGCAGACGGGAGGGATCGGCCGGCTCGAGCCAGCGCGCATAGTCCCTGGGCTCGATAATCAGCGGGCATCGGTTGTGGAAGGGCTCCAGCAGTTGGTTGGGATCGGTGGTGATGATGCTGAAGCTTTCAAGAACCAGCTCATGGTTCTTCGCGTCGCGCCCCTTCCATCGGTTCCAGATGCCGCCGAAGGCAAAGAGCCGGTCATCGGGGAGCGAGACCGCCCAGGGCTTGCTGATCTTCCTTTTCTCCTCGTCTTTTGTCAGCGGCTCCCATTCGTAGAAGAAGCTGGCCGGGATCAGGCAGCGGTGATGCTTCCAGGGCTCGCGCCACGCGCCGCTCGAAGTGAGTTTGTCGGCGCGCGCGTTGATGGAGCGGAAGCCGGCCCGTGGCGTCTTCGACCAATAGGGCACGAGACCCCATTTCATCAGCGCCAGCACGCGATCGCCTGTCTCGTCGTCGAGCCGGACAACCGGCTGCATGCTCTCGGGCGCGATGTTGTAGGAGGGCGTGAAGGCGAGGTCGTTGATCTCGTCATACTCCTCGCTGAAGACGCCGGTGTGGCGGGTGCTGAACCACTCCGCGATCCGCTGTTTGTCCGCCCGGCGTCCGTATCGGCCACACATGGACCCAGTCTAGCGGAGCAACAATAAATAAGCGGTGGTTTTTCATGGGTTTGCTGCCTGTTTGCACTGACATGTGTGCAAACAGGGCTTGCAGAAGCTTCGGAAAGAGGCGAATATAAGGCGAACATGGTTGCCATGCCTTCCGCCTCCGCAATTCGCCTCCAGATCGAAGCGGCGCTCGCTGATCGCATTCCTTCGGCCCTCACCCCGGCTCCGCGCGTCCTCCGGCCCGTTGCGCCCACGGGCGTTGCGGCCGTCGATGCACTGCTCGAAGGCGGATTTCCCATCGGCGCCATTACGGAACTCGCCGGCCCGGAGTCGAGCGGCCGAACCTCGCTGACGCTCTCGTTTCTTGCACACATCACGCGCGAGGGGAGGGTCGCCGCCTGGGTTGACGTCTCCGATGCCTTCGATCCCGAGTCGGCGGCGGCGGCCGGCGTCGATCTCGACCGCATGCTGTGGGTGCGCTGCGGCGTGGTTTCTCCAAAGCCAGTTGCGCCGGCCGCATACCGGTTTGCGCTGCCGGAAAAGTATCTGGTTCCACGGCCAGCGATGAAAGGCCTGCATGGCGGCGGGTGCGGCGGGCATCCGCGCGGCGAAGTGAAGGGCCTCGCTTCGGCGGTCGGCGGATTGCTGCGGCCGGAAGCAACCGCGCCATGCTATGCCGAAGCGCAGCCAGGAGCGAAGCAGGAGCGGGAGATTTTCGATCCCCTTGCGCTGAAGCCTGCGCCCAGGCCGAGTCCGCACCTGCAATCCACCAAGCCCTTGGCCCGTATCGAACAGGCTCTGCGCGTAACCGACCTACTGCTGCAGGCTGGCGGATTCAGCGCCATCGTGCTTGACCTGGGCGGGATGGCGCCGGAGTTCGCGGCGCGAGTGCCGCTGGCAACGTGGTTCCGTTATCGCACTGCCGCCGAGAGGACGCAGGCGAGCCTGCTGTTGCTTACGCAGCACGCCTGCGCCAAGAGCAGCAGCGAGCTGTTGCTGCGGCTCGCGCCGGGCAGGCCGCGCGATGACGAAGAGACTGTCTTCACGGGCATGGAGCATCGTGTGGAGATGGAACGGCGGCGCTTCACCGGGAACGCCTCGAACGTCATTCCCCTTCGCAAGCCGCCGCAACGGGCAACCAGCGCGAGATGGCAAAGCCAATCCACTTGGGCAGGCGCGCGATGAAGGCGCGCGCGGAGTTAGCGGAGCTGTATGCCTGCCTTTTGGTGCGCGAGTTTCCGGCGCAGGCGTTGTTGCGTCTGCGGCCGGGTTCGAGCGAACAGGCCTGCGTGGTCATGGAAGGCGATCCGCCGATGCGGGAGGTCTGTTCGCTCAATCGTGCGGCGCAACAGCTCGGCGTTGAACATGGCATGACGCAAGTGGAGGTGGACACCGTTCCTGGCGTGACGGCGATGACGCGCTCGCCGAAGGAAGAGCAGGCGGCGCGGGCGGCGCTGCTGGAATGCGCGGGATGCTTTTCTCCGCGGGTCGAGGATCGCAGTGGCGATCGTGCATTTCGCTGCGTCATCGATCTTGCTGGAACGCGCGCGTTGTTCGGTCCTCCGGAAACGCTCGCTCAAAAACTGCTGAGCCGCGTGAGCGCGCTGCGCATGGAAGCCTGCGTCGCGGTGAGCAGCAACTTTCACACGGCTGAAGTGGTGGCGAAGGGCTTGCCGGAACGGAGCCGGGTGCGGGTTGTTCCGCCCGGAGAAGAATCTGTCGCGCTCGCTCCGCTGCCGCTCGCTGTGCTCGATCTCGATGACAAGCAGGCGGGGATCTTCGCGTCGTGGGGCATCCACACTCTGGGCCTGCTTGCAGACCTTCCGGAAACGGAGCTCATCGCGCGGCTGGGACAGGCAGGCAAGCGGCTGCGCCAGTTGGCGCGCGGCCAGATGCCGCATCTCTTCCAGCCGATTGAGCCGGCCTTCCCGCTCGAAGAACGCATGGACCTCGATTCGCCCGTCGAAGCGCTCGACGCGCTTCTCTTTGTCGTGAACCTGCAGCTTGATCAGCTGATCCATCGGGCGTCGTCACGCATGCAGGCGCTGGCCGCGGTGACCGTTTCGCTGATCCTTGAGGGCGGTGCGACACATACGCGCACAGTCCGGCCGGCGCTGCCCACAAACGACCGTCCGCTTTGGATCAAGCTCCTGCATCTTGATCTGGAAGCGCATCCGCCGCAAGCGGCCGTTCTTGCGATTGCGCTGCAAGCGGAGCCGGGAACCACGAGCAAGGTGCAGCTTGGCCTGTTCGCGCCGCAGTTGCCGGAGCCCTCGCGGCTCGACGTAACCCTGGCGCGCATCCGCGCCCTGGTGGGCGAAGACAACGCCGGCCGCGCCGTGCTCGAAGACACGCATCAGCCAGACAGCTTCCGCATGGAGCCGTTCACGATCTCCGCTGCAAAAGCAACTCCCGCACCGGCCCCGGTCACGGCTCGGGCCCTGCGTCCGGCGTTGCGGAGGCTGCGCCCGGCGGAGACGGTCTTCGTCACGATGCAGGCTGAACGCCCTGTTGCCATCATCTTCCGGTCGCAGCGTTACGCGGTCGAGCGGACCTACGGGCCATGGCAGGCAAGCGGCCAGTGGTGGAGTGCGACGCTCTGGGGAGTGGAAGAGTGGGACCTGACCGCGCGTGCACAGGACGGAGCGATGCTGTGCTGCTGCATGGTCCGCGACCTGTTGCGTGACCGGTGGCAAATGACGGGGTTGTATGACTGACTACGTCGAGTTACACGCGGCAAGCGCTTTCAGCTTTCTTGAAGCCGCCTCGCAGCCCGAGAGCCTGATCGAGCGCGCTGCCGAGCTTGAGATTCCGGCGATGGCGCTGCTCGACCACAACGGCGTCTACGGCGCCGCGCGCTTCCACACTGCCGCCAGGCGCAAGGGCGTGCGCGCGCAGATCGGCGTGGAAGTCGCGGTTTCCTCCTTCGGGCCGCGTCTGGCGCCGCCGGCCTGGCTGCCAAACCAGTGCAAAGTCGAGCCCGCCCGCATTCCGCTGCTTTGCGCCTCGCGCGGCGGCTACCAGAATCTCTGCCAGCTCATCACGCAATTCAAGATGCGCGAAGCGACCAAGAGCGACGGCGCGGCCACCTTCGACGATCTGTGCCAGTATGCTTCCGGCCTTGTTTGCCTTACCGGCGGCGACGAAGGACCGCTGGCCGCGGCCCTTGCGCGCGGCGGCGAAGCAGCGGGCCGCGAAGCCGTGGAACAGCTCATGCGCACCTTCGGCCGCGAGAATGTCTACGTCGAGTTGCAACGCCATTGCGAACGCGAAGAAGAGGGCCGCAACCAGGCGGCCCTCCGCATCGCGCGCTCACTCCGCCTGCCCGTCGTTGCCACCAACGGCGTCCGCTACGCAACGGCCTACGACCGCGAGATCCAGGACCTGTTCACCGCGATTCGCCATCCTGTCGAACTCGATCAGGCCGGCCGCCTGCTCTCCGTCAACAACCATCGCCATCTCAAGTCAGCGCGTGAAATGACCACACTCTTTCGCGATATTCCCGGCGCGGTCGAAAACACTGCCATACTGTCCTCGCGACTCGGCTTCACGCTGGACGACCTCGGCTACGAGTTTCCCCGCTATCCCGTTCCGGACGGCGAAACCATGGACAGCTTCCTGCGCAAGTGCGTCGAGGAAGGCATCGCATTGCGTTACGGCCCGAAGAACGACCCCAACCTGCTCAAGCGCGCAAAGAAGCAGGTCGAGCACGAACTCGCGCTGATCGCCAAGCTCGGCTTCGCCGGTTACTTCCTCATCGTCTGGGATATCGTCCGCTTCTGCAAACAAAACGGCATTCTGGTGCAGGGCCGCGGCAGCGCAGCCAACTCCGCCGTCTGTTACTGTCTCGAAATCACCGCCATCGATCCGGTTGGCATGGAACTGCTCTTCGAGCGCTTCCTGTCAGAGAACCGCAAGGAGTGGCCGGACATCGACCTCGATCTTCCGTCCGAGGACAAACGCGAGCAGGCCATTCAGTACGTCTACCAACGCTATGGCGAGCTGGGCGCCGCCATGACCGCCAACGTCATCACCTATCGCGGCAAGTCGGCCGCGCGCGAAACCGGCAAGGCGCTCGGCTTCGACGACGATACACTCGGCCGCCTTTCAGGCCTGGTCAGCCAGTGGGAGTGGCGCGGCTCGACCGACACCATGGCCCACTCGTTTCAGCATGCAGGCTTCGACATCCACCATCCGCGCATCGCCAAATATCTTGAACTCACCATGCGCATCCAGGACTTGCCGCGTCATCTGGGCCAGCACTCCGGCGGCATGGTCATCTGCCAGGGGCAGCTCAACCGCGTTGTCCCGCTCGAGCGCGCCGCCCGGCCCGGCCGCACCGTCGTGCAATGGGACAAGGAGGACTGCGCCGATCTCGGCATCATCAAGGTCGATCTGCTCGGCCTCGGGATGATGGCCGTGCTCAAGGACTGCCTTCAACTGATCCCCACGCACTACGGCGCGCCCATCGATCTGGCGCAACTGCCAGAAGACCCGGCGGTCTACCGCGCGCTGCAACAGGCCGACACCGTGGGCATCTTCCAGGTGGAAAGCCGCGCCCAGATGGCTTCGCTGCCGCGCAACCATCCCGAGCGCTTCTACGATCTTGTCGTCCAGGTCGCGATCATTCGTCCCGGCCCCATCGTAGGCCAGATGATGCACCCCTACATGCGCCGCCGCCAGAAACGCGAGCCGGTCACCTATCCGCATCCGTCGCTCGAGCCCGTTCTCAAGCGCACCCTCGGCGTCCCGCTCTTTCAGGAACAGCTTTTGCGCATCGCCATGACCGTCGCCGACTTCACCGGCGCCGAGGCCGAGGAACTGCGCCGCGCCGTCGGCATGCGCCGCTCCTGGGAGCGGATGAAGAATCTCGAAGGCAAACTCCGCGCCGGCATGACCGGCAAAGGCATCGACACCAAAACGCAGGACACCATCGTGCAGCACATCAGTTCGTTCGCGCTCTATGGATTTCCCGAGTCCCACGCCGCCAGCTTCGCGCTCATCGCCTATGCCTCGGCTTACTTCAAGGTCCACTATCTGGCCGCCTTCACCTGCGCCATCCTCAACAATCAGCCGATGGGGTTCTACCCGCCCGCGGTGCTCGTCAAAGATGCGCAGCGTCATGGCCTGCGCGTCAAGCCCATCGATGTACAGACGTCTGACTGGTCCTGCACGGTGGAGCACGAAGTGGATGGCTCGCTCTCGCTCCGCATCGGTCTTGGTTATGCCAGGGGATTGGCGCGCCACGAGGCCGAGTCGATCGTCGCCGCGCGTTTGCGGGATGGCCGGTTCGCCTCCGTCGATGACCTTGCCCAGCGCGTGCCTTCGCTCACGCGCAGCCATCTGGCTCGTCTGGCGCAGATCGGCGCACTGAATTCCCTCGAAGGCATCCGCCATCGCCGCGATGCGCTCTGGCAGATCGAGCGCGCCGCCAAGCCCGAGGGGCCGCTGCTCTCTTCCGCCGCCGCAACGCTGCGTGAAGATTCGCGCACGCTCCCGCTCGCGCCGATGAACGTCGATGAGCGTCTGGCCGCCGACTACGCCGGCGCCGGCCTCACCGTCGGCAGGCATCCCATCTTCTACCGCCGCGCCGAGTTGCGCCGCGCGAACATTCTATCTGCCGCCGAACTTCATTCATGCCGCGATGGCGAGCACGTCCGCGCCGCCGGTTGCGTCATCGCGCGCCAGCGCCCCGGCACGGCCAAGGGCTTCATCTTCATCTCGATCGAAGACGAGACCGGCATCGCCAACGTCATCGTCACACCCGACGTCTACGAGCACAACCGCCTCACCGTTACCCGTGGCAAGTTTCTGCTCGTCGAAGGCGCGCTGCAGAAGCAGGACGGCGTGATCCACGTTAAAGCCGCGCGCCTCTCGCAACTGACCCATCATGCCCTTGATCTGCGTTCGCACGATTTTCATTGAATCGATCGATCAAGTGTCGCGGATCGCATCGGCCTTCATCCGAT
>JBMFHN010000114.1:0-7948 GCA_049976805.1 Occallatibacter sp. | reverse complement strand
AACTCGCCGCGTCACCACCATCCTCGGCTATCCCACAAAAAAGATCGCTCAAGCCGGATGACCGGAAAATTTCAAATATCTTTGGCTAGGCTTCAGCCAGATCGGGGTAACGCGCCAGCCAGTGGGTGAGGTCGACCAGATGGCTCGTGCCGAGTGCGGCGCGCAGTCCAGGATTCTTGAGACCCCTGCGCAGAATCGCGCGGATCACCTCGTCCTCATCCCCCATTTCAAAACAACAACGGAAGGCGCCCTCGTTTACAACGCGGTCGCGAAGGATATTGGCTATGGCGTAGCGCACCCGATAGGCGCGCGCTCCCGGATCGTATACCTTGGCCAGATACATTTCCTTCTCCGCGACGCTGCGGAAATTTCTTCCAGATGTGAAAGCTCGATGCTTTATCTTCGCTCTCGCGGGCAGAGAGCCGACACCGATTTCTCCTGCAACTTCGATCGGTCCCGCCCAAGCAGACCGACCTAGTGCCTGCCCATGATAATATATCGAACAAGGCGAGGGAATCCGCCTTTAACCGCCCTCCGAAACGGAACGGCTGATGACTCCTGGAAAGGGTTTCATCGCCGATTTTGTTCTTTCCCCGGTTCGACCCTTTCATCAGCAGGCTTCAAGGTTTTTTGCGGGCAGCCGTCCGTGGGCGGAAACTCGATGCCGTTTTGCAGCGTATTGTTTGAAGGATCGGGAACCGGCGCAAACGAACAGCCTTCCGAGGCGCCCGCCTTCTTCCGCGACCTGAATCTGGATCAACTCGTCAGCACCGTCACGGCCGGCTGGGAAGAATACCACCTGGAGCCGTTCTATTCCACTCCGCTCCGCGACATGGAGACGATCGCGTATCGCCAGCAGATCCTGCAGGATCTCGAAGACCCGGCTTTGATGCAGGCGATCCGGTCGTTCTCCGGCCAGATGCAGAGGATGCGCGCGCGTCTCGATCAGGCGAAAAAACTCTATTACCGGCGCGCCACCGAGCGGTGCTTTCTGGGAGCGGTGGAAATCTATTGCGCAGCCATCGAGCGGCTGGCACGGGAAATCGAAGCGATCGACCTCTCGTCGCAAGGCCTTGGATCGTTCCGCTCGTATCTGGGCGTCTATGCTGCATCGTCTTCATTCCGCGGCCTGAAGGACGAAACCGCCCAGCTCGAATCCGATCTTGCCTCGATCCGGTATGGCCTGCTGATCCGCGGCGGAAGCGTAACGGTTCGCAACTTCGGCGGAGAGGAGGATACAAGCGCCGCGGTCGAGAAGACCTTCGAGAAATTCAGGAGCGGCGAGGCAAGCAGCAAATACTGGGTGAAATTGCGCGGCATGGAAGGAATGAATCATATCCAGGCCCTGATCCTGGACCGCGTGGCGCTTCTTTATCCGGAGGTCTTTCGCGCTCTTGAAACATTCTGCGCGGATCATGCGGAATATCTCGACGAAACGATTGCACGCTTCGACCGCGAGATCCAGTTCTACGTGTCTTATCTGACTTATGTCGATAAGTTCCGGCGCGCAGGGCTGAGTTTCTGCCGGCCCGGGATATCCCGGTCGTCGAAGCGGATCCAATGTTTCCAGGCCTTCGATCCGGTGCTTGCAAACAAGCTGATCGAAAGCGGCTCGCCCGTGGTCACGAACGACTTTTTCCTCGCGGGCGCAGAGCGCATCTTCGTTGTATCCGGCCCCAACCAGGGCGGCAAGACGACCTTTGCGCGCACCTTCGGCCAGTTGCATTTCCTGGCCAGCCTGGGCTGCACGGTTCCGGGAACCGCGGCGCGGCTTTTTCTCTTCGACCGGATTTTCACCCACTTCGAACAGCAGGAGGAGATTGCGAACCTGCGCGGCAAACTGGAAAACGATCTGGTTCGCATCCGCCAGATTCTCGATCAGGCGACCCCGCACAGCCTTTTGATCCTGAATGAAATATTTGCTTCCACAACGCTTCAGGACGCGGTCTATTTGAGCCGCAAGGTTCTCGAAGAAGTTTCCGCGCTGGATCTGCTGGCCGTCTGCGTCACCTTTATCGACGAACTGGCCACGCTGAACGAGAAGACGGTCAGCGTGGTCAGCGCGGTCGATCCCGCCCACCCCGCGGTGCGCACCTACAAGCTGGATCGCCGGCCAGCCGATGGGCTGGCATATGCGCATGCGCTTGCCGAGAAGCATCGCGTGACATACCAGTGGCTGAGGGAGCGCATCCAGCCATGAAAGCGCACCTGATGCACCGCGACCGGGAGTTCGACCTGCAGAAAGAATTGCCTTGGAACGAGGCCGACCTGGGCGAGGATCTCGAA
The DNA here is from genome assembly GCA_049976805.1 of Occallatibacter sp. GTDB lineage: Bacteria > Acidobacteriota > Terriglobia > Terriglobales > Acidobacteriaceae > Telmatobacter. Next base: position 5,662 of record JBMFHN010000114.1, on the reverse strand, counting down.
CTGGGAACGCTGCTGGCTGCCATGGCCGGGGACGACAGGTTTCTGTTCGACGTGGCGAAGGCGGCGCTTTTCTCCGGAACTGAAAACGATGTGGACACGATTCTCTACCGGCAGGCCGCGCTCAGGGATTGCCTGAAGAACGCGACCGCGGTTCGCGATCTTTATGGCCTCACAGTCAAGGTGGTCGAGAAGACAAGGCGCCAATGGTGGAACCTTTCCAGCCATTATGCGGATTCGGTGCTGTTCAGCTCCGTCGAATTGATGGAATCGCTTCTGGAGATGCTCAAGGCGCTGCGCGACATGGCTGTGGCAGCGGGCGGGCACTTCGATTCGGAGGCCTTCACCACGCTGTTCGCCATGCTGACAAGGGAACTGGACGACGAATACCTGGGCCGGATCAGCACGCATCTGACAGAGCTGAACTTCCGCGGCGGGGTTCTGCTGAGCGCCGCGCTGGGCGAAAACAACGAAGGCTCCAGCTATGAACTGCGCCAGGCGGGCGCGACCAGACCGAAGTGGCTGCGCCGGCTCTTCAAAAAAGACGGCGACGGCTTGACCTTCCATCTCGACGACCGCGACGAAGCCGGAGCGCAGATTCTCTCCGACATGCGGCAGCGCGGAATCAGCCGCGTGGCAATCACGCTCGCCCAGTCGGTCGATCACGTCTTGAGCTTCTTCAAGATGTTGCGCACCGAGCTGGCGTTTTATATCGGCGGCCTGAACCTGCACGACCGGCTGGCAGCCAAGGAGGAGCCCATATGCTTTCCCGACCCGGTGGCCGCCGGAGAGCGCAAACTGGGCTTTCGCGGCCTTTACGATGTGTGCCTTTCGCTGCACATGGAATCCCGCGTGGTGGGTAACACGGTGAACGCCGACGGCAAGAGCCTGATCCTCGTCACCGGCGCCAATCAGGGCGGAAAATCCAGCTTCCGGCGCGGCGTCGGCCTGGCGCAGTTGATGATGCAATGCGGCCTGTTCGTGGGCGCCGAAGCCTACCGGGGAGAAATCTGCACCGCCCTGCTGACACACTCCATCCGGGAAGAGGACACGACGATGAAGAGCGGCAAGTTTGACGAAGAACTCGCCCGCATGAGCAGGATCGTGGATCATCTTGCCCCGGACGCGCTGCTTCTGTTCAACGAATCCTTTGCGGCGACCAACGAGCGGGAGGGATCGGAGATCGCACGCCAGATCGTGCTGGCACTGCTGGAAAAGCGCGTCAAGATCCTCTTCGTCACACACCTGTACGAGTTTGCGCATGGCCTCTTCGACAGTCAGCGGGAGGACACTCTCTTCCTGCGCGCCGAAAGAAAGACGGACGGCACGCGCACCTTCCGGCTGATCGAAGCCGAGCCGCTCGCGACCAGTTTCGGCAAGGATCTTTACCACCGCATCTTCGAACGCCCCGCTTAATACGAGTTCCGGAGATGCGGTGCGCATCGGTCCGGATTTGCAGATTCCAATATTCTCAGAACTCTCGAAAGACCATTCTGCGCCGATAAACAGCCTGAGGTGTAGCGCATGATTTTGCCTCTTGCCCTCTCGTTTGCCACCGCACTGGCGCAGATGGCCGCGCTTGCTGGCCTGGGAGTGGAAAGCTTTCCGGTCAATCACACGGCGCCGGTTGTCGTGCGCATCCTCAACGGCAAGGATGGCCAGCCCATCGCCTACCAACACCTTCTGCTGATTGCGGGCTACGACTCGCGCGATTTGCGCGAACAGACCTTCCGCCAGGAGATGCTGACCGATGCGCGCGGCCAGGTAAGGCTCTCCCGTCAGATGGAAAATCTCCCCTGGCTGCAGGTCTGGGTGGAAAAGCAGCCGCTCTGCCAGGCACATCCGCGCCAGGACAGCTTCAGCGTCGGCGTGATCCGCACCTTCGGGCTCAGTGCGCCCAATCGCTGCGGCACTGTCACGGCCCAGGATGTTCCCGGAGTCTTTACCGTCTTTGTCGCAGCCCAAGGATCCGCCTCGAATCCGCCGTGCGCGAGACGGCAGTCTCCGGCTGGTTCCGCTCCCGTTTCCTCGTCTCCGCCTGCGGCGCACAGGTAGAGCCATCCGGCCGCTCGGCTCCGCGAACATTTTCGCAGGGTTCTCGCACAGCCCGGATTTTTCTCCCCGCCAACACCGATCATTCCTTGCATCTGATCCATTCACCAACGGCGGGACCGGCCCGCTCTAATTCTCAAACCGAGCCAACTGTTCCGGCAACGGTTTGGGGGTGAACCGGCTCACCACCACCATGGCGGCCACGGCTGCAAACAGCGCCGGGAAAATGGCGTCGCGCTGCGCCAGGATGGGCGGGAACCAGCTTCTGACTCCGGGTACATCCCAGCCGAGAGTGACCACGGTGCCGGCGCCGATGGCCGCCACCGCGCCCCAGGCCGTGACGCGCTTCGAGTAAAAGGCGGCCAGCACCACCGGCGTCAGCGCCGCCGAGTAAATTGTGTAGGCCCAGAGCATTTTTTCGAGGATACTTTGTGCATAGACGGCCTGGTAGAGCGCCCAGCAGCCTAAAAGCACGACGGCCAGGCGGGAGACGATGAGGACTCGCTTATTGGATGCGCCCGGCGCCATGTAGCGCACGAACACATCTTCGATCAGGTTGGTGGCCGGGGAAAAGAGGTAGTTCGAGGCCGTCGAAATGACCTTGGCGAAAACCGCGCCCAGCAGCAGCGCGCCCATGAGTGCCGGCAGCCCGTGGCGCGCCGTATAGGGGATGATCTCATAGGGCTGACGGGCCACTTCCCCACTTTGATAGAGCGCTGAGCCGAAGACGGCGATGGCCACGATGAGCGTCTCCAGCACCACCGTGCCTGCGATCCAGCCGATGACGGAAATGCGCGCATCCCGCTCCGAGCGCGCCGAGAAAAATTTCTGGTACATCACCTGATTGCCCAGCATCAACAGCAGGGTCGGCACCAGGAATTCCATCGCGCGCACAAAACTCAGATTGCCCAGCACCTCGAAATGCGTGGCGGGAAGCGCCGCGTGCAACCCCGCCCATCCACCCGCCTTGAAGAAAAGCATGGGGGTGGCGAAGACGCAGATGACGGTCACCAGCAAGCCGATGGCCAGATCCATATAGGCTACCGAAGACATGCCGGCCAGCGCCGTGGTGACGATGACGAAGACGGCGATGATGTAGGTGCCCAGCGCCGGCGTCACCATCCCCGGAAAGATCAGGTGCAATACGTTGCCGCCGCCTTTGAATTGGTAGCTGGTGATGCCGACATACGCGAAGAGAATGGCGAAGGTGCCCAGTACACGCGCCGTCTGGTTGTAGCGTGCCTCGAGCAGATCGGGCAGTGTGAATTGCGCGAATTTGCGCGCACGCGGCGCGATGAAATAGATGAGCAGCAGGCCAAGCCAGCCGCCGGCCGGCTGCCACAACGCGGCAAAGCCGTTTCGATAGGCGTTTTCCGCGCCTGCAAAGAGCGAGCCGGCGCCGATCCAGGAGGTCAGCAGCGTGAAGACCAGTACGGCGGCCGGCAGGGAGCGTCCCGCAACCAGATAATCAGCCTTGGTTTTGACTTGTGAGGTGCGGTAAAGGGCAACGGCCAGCAACAGACCCACAATAACGGCCAGAACAGCGGCATAAAGCAGGGACATGAATGGGATTCCTCGCCAAAGCTAGGAGACTTTCGCCAGTGTACCGGATGAAGGCCATTCCGCAGTGCGCAGGATGAGGTCAAGATGGTGCGTGAAAGGCGCAAGGGCGCAAGTCGGTTCCGGCATGGCGAGCCAAAGCCGATTCGCTGTTCGCGGAACGGGCATCGGCCGGCAGCACCGGCACGGCAGGCTTGTTGAATGGCGATGCGGGGCGCCTTTTCCAAAGTGCCATCCACTCAGGTTGACGAAACAGCCGGCCCGGAACAGATCCGCAGACCTTGCCCGCCATGGCGGTAAAGGCAGGGAATATACTGATTTTGTCCTGTCGATTCCCCACCATGCGACCCGAACTGATCCGCGCCACGGACCTGTTGCAGAGCAATACGCCGGAAGCGGTCGAAGAGGCCGTCAGCCTGCTCCAGAACACGGTCTACTCCTTCAGCATGAAGTTCTGCGGGCATCCGCAGGACGCCGAGGACACAACCCAGGAAGTGCTCTTCCGCTCGCTTGGACACCTGGCCAAGATTCAGGATCCGCAGGCCTTGGCGGTCTGGCTCTACACGGTGGCGCGCAACCGCTGCTGGAGAATGCGCCGCAAGAGAGCGCATGCGCCCCGGCAGACACTTTCACTGGACGAGTTGATGCCGGATGCGGATGAATTGGGACGCCTGATCGAGGATGCCGCCAAAAGCCCGGAGAATAACTTGCTGCTCGCCGAAAAGCACGACCTGCTGCATCAGGCCATTCTGCGCATTCCGGCTCCACTGCGGCTGGTTCTCGTCTTGCACGACATGGAGGATTTGACCACGGAGCAGGTGGCCCGGGTGCTCGAACTGCAGACGGGAACTGTGCGGGTGCGGCTGCATCGGGCGCGGCTGGCCGTCCGCCAGCGGATGAACGAAATTCTCGCCGGTCTTCCCGATCCGGCAAGCAAGGGCAGGCGGCAGGGAAAACAGAAACGCGCGGCGCGGCGCAAAGGCAAACGGCCACCCGCGGTTTGCCGGGAATTATTTGCCAACCTGTCGGAGTATGTGGATGGGCGCATGGAACCGGTGAACTGCGAGCGGATGCAATCTCATATCGAAGCCTGTCCTTCCTGCGTCGCCTTCCTGCGCGAACTGCGCTCGGCAATCGACCGCTGCCGAGCCATGGAAATTCCCTGCTCTGCCGAGGTTTCGGCTCGCCTGCGAACCATCCTCACACGCGAATATCTGCGCATGCTGGGCCTGGCAGAGACGAAGATCGCTGGCAGAAAACAATAATTGCAATCCATTGCCGCGAATTCCCTCTCCGCGAGAAGAATATTTCCGCTGGATTGCCCGGCGCTTTCCGGCTCGGCGCAAGCGGCGCGCCTGGGTTCGCGAGCATCCGATGGCCACGGCAGCAAATCCAGATGGATCCGCCGGGGAGACAACCGGGCAGGCCGCGGGGCTTGCTGCAGGATGAGTAGATGTAATATACACTTAAGAGAGGCAGCCGGGATTACTTCCCGGAGCGGCCCGAGCAACCAATGGAAGACAATCACCATTCCGGGATCGTTGAACCGCAGGCCGCAAGCCGCTGTCGCAAGCAACCCGGCAGTGCTCTTCCCTGCACTTGTGCGATGGGAAATGTCTCCCGCTTTATCGAACCTGTGGTTCTGCGCATTCTGAAGGAAAAGAAAAAATCCTACGGATATGAGATTGCCGAACACCTGGCGACGTATGCCCTGACCGATGCCACGATCGAAGGCGCGGCTCTTTATCGCACGCTGAGAACCCTGGAGGCCAACGGCTATGTCAGCTCAACCTGGGATCCGGGCGACGGCCCGGCCCGGCGGAACTATGCTCTGACGCCTTCGGGCGAAGCTCACCTGCGCGATTGGGCGCGCCTGCTCGAAGACCTGGGCCGGGTGATGATGGAATTTGCCCGCGAAACCGGGCGTGGCGAGGCAAGAAACGAAGGCGACTGACCGCCTGAAGCCGGACCGTCCCGCCGGACTGCGCGCCAAGGCGCAGTCGAAAGTGGACAGAACGGAGAACCGAGTGCCGGAACGGACTGCGGCGCATCG
>JBMFHN010000113.1:0-7957 GCA_049976805.1 Occallatibacter sp. | reverse complement strand
GGCAGAAGCCGGTCACCACCAGGGCCAAGAAATCCATTGCGGCTTTCAAGGTGCGCACCGGCATGCCGATCGGCGCCATGGTGACGCTGCGCAACGACAAGGCCTACGAATTCCTGGACAGGCTGATTTCGACGGCGCTGCCGCGCGTGCGCGATTTTCGCGGCGTTTCCACAAAGAGCTTTGACGGGCGCGGCAATTACACGCTGGGCCTGCGCGATCAGCTGATCTTCCCGGAGATCGATTACTCGAAGGTGGAAAAGCTCAAGGGCATGAACATCACCATCGTGACCACGGCCCGGGATGACAATCAGGCCAGAGCGCTGCTGAAGCACTTCGGCATGCCATTCCGGCAAGGAGCGTAAGCGCGGTTTTCCGCTGTTTGCTTTTCTGAACGGGAGCTGTCGAGGGCAAATCGTCGGGATGGGTTTGGAGGCTGGAAGCGGGCGGGAGCGGAAAAAGGCCAATCGCTGAGAGCTGATCGCTGGTTTCAAGAGGGTTTATGGCAACCACTGCAAAAAGAGTAAAGGATGCGCGGAAGCCGAAATTCAGCTGCCGCAAGCACAACCGGTGCAAGCTCTGCGGAAGGCCGCGCGGGTTTTTGCGCAAGTTTGGTATCTGCCGCCTGTGTTTCCGCGCGCTGGCGCTCAAGGGAGAAATCCCCGGCGTCGTCAAGTCAAGCTGGTAGAAGGCGGTTTTTCCATTCTCCGCCCGGGATCGCTGGTTCCTGTGTGCGGAGGAAAACGGAAGCGCAAGGGCGCGCGCGAGCGGAGAGCGAAGATCCGCATGAACCATTCCCGCTGGTTTCCGCCGCGGCGGACGAACGGGGAATGAAGGAGAAAGAATGAGTCTGAACGACCCAGTTGCCGATTTCCTGGCGCGGATCCGGAATGCCATCCGGGCGCGTCACCAGAAGCTGGATGTGCCGGCTTCCAAGCTGAAGACCGAGATCGCCCGCATTCTCAAGGAAGAGGGATATATCTCAAACTACAAGACCCAGGAAGAGGGTGGCCGGCTGGTTCTTCGCTTGTACCTGAAGTACGGCGGGACGGAGGCCGCGATTCGCGATCTGGCGAGGATCTCGCGTCCTGGCTGCCGGATCTATATCGGTCGCGACGAGATCAAGCGCGTACAGGGCGGGCTGGGCATCTCGATCATGACCACGCCCAAAGGGGTGATGACGGGCCGTCAGGCGCGGCGCGAGGGCGTGGGCGGCGAGTTGCTTTGCGAAGTGTGGTAAGAACGCAGCCTTTGACGGATGGTGATGGGCGGCTCCTGCCCGGAAGAGCGGGCTGAGGCCGGACAGGCCGGGCTGAAGAGCCGGTGGTTGTTGACAGGCTGCAGTGGAACGGCAGAGGGCTCAGCGCGCTCGGTCGGGACTCGCAAGCCAAGCGAAGGATTGATTCGATGTCTCGTATCGGAAAGAAAGTTATTCCGCTTCCCGCCGGCGTGAAGTACACGGTCGAGGGGAACACGGTTCTGGTCGAAGGGCCCAGGGGCAAGGTCTCGGCGCTGATCGCCGAAGGCATCTCGCTCGAAACCAAGGACGGAATCCTGCACATCAACCGCGAAAGCGACAAGTACGCGGCCATGCACGGGCTGACCCGTTCGCTGGTGGCGAACGCCGTTCAGGGCGTCACAGCCGGCTGGAAGAAGGAGTTGGATATTGTTGGCATCGGCTACCGCGCCGAGATGAAGGGCAAAAGCACGGTTGTCTTCACGCTGGGTTATTCGCACCCCATCGAATTTCCTCTGCCCACCGGCATCGAAGTGGCGATTGATGCCAAGCAGACGCATCTGACGATCAGCGGTATCGACCGTCAGAAGGTGGGTCAGGTGGCGGCCGACATGCGTTCGCTGCGCAAACCCGATCCATACAAGAACAAGGGCGTGCGTTATTCGGACGAGAAGCTGAAGAAAAAGGCTGGCAAGACGGGCGCCAAGTAGTCGCAGTTCCCGGGTTTTCGTTGTTTGCCCAGGACGGAAAAGCCTGGCTCAAGGGAAATGAACTCGAAGTTCAGGAATGCAGCGAAAATCTGCTTTCTGTATCCGAACGGGGCGGCAGGGCAGCTCCGCTGATAGGTGAGAGAGACCATGATCACGCAGACCAAGAGAAACGCAATCCGCCAGCGTATTCACCAGCGCATCCGCCGCAAGCTGGCCGGCACGGGCGAACGGCCGCGGTTGAACGTCTACCGCTCGCTGAACCACATTTACGCGCAGGTGATTGACGATCAGAAGGGCGAAACGCTGGTTTCGGCCTCGTCGCTGGCTTTGAAGCTGCCCACGGGCGGCAATGTGGCTGCCGCCAAGCAGATCGGCAAGGCGGTCGCCGAGGCAGCCGCGAAACAAGGCATCCAAAAGGTCGTCTTTGATCGCGGCGGTTACCTCTATCACGGCCGCATCAAGGCGCTGGCCGACGCCGCCCGCGAGGCCGGCCTGGAATTTTGACGGCTGCCGGAAGCGAGCAGCTTACAAAGAGACGAGAGAGCAATGACGATCTTGAAGAAGAAACTCGATGCCAGCCAGTACAACCTGAAGGATCAGGTGGTGGCCATCAACCGCGTGACCAAGGTGACCAAGGGCGGCAAGAATATGTCGTTTGCCGCGCTGGTGGTGGTGGGCGATGCTGCCGCCGGGGTGGTGGGCCACGGATCGGGCAAGGCCAAGGAAGTTCCCCAGGCGATCCGCAAGGGGATCGAGGCGGCCAAGAAGAACCTGATGCGGGTCAACCTGACCGACACCACGATTCCCCATCTGGTTTTGGGCCGTTATGGTTCCGGCCAGGTGCTGCTCAAGCCGGCGCCGGAAGGGACCGGAGTGATTGCTGGAGGGGCGGTGCGCGCCGTGATGACCTCGGCCGGCGTACAGAACGTGCTCACCAAGAGCCTGGGTTCGCCCTGCCCTCATAACGTCGTCAAGGCGACATTTGACGCCTTGTTGCAATTGCGCGACCGGGCGGAAGTGGCCAACATGCGCGGCAAGACGGTCGAGGAGCTTTAAGCATGGCGGAAACCAAGAAAATTCGCATTCAATACTATCGTTCGAAGATTTGCACGCCGCTCAAGCACAAGCTGGTGATCAAGGGCTTGGGCTTTACGCGGCTTCATCAGATCGTCGAGCGCGAAGATACGGAATCCATCCGCGGCATGGTGAAGGCTGTTCCGCATCTGGTCCGGATCCTGGAAGATTCGTCAACGAGCTTCTGACCGGCTGTGCCGACGGACGGTTTTTCGCGGGAGCGCAAAAGGCTGCAAGCCGGGATGTCGGTGGCGGGAAGCAGTGCAACGCGAGTCGGCAGCATCGGAATCTGCCCGGCGTTAGAGCGAGGGAGTGATGGCACCAAGAAATTTATCGAATTTGCGCGCGCCCCGAAAGGCCAACACCGGGCGCAAGCGTGTGGGCCGGGGCATGGGCTCTGGCATGGGGAAAACCGCAACGCGCGGCCACAAGGGACAGGGTTCACGTTCCGGCTTCAGCCTGATGCGCGGTTTCGCGGGCGGCCAGATGCCCTTGCACCGGCAGTTGCCCAAGCGTGGCTTTACCAACATCTTCCGCACTGAATATACAGTGGTGAACCTGGACAGGATTGCGGAGCGGATCAAGGGGCTGGGCCTTGCCGAGATCACACTGGAGGACTACAGAAAGCTGGGTCTGGCCGCAGGCAGGAAGGCGCTGATCAAAGTGCTTGGTTCCGGTGAATTGACTTCGGCTCTCACAATCCATGCGCACAAGTTCTCGAAATCGGCTGTCGAGAAGATTGAAAAGGCGGGCGGCAAAGCTGTGGTTCCGGGCGGCGAAGCCACGCCGGCGGCCTAGCGGAAGGTGGGAATGCCCGATGGGGGCGTTCTTTCGGGATTCCGCGTCTGGCGACAAGAGCGTGGCTGGCAGGTAAGATGATCCAAGGGAAGGATTCGAGCGGCGGCAAGCGCCGTGAGCGGATAACCAAATATGTTTGAGAATTTTCTCAATATCTTCCGAATTCCCGATTTGCGCAAGCGTGTGCTCTTCATGCTGGGCATTCTGGCCGTTTACCGGCTGGGCGCGGTCATTCCCACTCCAGGTGTGAATACGCACATGCTGGAGCAGTTATTCAACTCCCAGAACGGCTCGGCTCTGGGATTGATGGATCTGTTTGGCGGCGGCAACCTGCGCCGGATGACGATCTTTGCCCTGGGCATCATGCCCTACATCACCGCGTCGATCATTTTCCAGTTGCTTACCGTGGTGTATGAGCCGCTGCGGCGCATTGAAAAGGAAGGGGAACTGGGGCGGCGCAAGATCACGCAGTGGACCCGTTACCTGACCATCCTTCTGGCCGCGGTGCAGTCGATTGGCATTGCTTTCATGCTGACCAAGGGGGGCATGGTGCTGCATCCCGGGATCGGCTTCATCCTGATGACGGTGCTGACGCTGACCACGGGCTCCACTTTCATCATGTGGCTGGGCGAACAGATTACCGACCGTGGAATTGGCAACGGCATGAGCCTGCTGATCTTCGCCGGCATTGTGGCGGGCCTTCCGCGGGGCGTGGGCGACCTGATTCAGAAGGTTCAGACCGACAGCTGGGGATCCTTCACGGCCTTTGCCATGCTGCTGCTGATTGCGGGCATGGCGGCCGTGGTGGCCTTTATCGTTTTTGTGGAGCGGAGCGAACGGCGCATTCCCATCCAGAGCGCTCGTCGGATTGTGGGACGGCGCATGATGGGCGGTCAATCCAGCCATTTGCCCCTCAGAGTCAATGCCGGTGGCGTGATGCCCGTCATCTTCGCCGCCTCGATCCTTTCGGCACCGATGATGCTCGATCAGACCGAGTTCGTGCAGAATAGCAAGTTGCTTGAGCCGGTTTTCGACGCGTTGCGTCCTGGCTATCCCTGGTATGAGCTGCTCTACATGCTGGGGATCATCTTCTTCGCCTATTTCTATGTTTCGATCATCATGAAACCGGACGACATCGCCGACAACTTCCGCAAATCGGGCTCATTCATTCCCGGCATTCGCCCCGGCAAGCGGACATCGGATTTCATCAACGACATTCTGACCCGCATCACTCTGGTTGGCGCCATTTATCTGATTATCATTTCGCTGGTGCCTACCTTCCTGATTTCGGGTATTCGTTTTGACAAGGTGTGGCTGATCGGCAAGTTCTTCGAGAGCCTGCCGACTTGGACAACGCATGGCCTGGGGGTCAACTTCTACTTTGGCGGCACTTCGCTGCTGATTGTTGTGGGCGTGGCCATGGACACCATCAACCAGATCGAGTCGCAGCTGATCATGCGCCACTATGACGGCTTTTCCCCGCGCTCCGGTCGCATTCGTGGAAGGAAAACCTGGTAATGTCCTCTTCTGAAACGATGGTCCATTCTGGCCGGAAGATGATTCCTGGCCCCATTCTTTTGCTGGGCGCTCCGGGCGTGGGCAAGGGAACCCAGGCCAAGGAGCTGGTGAAAATCTGGGAGATTCCGCAGATTTCCACCGGTGACCTGCTGCGCGGCAATGTCGCGCAAGGCACCGAGCTGGGTCGAATCGCCAAAGAGATCATGGGGCGTGGGGAACTGGTGCCCGATTCGCTGGTCAACGAGATGGTCGCGGTGCGGCTGGAACAGCCGGACACGGGCAACGGTTTTATCCTGGACGGTTTTCCGCGGACCCTTGGACAGGCGGGCTGGTTGGACGACCGCCTGGCTGTGCGGAATCAGGGCCTTGGCGGAGCACTGCCGGTGGTTGCCGTTAGCATCCAAGTAGAATATAATCAATTATTACGCCGTATCACGGGGCGCAGGAATTGTCCCCTCTGCCAGAGTATTTACAACATTTACGGTAAACCTCCCAAGCAGGAAGGCATTTGCGACGCGGACGGCGCACAGCTGGTTCAGCGGGCCGACGATACGGAGAAGGTTTTTGCCGAGAGAATGCGCGCCTATACGGAGCTGACGGCGCCGGTTGCCGGGCACTATCAGGCGCTGGGACGTTTTGTGGAGGTGGATGGTGACCGGCCGATCGCGGAGATTACGGCTGGAATCGTTGCCGCTGTGGAGCGGTTGCGCGGTGAGCGCAGCTCGACGGTGTAGCTGGCTTGGAAGGTTCAGCGGTGCAGAAAGCAGGGTGAGCTGATTGGCGGTTGTACTGAAGTCCCCCGAGGAGATTGAAAAGATGCGCCGTGCGGGCCGGGTGGTCCGCGAAGTTCTGGAACTGGTGCGCAGCAAGGTCAAGCCAGGGGTGACGACATTCGATCTGGAAAAGGTCGCCGCGGAGAGGCTCGACGAGCTAGGCGCGAAAGCGGCTTTCAAGGGGTATCACGGTTATCCCTGTGTGCTGTGCACCTCGGTGAACAATGAGGTGGTGCATGGAATCCCATCGCCGAAACGGGTGCTGAAAGAGGGAGACGTAGTTTCGGTTGATTTCGGGGTTTTTGTAGGCGGGTACTGTGGCGATGCGGCCATCACGGTGCCGGTGGGCGTGAAGATTGCTCCGCAGACGGCGCGGCTTCTCGATGTGACCGAGAGGTCGCTGCGGGCTGCGATCGATGTCGTTCACCCGGGCGCGACGCTGGGGGATGTGGGCGCGGCGGTGCAGACAGTGGTTGAGTCCGAGGGGTTTTCGGTGGTGCGGGATTTTGTGGGCCACGGTATCGGTGTCAACATGCACGAGGATCCGCAGGTGCCGAACTATGGCGAGGCCGGCCGGGGCATGAAACTGCGTGCCGGCATGGTGTTGGCCATCGAGCCCATGGTGAACGCGGGCAAGCCGGATGTGGTGGTGCTCGACGATGGCTGGACGGCAGTCACCGCCGATGGCAGTATGAGCGCTCATTTCGAGCACTCGGTGGCGGTGACTGCCACCGGAGCAACAATCTTAACCGAGTAGCAGTCTCGGGATCACAGACCGGGAAATGCGCCCAGCGCCCGGCGAAAGCAGGATGCAGTTTGTCGAAGGAAGATGCGATTGAGGTCATGGCTGTGGTCATCGAGACCCTGCCGAATGCCATGTTTAAGGTCAAGCTCGAGAACAATCACGAGGTGTTGACCCATGTTTCGGGAAGGATGCGCAAGAATTTCATCCGCATTCTGCCTGGTGATCGCGTGGCCGTGGAGTTGAGTCCCTACGACCTGAATCGCGGGCGGATCGTCTATCGCTACAAATGACCCGACGGGGCGTGCGGTTTGCTGGTTTGCGAGTGGTAGAAAGACGAAGAATTTGCACGATGAAGAGCTCAAGGCGAAGGGCAAGGAGCAAGCCAGGCTGACAGCTTTTGAGGAAGGGTAGCAGCAGATGAAAGTTCGAGCATCGGTGAAGAAAATTTGTGTGAAGTGCAAGGTCATCCATCGCCGCGGGGTGGTGCGGGTGATCTGCGAAAACGCAAAGCACAAGCAGCGCCAGGGCTAGTTCGGGACTGGTGGAGCGCGGTAAACTCCCCGCACGGGGCGAAGGACGCGGAGGCTGGACGCGGCAGAAGTTGGCTGCAGCTCAGCTTCCATCTTTCCGGATCCTCGGCCAAGAGGCTAGTTAGCTTGAGTCAAGGCTTGCGTTGAACCTCGGGAGACGTTCCGCTTTACGCGTGCGAACCGGCGAGAGGCCGGAGGCACACAACCGGCAAGCAGCAAAGGAAACTTCATGGCACGTATTGCTGGCGTTGATCTGCCTCGCAACAAGCAGGCGCGGATCGCGCTTACTTACATTTACGGCGTCGGGAATCCCCGCGCGCTCAAGATCCTGGAAAAGGCCAACGTGGACGCCTTTAAGAAAATCCAGGATTTGGGCGAGGACGAGGTGAACCGCATTCGACAGGTGATTGAGGATGAAGGCGGCGTTGAGGGCGACCTGCGCAAGGATGTCCAGATGCACATCAAGCGCCTGATTGACATCCAGAGTTATCGCGGCACGCGCCACCGGCGGGGCTTGCCGGTGAATGGACAGCGCACCCACACCAATGCCCGCACGCGCAAGGGCCCGCGCAAGG
>JBMFHN010000112.1:0-7975 GCA_049976805.1 Occallatibacter sp. | reverse complement strand
TTTGCACGGCCGTGCGCGATATTCAGGAAACGGAGTTTTGTGTTGCTTCCGCTCTTGCCGTCGCTCCCGGCGGGCGCCAGGCGGCGCGGCAGCTTTCTGCCGGGGATGTGGACCGGCTTCCGGAGATGGCTCATGCCATTCGCGCCAAGGGTGGCATTCTCCCCGACTGGTCGCTCTCCGGAGCGCACGTCGAGGCTTCGGCCTTTGAGATGGCGCGCGCCGTTTGCCGCCGCGCGGAACGTTGCCTGGCGCGCTTGGCCGAGAGCGGAGAAGAGATCGATTCCCACGCCCTGCCCTATATCAGCCGGCTGTCGGACATGATCTGGCTGTTTGCGCGTCAGGTTGAGCTGGATACGCGGATGGAATCCGGCCTGACCCGCGAAAGGAAGGCGGATGTGCAATGAGGGCAAGACCCATCATGGTGCTGGGCACCAGTTCCCATGTAGGCAAATCGCTGGTGACGGCCGCATTGTGCCGCATCTTCGCGCGGGCCGGGTATCGCGTGGCGCCGTTCAAGGCGCAGAACATGTCGCTGAATTCGGCGGCCACGCCCGACGGCTGTGAAATTGGCCGCGCCCAGGCGCTGCAGGCCGAGGCCGCAGGAGTCGTGCCGTCGGCGCACATGAATCCGGTTCTCATCAAGCCCGGCGGCAATACCACCGCGCAGATCGTGGTGCGCGGCAAGGTGTGGCGTCAACTCGATGCGCGCAATTATCAGCAGGTTTGCATCGCCCGGCTGCTGCCGGTCGTCGAAGAGAGCTTTCATCTTCTGGCCGCGCAGCACGATCTGATCGTGATGGAGGGCGCAGGGTCTCCGGCCGAGATCAATCTGAAGGAAAACGACATTGTCAACATGCGCATGGCGAAGCTGGCCGGAGCGCGCTGCCTGCTGGTGGGAGACATCGATCGCGGCGGCGTCTTCGCTTCCTTGCTGGGCACCTGCGAACTGCTGGACGAGGAAGAGCGCGAGCTGATCGACGGATTCATCATCAACAAATTTCGCGGCGATGTTTCCTTGCTCTGGCCCGGAGTTCGCATGATCGAGCGGCGGCTGGGCAAGTTCTGCGCCGGGGTGGTTCCCTATCTGCCGGATTTGTTGCTGGACGAGGAAGACAGCGTCGGCCTTGATCGCCGCGTCCCGGCCGAGTGGAAAGCGGAGGAAACGCCTGCGCGCCGGCTGCGCATCGGCGTGATTGCGCTTCCTTCCATCTCCAACTTTACCGACTTCGATGCTCTTGCGGCCGAGCCTTCCGTGGTCCTCCGCCATGCTCACGATTCGGCCGGGCTGGCCGCCGCCGATGTCATCATCCTGCCCGGCAGCAAGCAGACAGCCGACGATCTGCGCTGGTTGCGGGAGCGCGGAATGGATCGTGCGCTCAGCGAGCATGTACGTTCCGGCGGGCTGCTGGTCGGTGTTTGCGGAGGCTTCCAGATGCTGGGCCGGCAGATTCTCGATCCGCTGGGAGTGGAACGCGCGGGTTGCGACGATGCGCTCGGCCTGCTTCCCGTGCGCACGATCATGACGCGCGACAAGGTGACGGTTCCCGCGCGTGGAGTGCTTGCGGGCGGATCGCTCTTCGGCCGCCCGGTTGCCCGCTGCCCGTTGCGCGGCTACGAGATTCATCTGGGCGCGACGGAATATCTGGGGGAAGCTGAGCCGTTCGCATCCATCGTTCGCCAGAGCGATGCCGATCATCCTCTTGCAGACGGATGCATCGCGCCGGGCGGGCGAATCTTCGGCACCTATCTGCATGGAATCTTCGATCATGATTCCTTCCGTCACGAGTTTCTGCGCTGTGCGCGTGCGGCGCTCTCGCTGCAGGCTCCGCAGGAGCTGATCGCCTGGAGTGAACGGCGGCGCCAACAGCTGGAACGGCTTGCGGACGTATTCGGTTCGGCTCTCGATCTTCCGGCTATCTTCAAAATGGCAGGCCTGCCTTTTCCTGCGAACCGAGTCGAGGAAAGGAGTGCGAATGAGTCCTGAAGAATTTGTGGCCGCTTATGCGCTCGACTGGTGTGCAGGCGACCCGGAATGGATGCCGCATCCGGTGCGGCTGATCGGCTGGAGCATCGACAGATCGGAGCGATTCGTTCGCCGCTTTGGCTCGGGAAGGCGGTTCGAGCTGGCCGCGGGCGGGTTGGTTGCCCTGGCCGTGCCCGCCTTTTTTGCGTTCGCTGCTTACGGCCTGCTGCGGCGTGCACGCCGGATTCATCCGGCCTTCGGGGCTGTTGTGGAGACATGGCTTGCGTTCACCTGTCTGGGCACACGGAATCTGCTCGACGAAGCGGCCGAGGTGGCGAAGGCGCTGGAGCGCGGGGATTTCGAGCGTGCGCGCCTGCGCCTGGCGCGCGTCGTGGGACGCGATACGGATGATCTCGACGAGGGGGAAATCTGCCGCGCGGTTGTCGAGACGCTTGCCGAAAGCCTCTCGGACGGGGTCATGGCGCCGCTTTTTTATCTCGCGCTCGGTGGCGTTCCCCTGGCCATTTCCTATAAGGCGGTGAACACGCTCGATTCGATGATCGCGCACAAGAACGCGCGCTATCTTTACTTCGGCCGTGTCGCGGCGCGCGTGGATGACGCGGCGAATTATCTTCCGGCGCGCATCGCGGCGCTGCTGGTGTGCATGGCAGCCGGATTTGTGCAGGGCGATGGAGCGCGCTGTGGTCGGACGTGGCTGCGTGACGGCGGCAGACATGAAAGCCCGAATGCGGGACAGGTGGAGGCGTCCATGGCGGGCGCTCTTGGTGTCCGGTTGGGCGGCGTGAACCATTATGGCGATGAAACCATCGTGTCTCCGCATCTGGGCGCGGAGTTTCCACTGCCGGAGCGGCGCGCGGCGCGCCGCGCGGGCAAGGTGGTGGCGCTGGCATCCCTGTTCGGTTTTTGTGCCGCGCTGCTGGTTGCGCTGGGGAGAAAAGATGATTGAAGACCTGCTGCCGGCGCACGGCGGGCAACTGCGTGAACTGGCCCTCCAGTTCGGCGTGCCCGAGGAGACGCTGATCGACTTCAGCGCCAGCATCCGCCCCGCTCCGCTCTCCGATGCGATCGTTGCCGCGCTTTGCGATGCCTTGCGCGCGCGCAGGATCATCTCAACGTATCCGGAGATGCGCTACACGGCACTGAGGCAGGCGATTGGCGCTTATCTGCAGGTTGGCGAAGAGTCCATTGTGGTCGGCAGCGGCGTGATGCCGTTGCTGGGTGCGGCTATCCACGTGCTTGGTGCGCCGAGAGTGCTGGTTCCGGTGCCCTCATTCGCCGAATACGGCAAGGTTCTGCGCGCGGGGGGCGCCGAGCGTTGCACTTTGACTCTGATCCCGGAGGAGAATTTTTCGCTCGCTGTGGCGCGCGTCCTTGACGGGCTGAAGGCGAGCGGCGCGCAGGCTCTTCTGCTGGCCAATCCGCAGAGCCCATCGGGACGGCTGATGAAAGCCGCATCTTTGCTGGAGCTGTGTGAGCAGGTGCGGGCGCTGGGCGCGTCCGTTCTCGTCGATGAGGCCTTTATCGATTACACACCCGCAGAAAGCCTCGCGCGATGGGCCGCTCAACGTCCCGGCCTGATCGTCCTGCGCTCTCTGACCAAGTTTTTCGCAATTCCCGGATTGCGTGTGGCCTATGCAGTTGCCTGCCCGGAGACGCGGGCCGCCATGGAAGAGGCAATCCCCGCCTGGCCGGTGGGTTCTCTCGCGGCAGAGGCGGCGCGGATGGCCTTGTGCGAGGACGGGGAGATGGCCGCGGCACGCGCGACGAATGCGCAGCAGCGCAACTGGCTGGCGGAGCGGTTGCGTTCGCTCGGACTGCGCGTTTTCCCCGGCGAGGCCAACTATCTCCTGGTGAAGATCGCGGATCGCAGTAACGGGCTGGAGTTCTGGCGGAAAATGATCGCCGAGCACCGGATTGTCCTGCGCTGCTGCGCGAATTTCGAGGGTCTCGATGAACATTACTTCCGCATCGGCGTGCGCACCCGCGCCGAGAACCGGCGTCTGGTGGAGGCATTTGCGGCTCTGCTGCAAACTCTATCTCCGGCGTCTTCAGCTCCGATGTAGTTGCCGAATGCGCGCCGGATGCCGGTTGAGTGCGGGTTGACTCTGGCGTTGGTTCTCAGCGAACGGGAACAGCCATTGTGGCGCGGCCGGAAAAAGGGAAGATGTGGAATGCTCCGACAATGGAAATTGCTATCGATGGCTTGGCTGCTTGTCGCAGTGGCCACCGCGGCCGCCCAGATAACATCTTCCTTGCGCGGACACGTGACCGATTCTTCCGGCGCGGCAATCGTCGGCGCGCAGGTGGCCTTGCAGAACGCGGCAACAGGTTTTTTGATCTCCTGTCGCACGGATGCGCAGGGCGAATACCGGTTCTATCAGATTCCTTCAGGTGCTTACACAGTCCTGGTAACGGCCGGGGGCTTCGCCGCTCAGTCGACAACGGAGGAGTTACTGGTGGATCAGCCGGCCACCGCGGATTTCTCGCTTTCCGTTCAGTCGCTCCGCACGGTTGTCCAGGTGAGCGGAGAAACACAGGAATTGAATCTCGTCGACGCCAGCATCGGAAACGCGGTCAATACGGAGACCATTCAGGCTCTTCCCATGAACTCGCGCAATGTGCCGGACCTCCTCAGCCTGCAGCCCGGAGTCTTGTATCTGGGCCACCAGGACAATCAGAGTTATGACAGTCGCAGCGGGGCGTCTGCGGGCGGACGCTCCGATCAGGGCAACATCACCCTGGATGGCGTGGATAACAATGACCAGGTGGATGGATATGCTTTTGCAGGAGTGCTTCGCTCGACGCTCGATTCCGTCCAGGAGTTCCGGGTTACAACCGGAGATTATGGCGCAGAAAGCGGACGCTCCTCCGGGGCCCAGGTCAGTGTGCTCACCCGGAGCGGAACCAACCGGGTGCGGGGCAGCCTGTATGAGTACAACCGCAGCTCGGTGGGCGAAGCCAATGACTGGTTCAACAAGCAGGCCGAGCTTTCCAATGGCCGCCCGAATGTTCCCGGCAAGTTGATTCGCAATACCTTCGGAATTTCCTTGGGCGGTCCCATCAAAAAGGACAGGGCCTTCTTCTTTTTCAATTACGAGGGGCAGCGTACGCAGGAAAACCTGCAGCAGACGCTCATCGTTCCCACGGCCTCGATGCGGGCAGGCAATATCGAGTACACGGCCGCCGGCACCAATGCCACGGTAGATTTGAGTCCGGCTCAGATTGCGGTCATGGATCCGAAGTGCACGGCCAACGGAACCTGCCCGTGGGGCCCGGGCGTGGATCCATATGCGCTGGCAGTGCTCAACCAGTACCCGGCTGCAAACAGCACCTCGGCCGGCGACGGTCTGAACACCGCCTCTTACACCTGGTCGGCTCCGGATCCGGCCGCGCTCAATACCTATATCGCGCGTTTCGATTCCAATCTCTCGCAGCGCAACTGGATCTTTGTCCGGGGGGTTCTCCAGAACGACAAGAGTTATAGCGTGCCGCAGTTCCCCGGGGATCCTGCCAGCGCCACTGTGTGGAATAACAGCAAGGGAATCGCCGTGGGAGATACATGGAACATATCCGCCAATCTCATCAACAACCTGCGCTACGGACTTACGCGCATGGGCGTCGCCAGCCGCGGCATTGGCCAGGGCCAGTATGCCAATTTTTATAACATCAGCCCGCTCGACGCCGAAACCCGGACAACGATTGTCGATGTTCCGGTCCACAATATAGTCGACGATCTGACCTTTACGCACAACGAGCATACGATTCAGTGTGGCATCAACTATCGCCTGATCCATGATCACCGCACCTCCGACGCTCTGTCGTACGATTATGGCTACACCAATGCCTACGCGCTGGCCGGCGCCGGAATCGCCAACACCGGCCAGAGTCTTGATCCGGCGGCGTTCGGATATCCTGCCGTGGCCGGAAGTTTCACCGATTCCTACAGCTTCGCCATGGCAAATCTTGCCGGTCTTCTGGACCTGGTGACGACCGAAGCGAATTACCAGATCCACGGAAACGGTAACTCCGCGAGCCTGCTTCCCGAAGGCTCCATGGTGGACCGCGAGTTCAAGAACAATGAGTTTGAGTACTATGTGCAGGACATCTGGCGTGTGCGGCCGCGCCTGACCGTGACCTTCGGCCTGCGCCATACTCTGCTGCAAACTCCCTATGAAATTCACGGACAGCAAGTGCAGCCCACGGTCGACATGGATCAGTGGTTCAGGACGCGCGGCCAGCAGGCCTTGCTCGGCAACAGCGTGCAACCGGATCTTTACTTTGCGCCGTCAGGCCAATCCCGGGGCAGAAAGCCCTATTGGCCCATGCAGAAGGGAAACGTCGCGCCCAGGGTCTCGTTCGCGTTCGCTCCCAGTCCCCGCAGTGGATTCTGGCGCATCCTTTTCGGCGGCGCCGATAAAAGCTCGATCCGCGCCGGCTATGGAATTTATTACGACCATTTTGGCGAAGGAATCGTCAACCTGTTTGATCAGTATGGCTCTTTTGGACTGAACGAAAGCATTACCAATCCCACCAACCTGCTGACGCCTGACACGTCGCCGCGTTTCACCGGAATTCACAGTTTGCCAAACATCACCGGGGCGCCGGCAACCACGATCAGCTATCCCGATCTGGCTCCCAACAATCCTCTCTGGACGGGGTTCGAGATCTCCCATGGTCTCGATGACCGCATGAAAACTCCCTACGCGCAGGAAGTGGATTTCTCCATCGCGCGCGATCTGCCTCGCTCCTTCACCCTCGAAGTTACATACATGGGACGCTTCGGCCGTCACCAGTTGCAGCAGATTGACATGGCTGAACCGCTGGATCTGGTCGATCCCAAATCGGGCCAGGATTACTATACAGCGGCCACCGAACTTTCCAAGCTGCATTACGAAGGCGTTCCTGTGGCCAGCGTGAAGCCTGTTGCCTACTTTGAAGACATGTTTCCCGATGCGGCGGAAAACGGCGCAAGCGCGACCCAGAACATTTACAATATCTGGTTGCCGGGCAACGAAACCGGATCTCTTTATATGCTCGACATTCTCTGCACCCCCGGCTGCGGAGGTCAGACCAACCGTTTCTGGCCGCGCCAGTACGCGAGCCTGTACGCATGGTCCTCGATGGGCAATAGCAGCTATAACGCGCTACAGGTGAACCTGCTGCGGAGGGAAACCCGCAACTTCCAGATGGAACTGGCCTACACTTATTCTAAATCGCTCGACATGGGCTCCGATACCGAACGCACGATGTATTCCTCGAGCACCGGGACCAGCGCAGGCAGCAGCTTTGACGCCATTCTCAATGCCTGGAAGCCGCGCTTGAATTATGCCGTCTCGGACTTCGACGTCCGGCATCTGATTGCAGCCGACTGGGTGTCGCAGTTGCCATTCGGACAGGGCAGAGCGCTGTTTGCCGGCATGAGCCGCGCCATGAATACCGCATTTGGCGGCTGGCAGTTTTCCGGTGTTGCGCGCTGGACCAGCGGGCTGCCTTTCAGCGTGATCTGTGGAACAGGCTGGGGAACCGATTGGGTCGAAAAGAGCAACATGATTCAGACCGGCCCGATCAAGACCCATACTCATCTGGACAGCAACGGAAACCCGGAGGTCTTCGCCAGTCCCGCCCAGGCACTGGCGAATATGCGCAATCCTTATCCCGGCGAAGCCGGCCAGCGAAACAACTTCCGCGGCGACGGCTACTTCGATGTCGATGCCAGTCTATCGAAGGTTTGGCAGGTGCGCGAAGGCAGCGGTTTCAAATTCGCCTGGGAAGTTTTCAATGTCTTCAACTCCGTCCGTTTCGATGTGAATCCGATCACCTCACTGCAGAACATGACCACCAGCGGGGAATTCGGCATCTACGGGGCAACTCTGACCAGGCCGCGCGTGCAACAGTTCTCGCTGCGTTATATGTTCTGATATGGAGTGACCTGTCAACCCCTGCACAATCGTGTTGTTGTTTTTGTCGTTGTCGTTGCTTTTGCCGTTGATC
>JBMFHN010000111.1:0-8082 GCA_049976805.1 Occallatibacter sp. | reverse complement strand
CAGACCGCGGCCGAGTGCGGACCGTAGACGGCGACGAGCCGCGCTCCGGCCGCGGCCGCCAGGTGCCCGGGACCCGTATCGTTGGCCACCACGGCACGCGCCAGCTCGAAAAGAGCTCCATAGACGCCAAGATCGACGCCGGGCAGCGGCAGGATGTTGGTTCCCAGAGCCGCCGCCGCGGCCTCCTCGCCCGGTCCGGGGCAGACCATCACCGGCATGCCCGCCGCGCCCAGCCGCCGCGCCAGATCTCTGAAGCCCGGCCACACCTTGCGATGGGCAGGATCGTCGGGACCGGAAAATGGACAGAAAATGATGAAGGAACCGGGCGCGAAACCGTGTTTGCCGAGCAGCTCCCGCGCCTGCGCGCGCTGCCGGGCGCTGGGAACCCAGGCCAGCCCGGCAGGAAGCGGCTCATCGACGCCGAGCAGGCAGCCGGCCAGATGCCAGTAGCTCTCGGCCGCGTGAGCAAAGCCGGGGAGTGGATAAGCGTGACGGAGCAGCAAACTGCGGCCCTCGCGCGCATAGCCGGACGGCGCAAAACCGGCCAGCCGCGTCTCCAGTGCCGAGGAAAGCGAGTTGGTCATCAGCAGCGCGGGCGGAGCTGCGCCCCGGTCGTCAAGCTGATGGCGCAGGCCGCGCAGCTGCGCTGCCGCATTTCTCACCCCGCCGTGGCGCACTGTCACCGGCCATCCGGCGCCGGAGAACAGCGCCGGCGCCCAGCTTTTTCCATAGAGACGCAGTTCGTAGCCGGCCGCGGCCAACCGGCGCAACGCCGGCAGCGAAAGCACCGCTTCGCCCACCCAGTTGCACAAACGGATCAATAACACGCCGCGGGGTGCAGGGGCGGAATCGGCAAGTGGGGGGCCGCAGAGCATGTAGTTCGAGTATAGGGAACCCGCTGCAGGCGGAGCGGACGAATTCCGGAGGCCCTCCCGTCACACCTGCATGACTTCGGCTTCCTTCTTCTGTGACAGCTCTTCCATGCGGCGAATTTCGCCGTCGGTCATCTTCTGGATCTCTTCGAGGGCGCGCTTTTCCTCATCCTCGCTGATCTTCTTTTCCCGGGCGAGTTTCTTGAGGGCTTCGTTGCCGTCGCGGCGGACGTTGCGCACCGCTGTCCGGTGCTCTTCGAGCACCTTGTTGAGATGCTTGCAGACCTCGCGCCGCCTCTCTTCGGTCATGGGCGGCACAGGCACGCGCAGCAGCTTGCCGTCCGAGATCGGGTTCAAACCGAGATCAGCGGCCTGGATGGCCTTTTCCATTTCCTTCAGCACGGTCGGATCCCAGGGGGAGATGAGAATGAGTTGCGGCTCAGGGGAGGAAAGCTGCGCCAGCTGATGGAGCGGCGTGAGCGTGCCAAAATAATCGACCTTGACCTGGTCGAGCAGGTGCACACTGGCACGGCCGGTGCGCGTGGAAGCCAGATTGGTCTGGAAATCCGCAACCGACTGATCCATGCGCCGTTTGAGGTCGTTGTAGAGGTCTTTGAGCGCCGGCTGTCCGGCCATGAAAGATGACATAAGCAGTGCCCTCACTCCGCGAATCTGTCAACGGCTATTCTACAACGGCAACAGAAGAAAGCCGAGATTTGCGCAGTGTTCCGCGAAAGCGGCGGCCCCGATGTTCCAGAAAACAGGATTTGGCAGCGTGCGTGCTTGCGATTCACGTGTTTTTCATGTATGTATTTTCTAGGGCCATCAAGGCCGACTGGAGGCAGCCTTATGCATTCCCCGACCCATATCTGGACGCATTCGCTGGGAGTCGCTCTGTTTTGCGCGCTGTTTGTGGCTGGAAAGCTGATGGTCGCATTCAGCCGCGACTGGGCCGAAGCGCTGACACGGCATGGAACCGCCTCGGAACCGGTAAGTAAAATTTTCCTGATCGGTGGAAAATTTTTCGAGGTGGTGTCGGCGATCGGCGGGTTCGTTGAAGCCGTGGCGGTCATCGTTCTGGCCAGCGGCTGGATGCTCGATCTGCTTTCGGTGCCCGGCGTGGCAGAGTAACGGTTGACGCTAGGTGACGGCCGGCAGCCCGGTGAAGGCCGTCTGTTCGTGAGCGTGGTAGCTCGACCGCACCAGAGGGCCAGACTCGACGTGGCGGAAGCCCGCGGCGAGCGCAGCGGCCTTCAGTTGGGCAAATTCGCGCGGCGTATAGAGCCGGGCCATGGGCAATTGGTCGCGCGAAGGGCGCAGGTACTGGCCGATGGTGAGAATGTCACAATCGGCGGCAGCCAGATCATGGAAAACTTCGAGCAGTTCGGCGGTTTCCTCGCCCAGGCCCACCATGACCCCGGATTTGGTCAACCCTCCGGGATTTAACTCCTTGCAGAAACGCAGCAACTCAAGAGAACGCTCGTAGCGCGCGCCGGAACGCACCGCGCGGTAAAGCCGCGGCACCGACTCGATATTGTGGTTCAGCACCGCGGGCCGGGCCGCGACCACCGTCCGGATCGCCTCCCGGTCGCCCTGAAAATCGGGGATGAGCACCTCGACGCGGCAGCCGGGCAGAAGACGGCGAATTTTTTCGATGGCCAGGGCGAAAATGCGGGCGCCGCCGAGGATGTCGTCGTCGCGGTCGACGCTGGTCAGCACGGCGTACTCCAGGCCCAAGGCCGCGACCGCCTCGGCGACGCGGCGCGGTTCGTCGTAATCGATCGGCTCGGGCTTTCCCTTGGGCACGGCGCAGAAACCGCAGCGGCGGGTGCAGAGGTTGCCCAGCATCATGAAAGTCGCCGTCTTTTGCTGCCAGCACTCGCCGATGTTCGGACAGCGGGCGCTCTCGCAGACCGTGTGCAACTGGAGCGAGCGGGCCAACTGCTTGAGCGAGTGGTAGTTCTCGCCCACCGGAGCGCGCGCCTTCAGCCACTCCGGCTTGGGCGCCGGGATTGTGCCTGCCGGGCTGATCTGCACCAGTTGCATCCTGTTCTTATTGTAGCCTTGAGGAATCCGGCGCGATCTGCGCGCGGCCGGACGTCCGGGGATCGGTTGCGTCGAGCGCCATCCTCGACCAACGAGATTGCATCGAACGAGGGAAGGCAAGGGAGGTTTTTTTGTCGCAAAGAATGATGATTTTTCCCGGCTTGATGGTGTTCGCCGCCCTGCTGGCCGCCGCCGGTCTGACGGCTCCCGCCGCGCTGGCCGCGCCGCGCACCGCGCGCCTGTCCGCGCACCCGGTTGTCGCGCTCACCTTCGACGATCTGCCCGACGGTGGCGGCCTTTCGCCGGACGATACGCGCACTCGCATCGCCACCGCGCTCGCCGCCACGCTCAAAGCCCACCACCTGAAGGGGACGTACGGGTTTGTGAACGCAGTCGGCGTCAACGATGACCCCGACCTGCAGCAGGCCCTGCGCGCCTGGCTCGCCGCGGGCATGAACATCGGCAACCACACCTGGTCCCACCCCTCGCTTTCGCGGGTGACGGCCGCGGCCTACGAGCGCAACATCGCCCAGGACAAACCGCTGCTGGCCGCCTACGCCGGAGCCCGCGACTGGCACTGGTTCCGTTATCCCTACCTCGAAGAAGGCGACACGCTGGCCAAGCGCCGCGCCGTGCGCGCATGGCTCGGCGCACATGGCTATCGCATCGCCCAGGTCACGCTGAACTTCAACGACGACGATTGGCAGGACCCCTATGGCCGCTGCCTGGCACAACACAACATCGCGGCCATCGACTGGCTCGAAAAGAGCTATCTCGAGAATGCGGCCGAGTTCATCCGCGTGGGCCGGGAAGAAGAACAGATCGCCTTCGGCCACGAGATTCCCAACGTGCTGCTGCTGCATGAGACGGCCTTCACCACGCTCATGCTGCCCCGCCTGCTCGATCAAATGCACAGGGAGGGGTTCCGCTTCAAGTCCCTGGCCAGGGTGGAACAGAATCGCGCTTACGCCCGGGATCCGGATGCCGCGCTCCCCGACGGCGGCACGCTGCCCAACGAGTACCTCAACTCGCGGCATTTGCCCTATCCGCCCTTCACGCCCGAACCGGTGGACCAGCTGAACAGCTTGTGCACCTCGCAATGAGATCGAGCGCCAGTCCGGCCGAAGCCCGCCGCACAAAGACTCAAACCGCATCGCCAACTCCGGCGGCGCTGCCGGGAGCACCGGAGCACCGGACGGCTCGATTCGACAGACGGGTCAAAGCACCGGCGTTGTCAAAGCGTATGCGTTGTCAAAGCGTATGCAGGTAGGCCAGCAAATCGCGGAGCTGGCTGCCGTCGAGCGGCGTCGGAGGCATCATCTGCCGCCCGTGCAGAATCACGTCGGTGAGCCGTTCGTCGGTAGGCGGCGCGCCGGAGGGCATCTCCTTGAGCTTGGTGAGCGCTTGCAGGCCCGGACCGTGCAGCGGACGCGTCGTGGTCGGGTAGTGGCAGCGGGCGCAGTTGCGCTGATAAACCTCGGCGCCGCGCACCTCCTGCGGAGTCCACTCGGAAGCGGGCATCGAAGGGGGCAGCGAGCGGCATCCGGCCAGGACCACGGCAAAAGCCGCAGCCAGGGTCCAAAGAGCGGCGAAATCCATCAAGACATGCGGGCGCATCTGCTTTTGATGATATCGCCTCATTCTGTCTCCGCGATGGCCGTGGCGATGCGGTCGATGGCGCGCCGTCCGGCCTTCGAGCCCGGTCTGCGGCCGTTGACCAGGATCGAAAAGGCAAGGATCCGGCCGCTGCGGGCACGCAGGTAGCCGGAGAGCGCGTTGATCTCGTCGAGCGTTCCGGTCTTGGCCCACAGCCGGCCCTTGAGCCGCGAACGGGTGAACCGTCCGGCCAGCGTCCCGTCCACGCCGGCCACAGGCAGCGTCGCGCGCCACGCCCGTCCCCACGGCTGGTGCGCGGCGTAGGCCAGCAGTTGGGTGAGCGCGCGCGGGGTGATGCGGTCGTCCGGGCTCTCTCCCGAGCCGTCAGAGAAAAAGAAATCATCCTCCTTCACCCCGGCATCAACCAGGAACTGGCGCACCACGCGCTCCCCTTCGGCAATGCTGCCGTCGCTGCCCTCCACCTTGCCCAGCAGGCGCAGCAGCAGCTCGGCGTGCAGGTTGTCGCTGACCTTGTTGATCACCGCCAGATCCTCGGCCACGGGCACGGAGACGCGCTCGGAGAGCAGGCGGCGGCCCTCAAGCGGCGCGGCCACGGTGGTCAGCCGGGAAGGGGTGAGCGCGCGCGGCTGGTCGCGCTCGGCGGCAAAATCACCGTCTTCGCCGGCGAATCGATGCCGCGCCGCGGGCGCGCCGGCCACCGCGACGCCGCTGCCACGGAGCGCCGCCGTGAAGGCCGCCGCGGCAAACTCGGCGGGATCATCGACAGCCAGATCGGCGTGAAAGCCATCGGCCGGCACCGTGCCCCAGGCGCGCACCGTCCGGCTCCCCGGAAGATGTTCCAGCCCCGGGTGCGCCGCCTCGCCCGGCTCCGCGACGGTCATCGCGTTGTCCAGCGTAAATCCGCTTTCCTCCGGCGTCCACGCCGCCCGGGTCGCCGGCGGGTGCTCCGCATCGGGGACGACCGCAAGCTCGACCGTATTCTCGTTGAAGCTCAGCGCGGAAACCGGCGCGCCGTAATCCCACTGCAGGTTCTCCCAGTTCCAGCCGTCGCCATACGGCTGCTCGGGATAGAAGCTGTCGTCGCCCACCACGCCGCCCGTGACGCGCCGCACTCCGGCCCGGCGCACCTCGGCGGCCAGCGCCGCCATCACGTCCTGCGCGCGCTCCGGATCTTCCACTTCACCCTTCCACCCCGCGGACCAGCCTCTCTCTGCGGAAATCCCGGCTTGCTTGGTGATCGGCGGGTAAACTCGCCCGCTCAGCGTCGGGTCGCCCGCACCCAGCAGGATCAGGTCGCCATGGAGAACGCCGTCCGGACTGATCGGGCCATCGGCCACAACCCGGGTGGTCCAGGTGAGGGTTTCCACAGGCAGCAGGGCGAAGGCGGCGGCGGTGGTGGCCAGTTTCGCGTTCGAGGCCGAAATCAGGAGCCGGTTTGCATGGAGCCCGTAGACAGGCCCCCCGGCAAGCGTCCGCACGCTGATGCCCAACTCCGCGCCGCGCAGGGCAGGATCGGCCAGAATGGCCTGGATGCGGCGATCCAACCGGCATCGTGCAAGGGTGGAGTGGACCCCGCAGGGCGCTGCGGCCGTGGCCGCCGGAGCGGAAAAAGAAGCCAGAAAGCCGGCCCCCAGGAGCACGAAAGACCGCCAGACGCGCGTCATGAACGGAGTGTAGCAGGAGGCTGCCCGGCGCCCGGTGTGTTTCCGCGCCTGCACGGCCCGGGATCAGAATCGGCGCGGCGCCGGAAACAGGCCAAACACACGCCGCGGACCGTCGCAGCGCGTTCGGGATCGATCAGCCGCGGATCCGGCAGCGGCTGCGGCGAAGGGAAAACATCTTCGACCCTCCCCAATTGCCTGTCTTTCAGCGCACCCGCACCGCGGGGAAGTAGCCGGTGCGGGTGCGCACGGTCAGCCGGCCGAGTCCCCGGCCGTGAGCTTTCACCAGTACACGGCGAAAGCCCGGCTCGCTGGCCGGCTTCGTCGAGTGGTAACCCAACATGTACTGGTTGCGGATGTCGCGCGCCACCTCGGCGGCAATTGCGTCCACCTGGGCAAGATCCCTGGGGAAAAACGCCACCCCCCCGGTCTCGGTGGAAAGTTCCTTCAGTGCATTGCGGGCCTGGTGTTCCTCGCGGCGGCTCATGTCGCCGCCGAAAAGCAATCCGATCGAGTAGATGACCGGGCCGGAGAGCTGCTGAACACGGCGGATGACCTGATCGAGGCTCAGGGTCGAGGCATCGTCGTCGCCGTCGGTGATGAGGATGATGACCTGCTTGGGGTGCCTGCTGTCGGCCGCCAGTTTGTCGGCCGAGGCCGCCACGGCATCGTAAAGCGCCGTCCCTCCGCGCGATTCGATATGATCCAGGGCGCTGCGCAGCAGAGTGATGTTCGAGGTGAAATCCTGGTCCAGGTAGGCCTCGTCAGAGAAGTTGACCACGAAGGCCTCATCCTCTGGATTCGACGCCTCGATCAAGTCCATGGCCGCACGGCTCACCGCCGCGCGCTTGTCGGTCATCGAGCCGGAGTTGTCCACCACCAGCGCGATGGAGACCGGCAGATCGGCATGCTGAAAGCTGATGATCGTCTGCGGGACGCCATCCTCGAAGACCTGAAAATCCTGTTTTTTCAGATTCGGAACCAGTTGGCTGCCGTCGAGCACGGTGCAGTTGAGCACCACCTCATCGACGTCGGCGTGCAGGATGTAGCCTCGCTCCGCCCGGTTCGCTCCCGAAAAAGCGGGGGCCTTTCCGGCCGGCGCGCGCACCGGGTCGGTATCCACGGTGAGCGAAGGCGCGGAAGATGCGCCGCCCGCCGTGGCCTGGGCCGGCAGTGCGGCGGGCACGGCCAGCAGAAAAAGCAGCAAAATCGTGTGCACAAGGAAACGCATAAACTCCGCAGCGGAAAAATCGCAGTGCCACCCCTCCCCACCGGCAAGCAGAGAGCTTCCTCTCCACTTTACGCCGCTTTCGCCCCCTCCGGAGCCGGATTGCTGGCCGCCGCCCGAGGGCTCTGCCGCTTTCCGAGGCGCAATTTCTTTCTCTTTTCCTCTCAAAAGTTGTATCGTTGGACCGCGTCTGCGTTGCGCGTCTAAAGACGCCAGTTCAAGGGGGCGTTCCGCTCACGCTTTGCCGAGGAAAAAGCCGGACGCGGGCGTTGCTTGCCGGCGCTCCTGTGGCGCGGCTCGAAGATGGGTCCGGTTTTTTCCGCAAAGATTGCATGGATAAGGAGAGATTCGCAATGGCCACAGAAAAGCAAGCTTCCAAATTCACCGTGCATCATGCCCTCGAAACCCTGCACAAGGCGGGGGTGCGCTCGAAATACGACAACTTCATTGGCGGGCAGTGGGTCGCGCCCGTCAAGGGAAAATATTTCACCGACTCCAGTCCGATCAACGGCGAGCCGCTTGCCGAGATTGCAAAATCGACTCCGGAAGATGTGGAAAAGGCTCTTGACGCGGCTCATGCCGTCCGGTACGCCTGGGCGCACACGTCTTCCACCGCGCGCGCCGAAATTCTGTTGAAGATCGCCGAAAGGATCGAAAC
>JBMFHN010000110.1:0-8113 GCA_049976805.1 Occallatibacter sp. | reverse complement strand
AAACACAATCCCGCCATCGTCGCGCCTTCGCCCGTCCGCCGGGGTTTCCCGCCGTCGCCGTCGAGGGTAAACTGGAAGCATGGCGGAGATTCAGCGCAGAAAAACCGGCACAGTCAGAATCGGACAGGTTCGCGTCGGCTGGGAAGCTCCGGTCGTCGTGCAGTCGATGACCAATACCGATACGGCCGACGTCCAGGGCACCATCGAACAGGCGGCCGCGCTGGCCCTGGCCGGCTCGGAGCTGGTCCGCGTCACGGTCAACAACGAAGAAGCCGCGGCCGCCGTCCCCCACATCGTCGCGGGCCTCGAAGACCGCGGCCTGCAGGTGCCCATCATCGGCGACTTCCACTATAACGGCCACCTGCTGCTCCGCAAGTTTCCCGCCGCCGCCCGCGCCCTGGCCAAATACCGCATCAATCCCGGCAACGTCTCCATCGGCCGCCGGGACGACGACAATTTCCGCACCATGATCGAGGTCGCCGTCGAGCACCAGAAGCCGGTCCGCATCGGCGTCAACTGGGGCTCGCTCGATCAGGCGCTGCTGACCCGCATGATGGACGAAAACAGCCGCCGGCCCCAGCCTCTGCCAACGCGCGAGGTGATGATCGAGGCCATGATCGCCAGCGCTCTCGAATCGGCCACCGCCGCCGAGCACTACGGCCTCGGCCGCGACATGATCATTCTCTCGGCCAAGGTTTCGGGCGTCCGCGACCTGATCGACGTCTACACCCGCCTGGCGGCCCGCTGCGCGTACCCGCTCCATCTCGGCCTGACCGAGGCCGGAATGGGCGCCAAGGGGCTGATCGCCTCCACCGCGGCTCTCGCTCCGCTGCTGCTGGCCGGCATCGGCGACACCATCCGCGTCAGCCTCACCCCCCGGCCCGGCGGCGACCGCACCGAGGAAGTCACCGCGGCCCAGCAGATCCTGCAATCCCTTTCCATCCGCAGCTTCATGCCCCAGGTCACCAGTTGCCCCGGTTGCGGCCGTACCACCAGCACCTATTTCCAGGAGCTGGCCGAGCAGATTCAGAGCTACCTGCGCACCTCCATGCCCGCCTGGCGCAAGAAGTATCCCGGCGTCGAGGAACTGAAGCTGGCCGTGATGGGCTGCGTCGTCAACGGCCCCGGTGAATCGAAGCACGCCAATTTGGGCATCAGCCTGCCGGGCACCTTCGAGGAGCCCAAGGCTCCGGTTTACATCGACGGCAAACTCTCCACCACCCTGCGCGGCGACAGCATCGTCGCCGACTTCCAGCGGATCCTCGACCGCTACGTCGAAAGTCATTATGGTCCTTCCGCCCGCCCGGGAACGCTCGTCCGGCCGGAAGACCAACCTGATCCGGCGGAACGGTGAACAGGGTCCGGCCAGGGAGAGATCAGAATCAGGCGCGCTGTCCTTTTCCCTGCTTTTCACGAAGGAATCGGGGAATCCATGCCCCGCGCGATTGATCCGCATCGATCATCCCCGCCCTTGCCGTCAAGACGGCCTGTCCTGCTGAGCCCGTTCTGACGGCTGCCTGAAGCAAGCCGGGCACAGGAATGATGATTCCGCTCGACGCGGATCGCCTCATCCGAGCGACAAGGCCGCAACTCCGGCAATAATGAGCGCTGAAGCGATGATTTTGCGCAGGATCTTCCCTTCCCGCAGAAACCTGGCACCGAGGAACATCCCGAAGATCATCGACATTTCGCGAACGGGAGCCACCCGGCTCACCGGTGCGAGCCTCATGGCCGAGAGCGCCAGAACATAGCCGATCGGGGTGAGCAAGGCGATGCACACAGCGCCTGGCCAGCATCGGGGAATTTCGCGGCGCACCTCGGCGCGCTGGATCCAGGCCTGCCTGGAAAGAACGATCGCGCGGAAGAGATTCCCGGCGTACTCGACCAGCAGAGGCGCAATCATCAGCCGGGTGACAGAATAAGCGTCGACCATCGTGTAGCAGGCAATTGTCAGTCCGGTTGCACCGCCCCACAACAAGCCGGCCCGGGATGCGCCCCGGCCGGCTGCGGAGGCCGAGCCTGATGCAAGCAGAATGCCCAGAGAGATCAACAAGGCTCCCGACACGGCGATGACCGATGCATCTTCGCGAAAAAGAAGGATGGCCCCGAAAAAGGAAAAAAGCGGCGCGGACCCTCGCGCCAGAGGATAAACGAGCGTGAAATCCCCCGCCCGATAGCCGCGAAGAAGGCATTCGGTATACACGATGTGCAGAATGCCCGTGGCGAGCAGAAACAACCCCGCCGTTGGTGAAAACCGTGACACCTCCCTGACCGCGATCCAGGCTGCCACGGGGGAGACCAGCATCGCCTCCAGAACGGAAGAAAACCAGATGAGATGTCTGTTTGCGGAGAACCACTTGGCCAGAAAGTTCCACGCAGCGTGGGCCGCGGCTGCAATCAGAACGAGGAGGAATGCGGACAGTGGCAAGATCGGCTCTCAAAGCTGTCATAGCACATCGGGAATGTTCCCGTCCCGCGCTCCATGGAAATGCCCTCCTGATCGTGGGACGCAGCGACTCTGGCCACGCGGCAGCCTGCGGTTCAAGGGGCGGTTTCCATGGCCGCTGCGAGGAAGGCCGGGCACGAGACGCGCAGCCTTCCCCGCACGGGCGTCTCTGCACGGATCAACTCCTCGATGCACCCTCCCGTTCGCCTCCATCTGTCTCCTGCGATAGCGCTGCAGAGGCAATCCAAAAGGGAATATTTTCATCGAGCTTCAACCATCGTTTCGGCTGCCGTTTGACTCAACTGGCCTTCGGACATAAACTCAGCGGAGGAGCGGCGCTGATTTCCGCTTCTGTACCCCGGGAAAGCCTGCCGTTGCATCGGCGCACTCGCGATGGCTTCGAATCGTACGACCGCAGCTCCATCTTCAGACCGCGTGCGGCTTATCGTGGCGTCGTCGGTGATGCTGACGTTTATCTCGTTTTGGCGAGCGGCGGCCATCGTTCTCAACGATTTGGGATCTTCGGCGTTCTATGCCGGGGGCATTGTCGAGCAGGCCATCGGTCCGGCGGCCCCATGGTTCGTCCTGGGCACCATGCTGTTTGCCTTCGCCGTCTGCGCCGTCTACGTCGAAAGCTGCTCGATGTTCACCCGCGGCGGCGTCTACCGGGTGGTGAAAGAAGCCCTGGGCGGCAACTTCGCCAAGCTGAGCGTCTCGGCCCTGATGTTCGATTACATCCTGACCGGGCCGATCTCCGGCGTCTCCGCCGGCCAATATATTACGGGTCTGATCAACGAACTGATGGTGGTGGCCAACAACGTCCACTGGCTTCCGCCGGCTCTGATGGACGCCTACGGAAGGCCGCTGCAGTTCAATATGAACGCCACCTCGGCGGCCTTTGCAGCCGCCGTGACGGTCTACTATTGGTGGAAAAACATCAAGGGCATCGAGGAGTCCAGCGGCAAGGCTCTGCGCGTCATGCAGGCCACCACGGTGATGGTCCTGATTCTGCTGGTTTGGGGCGGTTATTCGGTCTTGGTCCGAGGCGCCCATCTGCCCGCTTCGCCCATTCCCTCTCACCTCCATTTCAGCCGGGATGCCCTGGGCTTTCTGAAAGGCAGGGGGCTGCCGATCTTCGGCCTGTTTGGCGTTCTGATGGCCTTTGGCCACTCCGTGCTGGCCATGAGCGGCGAGGAAACCCTGGCGCAGGTCAATCGCGAGATCGAGCACCCCAAGCTCAAGAATCTGAAGCGTTCGGCGATTGTGATTGCCATTTACAGCCTGGTCTTCACCGGCGGTTCCACGCTGCTGGCCTCCATGCTCATTCCCGCCTGGCAGCGGACTCACATCTACCAGGACAATCTGATCGCCGGACTGGCCATGTACATGACCGGTCCGCTGGTTTGGCGCATTGGCTTCCGCATCCTGGTCGTGCTGGTCGGTTTCCTGATTCTTTCGGGAGCCATCAACACCTCGATCATCGGCTCGACCGGCGTGCTGATGCGCGTTGCCGAGGACGGCGTGCTGACCGACTGGTTCCGCAAGCCGCACCCGAAATACGGCACCAGCTATCGCATTGTCAATCTGGTTTTCATCCTGCAGATGATCACGATCCTCGCCAGCCGGGGCAACGTGATCGTGCTGGGCGAGGCCTACGCCTTTGGCGTGATCTGGTCGTTTACCTTCAACAATCTCTCCATCCTGGTTCTGCGCTGGAAATACAAGGGCGAGCGCGGCTGGAAGGTTCCGCTGAATCTGCGCATCGGCAGGTTTGAACTGCCCTTCGGACTGCTCTCCGTCTTTCTGGTTCTGCTCTCCACAGCCGTCGTCAATCTGTTCACCAAGTCGGTGGCCACCATCAGCGGCGTGATCTTTTCCTGTGCCTTTTTCATCATTTTCACCCTCTCCGAGCGCAGCAACCTGCGCAAACACGCCCTGACTGCACTGCACATGCGGGATTTCTTCCAGTTGGAGCATCAGGACACCATCAACCGGGAGTCGGTGGCCATCCGTCCGGGCGGCATCATGGTCACCATGCACGACGCCGCCAATCCCGTTGCCCTGAAGTGGACCCTGGCTCGCACCGTCACCGAGGATCAGGATGTGGTCGTGCTCAGTGTGCGCATGATGGGCGCCGGCGGGCCGGAATACCTCAGCGCGGATCAGCAGAGCTTCAGCGAGGACGAGCAAATGGTCTTCACCAAGGCGGTCGCCGTGGCCGAGAGCTTCGGCAAGAAGGTATCCCTGCTGGTGGTTCCCGCCGGAGACGTCTTCGCCGCTCTGGCCCAGGGCGCCAACTCCCTGGAGGTGGAATCCGTGGTTTCCGGAGCCTCCAATTCCATGACCGCCGAGGAACAGGCCTTCCGTCTGGGACAGGCATGGGAGGCGCTGCCCGAGCCCAAGCGCCAATTCAACTTCTATGTCATCGGCCACGACGGCGAGATGAAGGTGTTCTATATCGGGCCGCATGCGCCTGCCCTGAGTCCGGACGACGTCCAGCTTGTGCATCGTCTATGGCTGAACATGCGCCGCGATCCTTCCATGCAGGATCTGCACCATAGCGATATCATCACCTATGCACTGACCCGCCTGGCGGGGCAATATGCCCGCGACAAACAGGAAATTCTGCGCGAACTGCGCAACTACAGCGACGCGGAACGGGCCGCGACCGGGCGTCTTGACAAGCCGCAGCCTTCCAGCCTGCCCGCCGCGCCCTCTGACGCGGACAAACAGCTTCCGCCACGCAAACCGACGCGCTATCTCTAGATTTCCTTTCGGAGAGACAAATGAACGGGACGAACGGAAGGTGTGCGGGATTCGTTCCCGGCGCATTTTCCGGCTGACCTTTTCGATGCAGGAATTCCGGCATGGCCAGCCCGGGCTTCCGCCAGGAAAAGGGTGTCATCGCCTGCCCGATCGCTCTTCGCCTGCCCCTGCCGGTT
This sequence comes from Occallatibacter sp., assembly GCA_049976805.1. Taxonomy (GTDB): domain Bacteria; phylum Acidobacteriota; class Terriglobia; order Terriglobales; family Acidobacteriaceae; genus Telmatobacter. The sequence goes on along the minus strand of JBMFHN010000110.1, from coordinate 2,725 downwards.
CGCCGGTGCCGTGATCTGCACCTCTTATCCCTCACCCCGCTTGCGCAGTTCAAGCTCCACCACCCGCAGCATCTCCGCCTCCGGGGCCGGTTTCCCGGTCCAGATCTCGAACTGGCGGGCGCCCTGCTCGACGAACATCTCCAGGCCGGTGACCACCGGAATGCCGCGCTTCCGGGCCAGCTTCAGCAGCGGCGTTTCCATCGGGTTATAGACCATGTCGAAGACCAGACCGGCGTTCAGTTCGTTTTCCCCGATGGGCAGCGACGGCTGGCCGCCGGCCATGCCGCAGGGGGTCGAGTTGATCAGCACATCGAAGCGATTGCGGGCAAGCTGTTCCCGCCGCAGCGCCTTGGCCCGGGCTTCCCGGGCCAGTTTCACGGCGCTCTCATGCGTGCGGTTCACCACGAAAACCTCCGCGCCCCGCGCCGCCAGGCCGAAGACGGCGGCCCGCGCCGCTCCGCCCGCGCCCAGGATCGCAATGCGCGCGCCCCTCAGCGCAAGGCGCTTTTCGAGTGGCCCGACCACCCCGGCCACATCCGTATTGAAGCCGTAAAGCCGTCCGTCCGCACCGGTGCGCAGCGTGTTGCAGGCGCCGATGCGGCTGGTCAGCGGATCCAGATTTTTCTGCCCGGAATTGGCCAGATAAGGCAAAACCTCCTGCTTGAGCGGCATGGTGACGGCTGCGCCGGCCAGGGGCAACTCGCGCGCCAGGGTGAGCAGATCCTGGAGGTCGCGGGTCTTCAGCGGCAGCAGAACGGCGTTGACGCCGGCGCGCCGGAAGGCCGTGTTCTGCATCAGCGGTGAAACCGAGTGGGCGATGGGATCGCCAGCCACACCAAAGATGCGCGTCGCCTTGTCCAGTTGTTCCGCGCGGTAAAGATCGCGCAGGGTGCGCAGGCCCACCTGGCCCGGCGCCGTCGCCAGCGCTGGGCCGGCGTCCGGTCCAGCGCTGGACGAGGCAAAGGTGAACGCGGCGCCGGCGCGCAGACCCAGAACCCGGCTCACCAGACCCTCCTCGCCCATGGCAATTCCCACCACCTCGGAGGTGAGCGAAAGCTCGGAAATCAGCTTGAGCACGGCGAGGTTGTCAGCGAGCGAGCGGGCGGTCGAAACCACCTTGACGAAGTCCGGACGGAAGACTTCGATGCGCCGCGCTGCCTGCTCCAGGTTGCTGGTGCGGACAAAGTCGTGAAAGCTGACCAGCAGCGCCGCGCCCGCCTCGCGCAGCGTGGCGCGCAGGCCGTCCCATTGCCGCGGCGCTGCCTCTTCGGCCGACTCAATCTCGATATCGACAATCTGGCAGCCGGCCTGCGCGGCCCGCGCCAGCACTTCCAACTCCGTTTTCAGCGATCCCGCGAATTGTCCGCCATGCTCCTTGCGCCGGCAGGTGGCAATCGCCACCACGTCCCGGTGAGCCGCCAGAAAATCCTTCACCCGGGACAGCGCCGGGGTTGGCTTGGCCAGCGCATCCAGCCGAAGCTCGATGAACTTCGTATCGCTGAGAACTCTCTCGGCCCGTGCGATCAACTCCTCGGCCGAGCCGGCCTGAATGGCAACACACAGCTTGCCCACGCGCAGCCGCGCGGCGGCTGGCGGAGGTGCGGATGGAAACGGATTCGATCTCAAAGTCGGCATGACCAATTTGACGCATCTTAAAAGGGTTCCGGCGCGGATGCAAGGGCAGTCTTGCAAAGATTTCCCACTCGTCCGCGCCGGCCCCGATGGTGTATGGTGCATTGCGTATGGAAAACGCTCCGCACAGCTCTCCGCATCCCGCCCCTGAAGCCGAGGAGGTTTACCGGCGCTGGATTCAGTTTCTCGATGAGGAGTTCACCCGTCATCAGTCCCCGGAGCGTCGCGCGGAAATCGTGCGCGACCAGCTTTATCAGCTCTATCTGGGCCGTCCGCACGGCGGCAAGCTCAACCTGACGCTCATCAGCGAGCTGCCCGGCAACGTTCTCTCGCTTTCGCTCGACCCGGAAAATGTCACTCTCGAGGCCGAGCATTTCTCCGACGTCGATCCCGTCGAGTTCGCCAGACGCAAGCCGCTGCTCTGGTTCTGGCAGATGTTCGACCGCTCGCCCATCGGAACCAACCATTGGCTGGGTCTGCGTTTCCGTTGTATGCTGGGCCGGCATCTCTTTGCCCGCATCGGAGCCGGCGTCAAGATCTTCCACGGCGTGGACCTGACCTACGGCTACAACCTGACGATCGAAGAAGGCGCCACCATCCGTCAGCGCGTCCTGCTGAACGACCGCGGCGGCATCACCATCGGCAAGGGCGCGGTTCTCGGCTCCTTCGCCCGCGTCTACTCTCACAGCCACAGCTCCGACGACTACGGGCAGATCACGCTTCTGCCCACCGTCATCGGTCCCGCCGCCCGCGTTGCCAGCCACGCCATCGTGCTGGCCGGCCGCCACATCGCCGCCGGCGAACTGGTCGGCAGTTTTCCCTCCGAGCGCATCTGAGCAGGAAGGCACACGCCGCACAAAACTTTCTCCGGTGTCTGCTTTTCAGCCAGAAGCGGCATCCCCTGTTGCGCCAGCCGTTCGGCAATCGCCAGGGCCGAAGGGCTCTTCCAGTCCGAGGCCATCGCGTTCCACGGTACCGGCAGGAGATCCGGCCGGCGGGCGAGCGAAAGCGCCGCAGGCCAGCGCGCTCCAGCAGGCGGGCGGAAGAAGCCGAGCGGTGCGCCGGTCATCTCCTCGAGCGGGCGGCGGCTGCC
>JBMFHN010000109.1:0-8292 GCA_049976805.1 Occallatibacter sp. | reverse complement strand
CTCGTGACCACGGCCTGCAAAATAGAGAGGCTCTGGTGGCCGAATGGTCGGAGCGCATTCCCATTCCCGAGGATACGATTCGCACCTATCTGACCGACAATATTCACTACATCCTGGATGAGGAGTGCATCGAAGCCATGCGATGCTTCTTCGGCAAGGCGGCGGAGACGGGCACGCTGCCCCGCTACGAAATGCCGGAACTGCCCAGGGTGTGCTGAGCCGGCGTTGATGGCATCTTGATCGGATTCCGAACGGATGTGGATGGGGCAGGGAAGAGCGGGCTGCTGCTATTCGAGTTGCGCCAGCCAGTGCCGCAGACACGCCTCGGACGGGACGGCCAGATGCGGCGCCAGCCTTTCATGGTCGGCACGCAGCGCAGAAACATTCCTGCCCGCCGCAGCCAGTTCACAGGCGTGGCCGATCAACCAGCGCTCAAAACCGGCCCCGCCAGCCTCGGGATGAAACTGGAAGCCGATCGCATTCCGGCCGAACGCGAAGGCTTGTTGTGGGCAGATCGCGGTCGAAGCCAGCAACTGCGCTCCCTCGGGCAGGTCGAAGGTGTCGCCGTGCCAGTGCAGCACGGGCTTGCCCTCAAACCCCGCCAGACACGAAGCGCTTCCGGCCAGGGTCAGTGTCAGCGGTGCGAAGCCGATTTCTTTCGCTGCTCCCGGGTACACACGCGCTCCGAGCGCCCGCGCCATCAACTGCGCACCCAGACAAATGCCCACCGTGGGCCGGCATTGCGCCAGCCGCTCCTCGATCAACCGGATCTCTTCGCTCAGAAACGGATATTTTTCTTCTTCGTAAGCGCCGACGGGGCCACCCAGCACGAAGAGCAGATCGGCCGTTGCCGACGGACCCGGCGCATCCAGGCCCACGTCATAGAAGCGTATTTCATAGCCCGCTCTTGTGAGCACGGGCGCGAAATGGCCCAAATCCTCAAACGCTACGTGACGAATGACGGCAACTGTCTTGCTCATCGGTTCCGTTTCTGCCGCGAGCAGGCTTAAATCTCCCAGCGCAGCAGCACCGCCCCCACCGTGAACCCGGCGCCCACGGCGGCCATCAGCACCAGCCCGCCCTTTTTCAGTTTGCCTTCATCGTAGGCCGTTTGCATGGCCAGGGGAATCGTCCCGGCCGAGGTGTTGCCATACCTTTCGATGTTGACAATGACCCGCTGGCTTTCGATACCCAGCCGCTCGGCCGTGGAATGGATGATGCGCAGGTTGGCCTGGTGGGGGATAAAGCAGCACAGGTCGGCGCCGCTGACGCCGTTGCGCTCGAGCAGTTTCGCCGTGGACTCGGACATCTTGCGCACGGCGAATTTGTAGACCGCCGGGCCATCCTGATGGATGTAGTGCATCTTCTTGTCCACGGTCTCGTGAGTCGGCGGATTCAGGCTGCCGCCGGCGGGCAGATAAAGGGCGCTGCCGCCGGCCCCGTCGATCTCGTGCAGATAGTCGATGAAGCCGATCTCGCCTTCCTCGGCCGGTTCCACAAGCACCGCGCCGCCGCCGTCACCGAAGAGCACGCAGGTGGTGCGGTCGGAGTAGTCGGTCATGCGCGTGTTGGCGTCGGCGCCACAAACCAGAACCTTCTTGTGGGCGCCGCTTTCCACCATCTTCACACCCGCCTGCAGCGCGTACATGAAGCCCGAACAGCCACCGGAAACATCGAATCCCCAGGCGCCCTTGGCGCCCAGCTTGTTTTGCACCAGGCAGGCGGTCGAGGGAAACATCATGTCCGGCGTCACCGTGCCCACCAGGATCACCTCGACTTCATTGGGGCCGATGCCCCGCATCGCCAGGCACTTCCGGGCTGCTTCGACGCACATGTCGCTCAGCCCCATTCCCTTGGCCAGCACATGCCGCTCGCGGATGCCGGTGCGCTCCACGATCCATTGGTCGGTGGTATCAACTATTTTTTCCAGATCCTGATTGGTCAGAACTTGCGGCGGGACGTAGGCGCCGAGCGCGGTAATCTTGGCGCGGCGGCCCACGATGGGACGAATACTGAGGGTCAATTCATCGCTCCTTGCAGCGTAAGAAAAGCGCCGGGTGACCTACTGCGCCCGTACGAGCCCGTTACCGTTGCTTCCTTCCGGACCTGGCGGGGTTGGCGGGATTACGTCGCGTAGGACCCGGCACTTACCGATTTTAGCATCTGCGCGGGCCAGGTGACGGGTTCGTTCATCCCGCCGGAAAAATCCCTTCCCGGTACAATCAAACAGTGAACAAAAAAGAGACTTCCACGGCTCCTTCCGTGGGTTTCATTTCGCTGGGCTGCCCGAAAAACCTCGTCGATTCCGAGGTGATGATGGGTCTGCTTGACCGCGCCGGCGCGCGGCTGACCGCTCATCCCGAAGAGGCTGAAATCCTCATCGTCAACACCTGCAGCTTCATTGACACGGCCCAGCAGGAGTCGGTGGACACGATTCTGGAGATGGCTCGCCTCAAGACCACCGGCGCAGCCAGAAAGCTGATCGTCGCCGGCTGTCTCGTCGAGCGTTATCGCGACGAAATCCGCAAGAACATTCCCGAGGTGGATGCCGTTGTCGGCACCGGCGAACTGGAGTCGATTCTCTTCGCCGCCGGCCTCGAATCCCCCGCTCCGGCCGCGGCGGATTCGCCGTTCAACATCCTGCCGGGCAGCGCCGCCGGAAGCCGCCCCGGGCAGGAATCCCTCTCCGGCGCACACAAGCGCGAAGCCGCGCAATTCCGTCCGGAGGGCGCCCTGCGCGAGCAGCAGGGCCGCTTCCGCCGCGACCGGTGGGAGGGCGCGGCCCATCTGCTCCCCACTTATCTTTACAATGAAAACACCCCGCGGCTGCTGAGCACCCCCAAATCCTCGGCCTACATCAAGATCGCCGAGGGCTGCGACCACCCGTGCAGCTTCTGCGTCATTCCCAACCTGCGCGGTAAATTCCGTTCCCGCCGCTTCGAGTCCGTCGTCGCCGAGGCCCGTCAGCTGGTCGCCCGCGGCGTTCAGGAGATCACCCTCATCGGCCAGGACACCACCTGCTACGGTGAAGATCTGGGTCTTGGCGACGGTCTGGCCACGCTCCTCGATACTCTCGCGCAGATTGAGGGCCTGCGCTGGCTGCGCTTCCTCTACGCCTATCCCAACCGCATCACCGGCCGCCTGCTCGACACCATCGCCCGGCACGAGAACATCTGCAAGTACCTCGACGTGCCCCTGCAACACGCCGCCCCGGGGGTTTTGAAACGCATGAAGCGCGGCGGCAGCCCGGAGATCTTCCTCAAAACTCTCGAGAAAATCCGCGCCGCCGTCCCCGGCATTGCCCTGCGCACCAGTTTCATCGCCGGCTTTCCCGGTGAATCTGCTTCGGACTTCGAGATTTTGGAGCAGTTTGTTGGCGATGCAAAATTCGACTGGATGGGCGTTTTCAGCTATTCGGACGAGGAAGGCTCGGGCGCATATTCGCTTGACGGCAAAGTGCCCAAGCGCACCATCGAAGCCCGTCGCCGCCGGCTGATGAAACTGCAGCAGGGAATCAGCCGGCGCGCCCGGCGCGCCTGGGTCGGCCGCGAACTGCTTCTGCTCGCCGAGGGGCCGAGCGAGGAGACGGATCTTCTCTGGAATGGCCGCACCGAGTTCCACGCGCCCGAAATCGACGGCAACGTGTACATCAACGATTTCGGTGCGAAGGAGACCCTTGCCCCCGGCTGCTTTTACCGGGTCCGGATCACCGAGGCGCACGATTATGACATGGTCGCGTGTATTCTCGACGGGCCGTGCTGAGTGATCTGCTGTTAAATTTGAAGAGAACCATGTCCACGAAGAAAAAATCCGTTCGGTTGCTATCCTGTCCGACCTGCGGAATGCTGGTCCGGCCGGCGGATGAGGATTTTCCGTTCTGCTCGGACCGTTGCCGCAAAATTGACCTGGGCAAATGGGCCATGGGCGTCTACAAGATCAGTTCGCCGGTTCTCGATCCGGAAGTTCTCGAGAATCTGGGCGAAGCGGATGCCGGAGATGCGCATGAGCCTTGATTCTGCGCCGGTCTCCGGTTCCGCGCCGGTCTCCGCGTCGTCTTCCCGCACCCTCTGGGCCTGGGTTGTCGCCACTTTTTTCGGTGCAGGGAGGGGCAAACCGGGTCCCGGCACCTGGGCTTCGGCGGCAGCCGTTCTGGTATGGGCCGCAGTGGCATGGGGAGCGCATCCGTCCGCTTTTGGGCTGCTGGAGGCGTTGCTGGCTGGCCTGGCGCTGGCTCTGCTGGCGGGCATTCCAGCGGCCACCATTGTCGCTCGTGAAAGCGGACGCCACGATCCCGGTTTTGTGGTCATCGACGAAGTGGCGGGCCAGTGGGTCGCCCTCCTGGGCAGCCGCGCCGACTGGCGGCACGCGGTGATCGCCTTCGTTCTCTTCCGGCTTTTCGACATCACCAAGCCCTTTCCCGTCCGCCAGCTCGAACGGCTTCCCGAGGGGTGGGGCATCGTTTTCGATGATGTGGCCGCCGGGCTGTATGCTTTGTGTGTAGCTTCGCTGTTGCAGCGGTGGATTTAAGATCATAGCGATGGCCCTCGCCAGCTCACAATTCGCCCCGGAAGCCGCTCCCGAACCGCGCGTGGACGACGTTCTGCCCGCTGCCGCGCTGCCCGGCGGCGAGGTGGAAGTGATTGGCGCGAACCTCGGCCCGCTCGCCTCGGGTCCGCCCGCCGTGCGGGTAGACGACCTTCCCGCCGCCGTTCTCATGAGCCGGCCCACCCGGCTGGCCTTTCGCGTTCCCGACGAAGCCGGAACCGGGCTCGTCGAGGTGCGCAACTCCTCCGGTGCCGGCCGTGCGGTTCCCCTGCGCGTGGCCCGCCGGCTCTCCGAGGGCCTGCATCCCGTCACCAGCCCGGCGGTCAGCCGCTCCGGCATGGTGTACGCCACCATCTCCGGCTCTCGCGGCAAGCAGACTCCGGTCTCGATCGTGCGGATCAGCCCGGACGGCCGCGGCACGCCTTTCGTCTCCGGAATTCTGAATGCCACGGGACTGGCCTTCTCGCCCGAGGGCGATCTTTTCGTTACCTCGCGCGCCGAGGGCAGTGTTTACCGCATCGACGCGTCGGGCGAGCCGGTTCTTTATGCCGAGGGGATGGGCGTGGCCACAGGCACGGTCTTCGACGCAGCCGGCAATCTCTTTGTCGGCGACCGCAGCGGCACCGTTTTCAAAATCAACCCCGAGCGCCAGATTTTCGTGCACACGACGCTCGAGCCCAGCATCTCGGCCTACCATCTGGCCATGGATGCCGCCGGAACGCTCTACGTCACCGGTCCTACGCTCAGCTCGAACGATGCCATCTGGGCCATTGCGCCCGACGGCGAGGCGCGCGTCTGGTACCGCGGCCTGGGCCGCCCGCAGGGGCTGGCGCTCGATCGCGAGGGAAACGTCTATCTGGCCGCCTGCCTCCACGGCCGCCGCGGCCTGGTGCGCGTTACGCCCGACGGCGAAGCTACGCTGGCTGTTGCCGGCTTCAACCTTGTCGGCGTGGCCTTTTCGCCGCTCGGCACCGCGATTCTGGCCACCAACGAAGCCGTATACGAGGTGGATCTGGGCGTCGATGGAATCGGCGTTTAACCGGGGTTGCCATCGCCTGTTCCGCAATTCCTTTTCTCTCTTGTGGAATGTTCGTTGCCGGAGCGCGCAGTTTCTCTCCCGCCCGGGAAGCGTGGCCGCAGATACAGGATGGTTCAGGGAAAGTCCGCTTGAATCCCTGCGCTTCTGCATCCCTCTCGCGGAGTGGTTTGACGGCTGCTCCGGCTGGCGAGCGCCCGGGGCAGAATGCGTGGCGGACTACACTGGAAACAGGAATCTGCCTCCATGAAATCTGAGATCATCGCCGTCGGATCGGAAATGCTCACGCCCTTCCGTCAGGACACCAATTCTCTTTACCTGACGGAAAAGCTCAACGAGCTCGGGGTCACCGTCACCTTCAAGACAATCGTCGGCGACCGCAGAAAAGACCTCGTGAATGCGATTCGCGTCGCACTGGGCCGCACAGACATCGTGATCCTGATGGGCGGACTCGGACCCACCGAGGACGATCTGACCCGTGAGGCGGTGGCCGAGGCGCTCTCGCTCACCCTGCACCGCGATGCTGCTCAGGTCGCCGCGCTGGCCGCCCGCGCCGCCAACTGGCGCATGCCCATGCCGCAGAACAATCTGAAGCAGGCCGACGTGCTCGAAGGCGCCGTTGTTTTGCCCAATCCCAACGGCAGCGCTCCGGGCCAGTGGCTGGATACCTCCAGCGGCGGCTATCGCAAGCTGCTGATGCTGCTGCCCGGTCCGCCCCGCGAATGCCGCCCGATGTTCGACGCCGAGTGCATCCCCCGTCTGCGCGCCATTCTGCCCGCGCGGGCCATCGCCCGGCGCGACCTGCACGCGGCCATGATCCCCGAATCGCAGGCCGACAAGCTGGTGGCGCCCATCTACACCACCTACCCGGATGTGGAAACCACGATTCTGGCCAAGCCGGGCGACATTCAGCTCACCCTGCTCTGCGCAAAGCCGGACGCCGGGGCCGCCAACGCGCGTGTGGATGAGCTGGCTGGCCGGCTCGAAGAAGTTCTCGACGACTGGCTCTACTCCTCCGGCAACGAAACCCTGGAGCAGATTGTCCTGGATTATCTGGGCATGCGCCAGGCGACATTGGCCGTGGCTGAAAGCTGTACCGGCGGCATGATTGCCCAGCGGCTGACCAGCGTTCCCGGCAGCTCGCGCTCCTTTCTGGGCGGCGCCATTGTTTACTCGAACGAGCTGAAGACGATTTTTGCCGGCGTTCCCGCGGAACGGATTGCCACCCACGGCGCTGTTTCCGAAGAGGTGGCCATCGCTCTGGCCGCCGGCATCCGCCAGCGCACCGGCGCCAGCCTGGGACTGGGAGTGACGGGCATTGCAGGCCCCACCGGCGGCAGCGAGAGCAAGCCCGTCGGCCTTGTTTATATTGCCCTGGCCGACGAACAGAAGACCGATTGCGTCAAGCGCATCTTTCCAGGCGACCGCGACCGCGTTCGCATCTGGGCCACCCAGCAGGCACTGGACCTGATCTGGAGAAAGCTGCGTTGACGGGTCACACGCTCCGGTTCACGTCTCCCGATCTCGGAAGGAAGCGCGGGTGCTGCGCCCGTGACCATAAATGTTCATCGCGTCTTTTCAGGGTGTTCGGCGAAAACCGGATGTGATGCAATAGGGCTGATTCCGGGGCTGCGCAGGACAGAAACCAATCGAAGAGGCAAACACCGACGATGGACGCGGACTCGATTTTCCCCAATCGCAAGCAGAGGGCGGGAAATCCGCGAAGCGAGGGTTTCTCTTTCCCGGTGCCGGATGCGCCCGCTCCCTTTGGAAACCCCGCCGAGCCGTTTCCACAGAGTGCCGGCAGCCAGGAGACACCGGCTCCTGCGCCTGATGCCGGCATTGTCGCACCAGAGCCGCCCGCGCAGGATGCGGCCGAAGGGCGGGCCTGGAAGAAAGCGGAACTTGAGGCCGGCTACAGGATCATCGAACCGGAACCGGAGACGCGCGAGGAATTCTTCGTGTTTTCGCCGCCCCAATCCGCCTTGCCTCCCAGCGCCGAGCGGGTGGCCGAGAAGGCCGGAGCGGAGAATCAAGTTCGCCGGCCACGATCTGGATTTGTGCTTGCCGGGATGGAGATGATCCGGAGATTTGCCCAAAACCCTGTCCGGGTCTACGCGGCGGCGGGCGTTGGACTCGGAATTCTGGTGGGTGTCATCTTCGCGGCCGCCCTTTTGCAGAGGGAATATCCGCGTGGCCGTTACGATTTAGTACCTATCCATTGAAATTCTGCACAAAACGGGCAGAAAACGGTGGAGTTATGCGGCATAGGTGCAGGCCAGTTGCGGAATGACGACCAGTTCGCGGAGTTTGAGCCCGGTGGCGATGACTTGTTTTCCGAATTGCGTCAGGTAGTACTTGTAAGCGCGGCCGGCTTTGCGGATCAGTCCGTGCAGACGCAGGCGCTTGAGCAGGCGCGACACCTGGGCGCTGGTCTTTGCGGATAAATAGCGGCGCAGGGTTTTGTTTTGCATGCCGCTGACGTTGAACTCGCCGCGGGCGATGGCGCGGAACAAGGTGTCGTCCTGTTCATCGAAGAAGTTGAAGCCGGGATAGGAGCGGTCCTCGTGGCGGACCGGCTGGGAGAGCTTGTCGAGTTTGTCTCGCCCGTTACGGGGATCTTCGAGGGCCGAGAGGAACTCCAGGTAACGGCGGTTGGCGGCGGCCAAAAGCTCGCGCAGGGCGGGCAGGCTGTAGATGGTTTTCTGCAT
>JBMFHN010000108.1:0-8388 GCA_049976805.1 Occallatibacter sp. | reverse complement strand
CAGTAGAACTTTGAGAATTCCGGGAGTATGTTCTCCCTCGAATTGCCTGTGCTGCGGCAGTGAAGACAGCAGTACGAAGCTTTTGCTTTTGTTCTTGCTTTTGCTTCGGACGGTTGCGAAAAGGCCCCTTTGAGGGGCCAGCAACCGTAAAGCCACCGGCTCTGCCGGTGGATACTTACTCGAATGTCGCCCGATGGGCTATATGGCTACTACTACGCTGAGAAAATAAGGGGTTGCCGTTACGAGGCATGGGATTCCACGCACCGGCGCATCTATTCGTCCTTTGAGCTTCTGCGGGACCTGAAGCGTGCTGGCTGGAAGCCTATGCAGATGGTCGGCTATCACTACGAAGGGATGGTGTCACTTCCACTTACGCATTCGCACCGATTTCCCATGAATCGCTTCGGATTCAACACGATGGTTCTGTGCGCGCCAATCCGTCGAGCGTCCGCACCTGCCGGGAAATTTGGAACGTAGTCGACGACCGGCCCGCTCATTGTTCCTTCCCGCGTGGATTCATGACATCGTCAACGCCTATTTCCAGAAGGTGTAGCCCAGCTGAATCTGGATACTGGCGTTGACGCCGGGGTTGCGGTCGCCGAGCGAAGCCGAGGAGATATGCACGGCGTTCACTCCTACATCGATCGACCGCCCGGGCCGGATGAAGTAATGGAATCCGCCGCCTCCCTGGGGGGCAAAATTCCACACCGAAGTTCCGCCATCCACTTTGACAACCTGACCGTCGATGATCGCGCTCCCATAGTTGGGCGGAAACTTGTGTGTCGTATAAATGAGCCCTCCGGCGGCCTGGAACCAGGGCTGCAGACGCCGCGAATGAGTCAGAAAATTCCAGCGGAGGATGAGCGGTGTGAGGCTGACGCCCCGGAAGGTTCCGCCTTCATACTGCACAACGCAGGGAGTTACGACACCATTCACGGAGCAGGTTGCCTCTCCCGTATACGGCGCCGGGGTATAGGCCTGCCAGAGCGGCATGATGTTACCGCCCAGTTCGAACTGCCCGCTGAAGAAACCAGCGTGGACAACCGGCGTCATCACCTTGCCCAGCTGGACCCCTCCCCAGAGGAATTTGTAGCTGGAGCGGTTGCCAAAACCGTTGCCATAGTCGATGAAGGGGCCGTACTCCCAGCTTCTTTGCTGGCGGACCTGAGCGACCGGATTCACGATCGCCGGAGTGGTCACCGAGGCGGCGGCGGGTGCGGTCCCGGCCACGGCGCGCAGACTCACGGCAAACACTGCCACCATCACGACAAAGGAAAAAAACATCTGCACTCGGCTCACAGTACTTCCTTCCCCCAGGAGATTTCTGCTCTCGACGAAAAAGCCGCCACACCGGGGCGGCCTGGGCAAAGCGCCTCCGGCGGCCAGCTTAACCGGCCGCCTCCGCCATCTGCTCGGCGTCCATATCGAAGTTCGAGTAGACATTCTGTGTATCGTCGCAGTCTTCCAGAGCCTCAAGCAGACGAATCATCTGGCTGGCCTCCTTGCCCTCGAGCCTGGTATAGGTGGAGGCGACCATGGTCACCTGGCTCATCACCGTCGCAATGCCGGCCGCCCGGACTGCCGCGGCGACAGTTTCATAAGCCGCAGGGTCGGTAAGGATCTCCCAGGTGTCGCCCTCATCGTTCAGATCTTCGCCGCCATGCTCGATGACGATGTCCATCAACTGTTCTTCGCTGGCCGCCGACTTTTCCACGGCGATCAGGCCCTTTTTCTGGAACATGAAGCGAACCGAGCCGGATTCACCCAGATTGCCGCCGTTTTTTGAAAAGGCGTGGCGAATCTCGCTGACGGCGCGGTTGCGGTTATCGGTCATCACATCCACCAGGATGGCCACGCCGCCGGGGCCGTAGCCCTCGAAGGTGATCTCCTCATAGGTGACGCCATCCATCTCGCCGGTGCCGCGCTGGATGGCGCGTTTGATGTTTTCCGCCGGCATATTCTCCGCTTTGGCCGCCAGAATCGCGGTGCGCAGCCGGGGATTGCCGTCCGGATCGCCGCCGGCCTTGGCCGCAATGGTGATCTCGCGGATCAGACGGGTGAAAATCTTGCCGCGCTTAGCGTCCAGCGCGCCCTTTTTGTGCTTGATGGTGGCCCATTTCGAGTGGCCGGACATAGGAACCTCTGAGACAGTGAGAAATAGCGGCGCGGGCACGCGCCTGACCCAGTGAGTATATCACTGCAAGGGCGCAGGATTGAGCGTCAGGGTCGGGCGAGATCACCCCGGACGGAACACCCCCGGCCATCCGTTTCCGGAGCCTGCCGGGCGCGTGACACCGCGACGAGTCCGGAAGCGCCGGCGGGTCGTATTCGCCGGCCGGGAAAATTCTGCTGTTCCTCCGGGCGTGTACATCCACCCCTGCGAGAGGAAGATGCGCATCGCGGTTCTCCGGCTCTGCCCGGATCGGGAAATTGCCTCGCCGTGCGGCGAAACTGTTACCCTAGAAACATGAAATTCGGGGTTCTCGTCTTTCCCGGCTCCAATTGCGACCACGACACCTACAACGTGATCGCCGAAGTGGCTCATCAGCCTGTCACCTTCCTCTGGCACGACTCCGAGGACCTGAACGGCGTGGACGCCGTGCTGGTTCCCGGCGGCTTTGCTTATGGCGATTACCTCCGCACGGGAGCAATCGCCCGCTTTTCGCCCGTGATGCAGGCAGTCCGGCGCTTCGCCGCGGGCGGCGGCCTGGTGCTGGGCATCTGCAACGGATTCCAGATTTTGACCGAGTCCGGTCTGCTGCCCGGCGCGCTGATGCGCAACGCCGGGCTCAAATACATTTGCCGCCAGGTGCACCTTCGCGTGGAAACCTCCAACAGCCCCTTCACCAGCCAGTTCGCCAAGGGGGATGTGCTGCAGATTCCCATCGGTCACATGGAGGGCAACTACTTCTGCACACCCGATGAGCTCAGGCGCCTGGAAGCGGAGGACCGGATTGCCTTTCGCTACGCGACCGCCCGGGGCGAGATCACCCCGGAAGCCAATCCCAACGGCTCCTTGAGTCACATCGCGGGCATCCTGAACGAGACGCGGAATGTGCTGGGAATGATGCCCCATCCGGATCGATCGAGCGAACAGATTCTCGGTTCGGCTGACGGATGGAAGATTTTTGCATCGATGATCGAGACCCTGGCAGCCCGGTGAGAATTCCCGCCTGGTGTGGAAAGCTCGTGCGGAATGATCGACATCCATCAGCATCTGATTTACGGGGTCGACGACGGCTCGCCTGACCTGGAAACCTCCCTGGAGATGGCGCGCGAAGCCGCCGCGGATGGCATCACCCACATCGTCTGCGCGCCGCATGCAAGCTATCGTTACCCCTACCGGCAAGCCCTGGTCGACGAGCGCTATCTCGAACTGCGCGAACGGCTCGGCGGCTGGATGGAACTGAGCCTGGGCTGCGACTTCCACATGAGCGAGGAGAACATTCGCGAGGCGCTCAGCAACCCTTTGCGCTACTCGATCAATGGTAAGGGCTATCTGCTGATCGAGTTTTCCGGCAGTTCGATTCCTCCGCAGATGAACGACGCTGTGTCGAGGCTCCAGGCCGCCGGTTATACCCTGATCGTCACCCACCCGGAGCGATACCGGGCCGTGCTGGAACAACCCGAGAAGCTGGCCGAGTGGATGCGTATGGGCTGCCTGGTGCAGGTCACGGCCGGCTCGCTCTACGGACGCTTTGGCCGCGCGGCGCAGGTCTTTTCCAACGAACTGCTCAATCGCAACTGGATTCATTTCCTGGCCAGCGACGGGCACGACATGGAATCGCGTCCGCCGCATCTGAGCCAGGCCTACGACTACGTGACGCGACGGGTGGGCGAGGAGACGGCGCGGCGGCTCTGCCTGACGAACCCTCGCGCGGTTGTGACTGGAGCGCAGTGGCCCGCGCAACCCGAAGCCATGGGGCTTCTGGAAGGTGCGCCGTTCAGATTCCGCGTTCCCGGCTTCGCCGCTTCATCTGCCGCCGCAGGTTCGGCCGATTCCGGCAGCAAAGCCGCCAGGACCCCGCTGAGAGGCTTGCTGAAGCGCTTTTTTGTGCGATGACGGCGCGGATTGCCTCAGTTGGCCTGTTCGCGCCATGGAGAAGCCTCCGCCGCCTGCTTCTCTGACGTTTCGGCTCGGGAAAAACGCTCCGGAGCCAGACCCTTCCGTTGATCCGCTTTTTCTTGCGGCGCGGCTCACATCCATCTTCCGGAAGCTCCTGGGCGGGCGCGGAACGTCTCCTGTCTAGAGTCCCAGCCCGCCATCCACCACGAGAATCTGGCCCGTGATGAAGTGCGGCCCGGAGGCGAAAAACAGCACGGCTCGGGCCACGTCCTCCACGCTGCCGTTGCGTCGCATCGGCGTCCGGGCGGCAAAGTGAGCAGCCTGGGCCGGGCTTTCCCTGCCCGTCTCGATCCAGCCGGGAGCCACGCAGTTCACGCTGATCCGGGGAGCAAAGGCCTTGGCCATGGCCTGGGTAAGCCGGTGCAGGGCGGCCTTCGAGGCGCAGTAGTCGGCATGGTCCGCCCAGGCTTCAATCCCGCCCAGGGAACCGATGTTGATGATTCTGGCTTGCTCCCCATCGTTGCCGGCGCGCAGATAGGGAAGCGCCTCGCGCGCCACCAGAAACGGACCGCGGGCATTGGTTTCGAAGACCGTGTTCCACTGCTCGATGCTCAGGCTTTCCAGCGGGGCAGAGACAAAGGCGGCGGCGTTGTTCACCACCAGATCGAGCCGCCCGAAACGCTCCGCAACGGCTGCAACCGCCTCGCGCACGGAGACCTCCGAGCGTACATCGCACTCGACAGCCAGCGCCCGCCGGCCCATCTCCTCAATTTCACGCGCGGTCGCAGCGGCCTCGGCGCGCGAGACGCGGAAGGTGATCGCGACATCGGCCCCGGCCAGCGCCAGTTCGAGGGCGATGGCACGGCCGATACGCTGCGCGCCGCCGGTCACCAGTGCCGATTTGCCGAGCAGGCAGGAATCGCTCATTGCAGGCCGTATCCTTCCAGAGACCCCGGCAGCGCGCAGTTTCTTCCGCCCCGGCAAACAGCACAGATCCTCACTTCGGCTGGACCTGGCTCGCGTCGGCTTTGGCTTTCGGCTTCGCAGCCGGCTTGCTCTTGGCTGGCGGGGTGGAAGACGAGCTCGCGGCAGGCGCCGCAGTTTTGCCGGATTCCGGGGCCGCTCCGGCAGGAGGGTGCGGCAGTTGCCCCGCGCCGGTGCTCTTGTCCGGAACGGCCACAGCGGGATGTTGCTGATAGACCGAGTATTGAGAAACGGGTCGCTTCAACCGGACGGGGATCGCCATCTGCGGCTTATCGATATAGTAGTTGGCTCCATAGGTCTGATAGCCCCGCGCGATGATCTGCAACTCCACCGTGTCGCCGATGTCGAGCACATCGATCACCGCCTCGCCGTCCTCATTGGACTTCAGTTCCATGTAGCCAATGTCTTTGCCATGCTCGGTGGCATGAAAGATGACGGCCGCATGTTGAATCGGTTTTCCATCGTCGGCGCGCACCACGGTCACCACAATGCGCGCCATGGGCGGCGGGGCTTTGAATTTTCGACCGCGATCGAGCATGCCATTCTGGGCGTTGGCCTGCAGTGACAGAAAGAGCAGGCCGAATGCGGCACCCGAAAGAAACAAGCGGAAATGAGTGCGTCGCAGCATGGGTGTTATTTTAGCGCGATCCTCCGGATTGCGGCCAAGAAGCGCGCAGGCCGCCGACCGGCTCGCCGGCGGACCGAGGGGGAAGCGCAAGAAAGCAAAAATGCTTTGCTGTCTGTGCGGCGGAGAGAAATTTCGGCGCCGATTTTCTGGCAGTAAAATTATATGAGCATATTTAACTCATATTTTTGCTCAGGGTCTTGACAGAACAAATTGCTTTGCGTATCGTTAGCAATTGGAAGGTGAGAGTGCTAGCACACCGCTGAAGGAATTGCTCGGCGTGGGATACAGGACTCGGTTACCGGGTCGCAACCCGCACATTCCAAGAAGATTCTCAAATCAAGCAAGGAAATCTCGCGGTCCGGTTTTCCCGTCCGCGCATGAAGGAGAAGCAGAACAATGGCAGCAGCATCCGTAACGACAAGCTTCACACCGCTCCATGACCGAATCCTCGTCCGCCGTCTGGAAGAGGCTGAAACCGTTCGTGGAGGCATCATCATTCCCGATAGCGCCAAGGAAAAGCCCCAGGAAGGCGAAGTCATCGCCGTCGGCAAGGGCAAGTCGAACGATGAGGGCAAGATCTTTCCTCTCGACGTCAAGCCGGGCGACCGAATCCTTTTCGGCAAGTACTCCGGCACCGAGATCAAGATCGATGGCGAGGAGTTCCTCATCATGCGCGAGGAAGAGGTCCTCGGCATCATCAAGAAGTAGCCTTCGATCGATCCGTGAGCCGTGGTCCCGGCTGGGAAGGATCCACCCGCGCGCCATGGAGTTTCTGATCGCTGAAAAGTCGATTCCCGAGTACAGTTCCCGGAATACTGAAGACGGATTAACGGATAAGGAGAGTTTGAAAAATGGCAAAGCAGATTCTGCACGGTGAAGATTCCCGCCAGGCGATCCTGCGCGGCGTCAACACGCTGGCGGACGCCGTGAAGGCGACACTCGGTCCCAAGGGCCGGAACGTGGTCATCGAAAAGAAGTATGGATCGCCGACCATCACCAAGGACGGCGTCACAGTGGCCAAAGAGATCGAGCTGAAGGATCCGATGGAGAACGTCGGCGCTCAGCTGGTCAAGGAAGTGGCATCCAAGACATCCGATGTGGCCGGCGACGGCACCACGACGGCGACCGTTCTGGCGCAGTCCATCTTCCGCGAGGGCGTGAAGACGGTAGCGGCGGGCGCGAATCCGACGGCTCTCAAGCGCGGCATCGACAAGGCCGTGGCGACGATCATCGGCACCCGCGACAAGGAAGGAAAGTGGACCGAGGGCGGTGCCCTGGGCAAGCTCTCCAAGCCCGTCAATGAGGGTACAGTCGCCCAGGTGGGCGCCATCTCGGCCAACGGCGACCAGGAGATCGGCGACATCATCGCCGAGGCGGTCAAGGTGGTCGGCAAGGACGGCGTCATCACCATCGAAGAGTCGAAGACCATGCACACCGGCCTGGAGACCGTCGATGGAATGCAGTTCGATCGCGGTTACCTGAGCCCCTACTTTGTTACCGACGCCGAGCGGCTGGAAGCGGTTCTCGAAGATCCCTACATCCTGATCTACGAAAAGAAGATCAGCGCGATGAAGGATCTGTTGCCTCTGCTGGAGCAGGTTGCGCGCGGCGGCAAGCCGCTCTTGATTATTGCCGAGGATGTGGAAGGCGAAGCGCTGGCCACCCTGGTGGTGAACAAGCTGCGCGGCACGCTGAACGTGGCTGCTGTGAAGGCTCCCGGCTTCGGCGACCGCCGCAAGGCGATCCTGGGCGACATTGCGATCCTGACCGGCGGCAAGGCCATCACCGAGGATCTGGGCATCAAGCTGGAAGGCGTGAAGCTCGAAGATCTGGGCAAGGCCAAGCGCATCACCATCGACAAGGACAACACCACTATCGTGGATGGCGCTGGCAAGACTGCGGACATCGAGGGCCGGGTCAAGGAGATCCGCGCGCAGATCGAGAAGACCACCTCGGACTACGACAAGGAGAAGCTGCAGGAGCGGCTGGCCAAGCTGGTCGGCGGCGTGGCCATCATCAAGGTGGGCGCGGCCACCGAGACCGAGTTGAAGGAGAAGAAGGCGCGCGTCGAGGATGCTCTGCATGCAACCCGTGCGGCTGTCGAGGAAGGTATCGTCCCGGGCGGCGGCGTGGCCCTGGTGCGCTCCATTCCCGCGGTCGATGCGCTGATCAAGACGCTCGAAGGCGACGAGAAGATCGGCGCCACGATCGTTCGCCGCTCGCTCGAAGAGCCGCTGCGTCAGATCGTCGCCAATGCCGGCGAAGAGGGTGCCGTGGTCGTGGCCAAGGTTCTGGAATCCAAGGATCAGCACTTCGGCTACAACGCCCAGACGGCAGTCTTCGAGGATCTGGTCAAGGCCGGGGTCATCGACCCGACCAAGGTGACCCGGACGGCGCTGCAGAATGCTGCCTCGATTGCCGGGCTGCTGCTGACCACCGAGGCCCTGATTGTCGAGATTCCCGAGCCCAAGCCCGCTGCTCCGGCCGGCGGACACGGTGGCATGGACGGCATGTACTAAGCCCCGCGTGCGCGCGCGCAACCCAAAGGCCTCCGGCTTCGGCCGGGGGCCTTTTTCTCGCCCGATGCGACTTTTCTCGCCGGCTCGCAGCCCGGATTTGCAGCTCCAGCCGCTCTCAGGGGGTGGGAGTTTTCGTCCAGACGATGCGCAGACCCGTGCGCACATTGAGGGGAACGCTGGTGAAGCCGGCC
>JBMFHN010000107.1:0-8556 GCA_049976805.1 Occallatibacter sp. | reverse complement strand
TCGAAGATCACCGACTCGAAGGCATCTTCCAGCCGGCCTTCCTGGTAAAGTTCGAGGAATCGCGGAATATTCATCCGCAACGGACAGCTGTTCTCGCACGGCGAAAGCGCCAGGTCCTGACAAACGCCGGCGCTGCAGCGGTGGGCAACCACGTGATCCTCGTACTCCTCGCGAAAATGGCGCATGGTGGTCAGCACGGGATTGGGCGCCGTCTGGCCCAGGCCGCAGAGAGAACACTCGCGGATCATGCGCCCCAGTTCGTCGAGCAGGCCCATCTGCTCGCGGCTTCCGCTGCCGCGGGTGATGGCGTTGAGAATGCGCAGCGCCTTGTCCAGCCCCACCCTGCACGGGACACACTTGCCACAGGACTCCGAGTGAGTGAACTCGATGAAGTAGCGGGCCACATCGACCATGCAGTTGTCGTCGTCCATCACCACCATGCCGCCCGAGCCCATGATGGAACCAATCTGCGCGAGACTCTCGTAGTCGACCGGCGTGTCGAGCATCTCGACCGGGATGCAGCCTCCCGAAGGTCCGCCGGTCTGGACAGCCTTGACATGGCGTCCGGCCACGGCGCCCTCGCCGATGTCGTAAATGAAGCTCTTCAGCGGGGTGCCGAGCGGCATCTCCACCAGACCGGTATTGCGGATCTTGCCCACCAGCGAAAAGACCTTGGTCCCCGGACTCTTCGCGCTGCCGGTTTCGGCAAACCAGCCCGCGCCGCGGGTGATGATGGGGGCGACATTGCACCAGGTCTCGACGTTGTTGATGTTGGTCGGCTTGCCGTAGAGACCCTTCTGCGCGGGGAACGGAGGACGCGGACGGGGACGGCCGGCATGGCCTTCGAGTGAGGCGATCAGGGCGGTTTCCTCGCCGCAGACGAAGGCGCCGGCGCCCTGCACCAGCTGGATGTTGAAGTTGAAGCCGCGATCCAGGATATTCGCTCCCAGCAGGCCGTATTCGCGCGCCTGCTCGATGGCCCGGTTCAGCCGGCTGACCGCCAGCGGGTACTCGGCGCGCACGTAGACAATGCCCTCGGTGGCGCCCATGGCGTAGGCGCCGATGATCATGCCTTCCAGCAGCGAATGCGGGTCGCTCTCGATCTCGTTGCGGTTCATGTAGGCGCCGGGATCGCCTTCGTCGGCATTGCAGATGATGTATTTCGTGTCGGCCTTGGCTTTGGCCAGAAAATCCCACTTGTTGCCGGTCAGGAAACCGGCCCCGCCGCGTCCGCGCAGACGGGCGGCCTTGATCTGCTCAATGACCGACTCCGCCCGGCCATCGATCAAGACTTTGTACAGCGCCTGATAACCGCCCACTGCAATGTATTCCTCAATGTCGGTGGGATTGATCAGGCCGCAATTGCGCAGCACGATTTTTTTCTGCCCGTTGAAGAAGGCAAGCGTGTTCCAGGAAGGGATCTCCGGATAGCCCTGACCGTATTTCAGGTGCGCGGTGATGTGATCCCATTCCTCGATCTTGCAATAGATCAGATCGGGGGGCAGAATGCCGGTGGAAACCCCCTCGAGAATGCGCGCGGCATCGTTGACCTGGACCCGATGCAACATCAGCAAAGGATTGCCCGGGAGCCGCACGCTGACCAGCGGTTCCTGAAAGCAGGCGCCAAAGCAGCCCACGCCGGCAAGCATCACTTCCAGGCCGCTGCGGTCGATGGCCTCGTGCAGGGCATGAAAGACCTCCTCGGCGCCATTTCCGCGTCCACAGGTCCCCATCCCCACCGTGATGCGGGCCATGGCGGGCATCAACTTCGCCAGTCCGGCTTCGCGAACCGCGTTGAACGCACCAATATCCAGAATTCGCGGCATTATTTTTTCACCTCTCTCATCGTGCCCGGATGACTCAGCGCCTTGATTTCCCGCAGCAGAGTGCGCTCGTTGACGTGGCTGAGAATGTGGTGGTTCACCTCGACGACCGGCGCCAGCGCGCACTGGCCGAAACAGGCCACGGTACGCACCGTGAAGCGGCGGTCCGGAGTCGTCAGGGTCAACTTCTCCGTCGCGCAGCTATCGTTCAGATTGCGCCCGCAGAAGCCCAGATCCAGACACAGCTTCTCCAGCAGGTCGCGCGATCCGCGCGTATGACAGGCCGTTCCGCGGCAAACGCAGATCACGTTGTCCCCCTGCGGTTCCAGATTGAAGAGCGCATAAAAAGTCGCCGTGCTGTACAGGGTGGACGGAGGGATGCCCGTTTTCTCGGAGATGTAGCGCAGCGATTCCAGGGAAAGATATTTATGCGCGTTGGCTGACTGAACCGCTTCCAGGATTCCCAGCAGCGCCCCGGGCCGGCCACTGTACTCGGAGACCGTCTGGTCAATCAGCAGCTTTTCATGAGCGCTCAAGGCCCCATTGGCGACATTCTGCATAGCTCCTCCGCTTCGAAGCAGGTTGGACAGAAGGCGGGACAGACCCATTCGCTGCTCTCGCCGGCCTGCGCTCAGCCACGGTGCCCAACGCCGGCCGCGCCGCTTGAACAAGCGCCGGCACGTGGCGTGAAACCACGGGAACTGAGCAGGCTGGAGAACTCGGCATGGGTTTTCCCCCACTCTTTTCCGGACTCCATTTCAGGTTGGAAAGCGTTCGGCAAATAGGAGTGCTCGCCCGAAACGTGCCGCGTGGCCCGGCCCAAAACCCCATCGCCGCATTTCAATCGACCGCAAGGACTTCCGCCTGAAACCGTCCGCAAGGGAGAATGCCACTCTCGGTTCACACCGGGATGTGCCTTGTGTCACGCCGGATTGTGATACTCGATGCGCCCGTCCACAAAACCCTTATCGCCGGGAACCATGCGCGCATGGAAGCTCTTGTGCCGGACACGCACAGCTCAACCCATGGGCGTTGCCGGCGGCGCAGGCTCCGCCCCGGTCTTTTCCTCAAGATCGCCAAACGATGGCGGTTCTTCCTTCGCCGGCTCGGATGCTGCGGCGGATCCGGCTTCGGGGCCGTTCCTATCCGCAGACATTTCGCCGCGAGCCTCCCTTCCGGACGGCTCCTGCAGCAGATCCACCCGGTAGCCCGCGGCTTCGGCTGTGGCCAGCACCCGGGCGATCCCCTGATCGATCTCCCCGGCCTCCACGCGCCCCGGCGCGGCCTCGCCCGCCAGGCGCAACAGGCGCGGCAAGCGAAGCCACCAGAGCAGCTCTTCGTAGGGTTCGCGCACCAGATACTCGTGTCCTTGGTCCGAATGCACATCGGTCAGCCAGTGCACGTCGGCATCGAGCCAGAGCGAAGACCGGAGCGTTTCGCCGGCTGGCGGCGCACCCGTTTCCGCCATCGCAGCAGCGCTGGCGGAAACAACGGTGCCGTGCGGCGCGGCGGCGCCCAGTTCCGCGGCCTCGGCTGCGCCGGCGATGGCTTTTGGTTCCTCCGGCCGGTCCGTGCCAGCCTCCTGAAGGAGAAGAACCTTGACGCGAGCGGCAACCCGCCAGGCTTCTTCACTCTCGAATCCGAGCGCGCCCATCGCCTGCGCAAGCGGTTCGCGCAGGCGCAGGCGGTCAAACAAATCCAGCGCCACACACCGGGCATCCTCCACATCGATCGATTCAGCCAGCAGTTCCAGCACGCACCAGCCAAGCACCGGCCCCCACAGAGCCGTGGCGGTCAACAGCGGACTGGAACTGGGCAGCACGCGGCGCGCAGCCGTGGTCCAGGGAGTTGGGAAGAGCGCCTCGCAGGCGGGCAGGCGCAGCGCGGCACGCAGCCGATCGCGGAAGGCCTGCCGCAGCAAAACGGGATTGGCAGGCTGGACAATCCGGTCCGGGCCCTTTTCCTTCGCCATCCGCTCCTGGTAGGCCTGCTGAGCCTGCCGCAGAAAATTCTCGCAGCGTGTCCAGGACTGCGCGAACAGTTCCGTACGCTCGGCTTCCCGCTTGCGCGCGCCCGCGGCTGGAGCGGGCCCCTGCTCGGCCAGATCCGCGAATCGCCGCACCATACCCGGATCCAGCAGGGCGCGCAATGCCTCGTGCGCCGGCTGCAACTCCAGATTCACCAGGGCATCTTCCAGGCTGCGAACGCCGCGGCCGTCGAGGTGGTCGGCAAGCCGGTCCCAGGGCTGCCGCGCCGTCGGGCGCAACTCGCGCCAGTCGAGGAGGACGTGGCATTGGTAGGCACCCAGGTCGAAGGTCAGCCCGCGCTCGGCCACGTCGCTCGCCCGGCGCAGGTATTCAAGGCCCGTCAGCGAATCACGCCAGGCGAGGACAACGTCCATGTCGCCCGCCAATCCCATCCCTTCCCGGATTCTCTGCTGGCGCAGCTCGCCGGCGCCCTTGTCGGCGTAGGCCGCGCAGCGGTCAATGGTTCCGTGCGTCCTTGCGTAGCGGTTGTTGAAGACCACCAGGGCGCGCTGGTCCCCGCTGCGGTTGGAATAAGCAAAAACATTCTCATCCACCGAGCCGTTGCCGCGGTAAAAGTCGTACAGGCGGAAGCTGGCGCTCTCGGCGAAGAGCCAGCGCCTCCTGAGCAGCGGCGCAACCTCGCGTTCGTGGCGCTCGACCATCCAGGGATCGGGCCATTCTTCGTAACGGGGCCGCTGATATTCCATGCCATACTTTTCCGTGAATCCTTCGATCTGCCCATGGCCGAACATGGGCAGACCGGGCAGCGTGGCCATCATCACGGTCACGCCAAAGCACTTGTCGCCCTTGCCAAACTGGTCAATCGCCGTGCGCTCGTCCGGATTGCTCATGAAATTGACATAGCGTTTCAGGATGTCCGGGTCAAACTCGATCGTGTTCTTGATCACTGAGCGGTACTTGGCGTTGTCCTCGTCGCGCAGCATCACCATGAAGGCGCTGTTGTAAACGCGATGCATCCCGAGGGTGCGGACAAAATAGCCCTCCATCAGCCAGAAAGCCTCAGCCAGCAACAATGTGCCGGGCACTTCGGCAGCCACGCGGTCCACCACCTCTCGCCAGAACTCGTGGGGCATGGCGCGGTTGAACTCGGCCGGACTCATGCCGTACTCGGCGCGCGAGGGGATGGCCCCACTGGCTCCCTGATCGGGAAACCAGAGGCGGTGAAAATGGCGCTTCGCCAGGGTCATGGCGGCGTCGAAGCGGAGAATCGGAAACAGCCGCGCCACGCGCAGAATGGTCTGGATCACCTGCTCGCGCACGGCCGGATTCATGTAATCGAGCTGCGCCGTATCGTTCCAGGGAAAACTGGTGCCGTCGTTGCCGTGATAAATGTAACGGGTTTCGCCGCTCTGGCGGTCGCGGCGGCGGAAGACCACGGCGGCATCCGACTGCTCGAAGTAGTGGTCCTCGATCTTGATCTCCACGCGCCCGTCCTGCGAGAGATCAGGACCGTTGAAGCTGTAGGCCGGGTAGGGAGAATCCGGCCGGCTCATGAACCACTCGGGGTGCTCGACAACCCAGGGCGAATCGATGCCCATGTGGTTGGGCACCATGTCGCTGGCCAGGCGGATGCCGTGGCGGTAGGCGCGGTCGCGCAGGTTGACGTAAGCCGCCTCGCCGCCCAGTTCGGCGGCAATCGTGTAGTCGTAGAGCGAGTAGGCTGAGGCCGCGGCATCGGCGTTGCCAATCAGCTGCTTGATGGTCCGCGATGCCCGGCTGCGCTCCCAGATGCCGATCAGCCAGAGTGAATTCAGCCCGCGCTGCGCCAGTTCGGCCAGCTCCTCGTCGGGGATCTCGTCGAGACGTGCGATCGCGCGGCCGTAGCGCCGGCTCATCTGCGCCAGCCACACGTAGGTGCTCTTGGCAATCAGCACCACGGTCGGCATCCAGGCCGTGTCGGCGGAAAATTTTTCGTATTCGTGGGCCAGGTCGGCATACTGCGGCACCTCGGCGCTGGCTGCCAGCGCGGGCCACTGCTGCGGGCCATGCCGTCCCGTGCCGGGAGGGTTGAAGCGCATCCAGATGGCCAGCTCCTCCTCGCGCAGAATCTCGGCGGCGGCGCCCAGCAGACGATCCAGGCTCTCGCCCAGCAGCGGCCGCCAGAGCTTGCGGATCAGCGCCAGTTGGTCGGCGAGCGAGCGCGGCGCGGCCACGGCCGGGGCCCGCAGCAGATCCAGCAGGTTGATCGGCTTGGCGTTCGGCAGAGGAATCAGCGGACGGGTGGCGAAGTACTCCGGAAACTGTCGGGTCACCTCCCGGTAAACCGTCTTTTCGGCCAGGGACTTTTCCTCGAAAAGCTCCTCAAACGGCTGGAAAGCCTCATTGCGGTTGGCCGTCCAAAGCAACAGCAGTTCTTCGAACGCGGCCGCCCGGTGGGGCAAGCCGTCGGTCGTCCGGGCGAGCCACTGGCGCGGCGTCTCCAGCCCGCGCATCACCGAATTGCCGGGAAACTGCTCGACAAAGCCGAGCAGCAGTTTGTCCAGCGCCTCGGCGCCCACCCGCGCGGAAAAAAAATCAAGCGCAGCGGTCATCACCGCCGGGTCGAACTGCTCGCGGTAGCGCGCCAATAGAACGTGGCTGGCCTCGTCGATCAGGCCCATGGCGTAAAGCTGGCCGGCGTGAACCGCCAGTTCGGGATGCTTTTCCACCTCGCACACCGTGTTCATGCGGTGCGCAAATTCGCGGCAGGCCGACAGGCTGGCAAAGACGACGTTGCCCGTGAACGAAAAGAGCGAATCCTCGAACTTGTAGCGCTCGCGCGCTTTCCCGGCAATATGGAACTCCATCATGAGAAACCGAACTCCCTCACTCTGACTCCCGGCACACACACCGGAGCCCGGCCGTGCTTCCGGGCGGAACCTGACGCTGACGCAAACATAAACGGAGCCAGACCGCAACGAACCTGCGTTTTGCCCCCGGGCAGTCAGGACGGGTTTTATCCCAAAAGCTAAAGGTACAACAACCGGGCCGAAACCGGCGCGAAATCCAGCCTGATTGCAGGGCATCCCAGGTGGGCGGACGTGGCTGCCGGCATGGCTCGACGTGGATGCCCCGGTCAGCAAGGATCGTCGCGCGGCGGTTCAGCCCGATTCCCTGAAATCAGGGGAATAACACAATGAGATCATGTTAATCAAATAGAATCAGCGGCGTGCGAATATCTGAGAGCTGCCGGCCCGCGGCGGGAACACGGTCCGCGTCCTACTGCTTTTCGCCGGCAAACGCGCGCTCGGCCATACCTTTGCTCCGGGGCGCGCAGCCGGCTTCCATCAAGGGATAACCACGCTGCTTCCATGCGCCCAAGCCGCCACGCACAGGATGGATGCGGGTGCGTCCCATCCTTTGCAAGGCGAGCGCTGCCCTTACGCTGGTCTTTTCATTGGGGCAATTGCAGTAGGTGAAGATCTCGCGGTCCCGGGGAATGGAGGCCTCGGCATCGATCAATTCCTCGGGAAGAATATGCACCGCGCCGGGCAGCATGAGCGCATCCTTTTCCAGTTCGTGCAGAGGACGCAGGTCGATGATGAACACGGGCACCCCCTGGTCCAGCCTGGACTTCAGGTATTCCGGATCCACCCGTGTGGTGCGGAACTGGCGCAGAATCGACCATTTTTTCCACATCCGAACCAGAAACCAAACAACGACCACAAGCACAAAGACAGCGAACGCAACCTGGCCCATCCAATGAAAGAGTTTCAAGTCCCGGCGCAGGACGTCCCCAAAAAACCTGCCGGCAAAGACCAGCGTTGCTCCCCACAGGAGGGATCCCGCCGCATCGTAGAGAAGGAAGACGCTGTATCGCATGGCCCGCTGCCCCGCCAGCGGCGGAGCCATCAGGTTCAGGCCCGGGATGAATTTTGCGACCAGCAAAGTGCCGGTCCGCTGCTTCTTGATGGCCACTTCTGTTCTGCGGACGCAGGCGGATGTCTCCAGCGTGTATCGGCAGAGGAAGCGCAAGGCCCTTGTCCCATAGCGCTGGCCAAGAAGAAACCAGAAAGAGTCCGCCAGCAGGCAGGCGGCCACAACAAGAAGAAGAACGACCGGCAGGCTGATGGAGTGCTCCACGCTGAGGGTTCCCGCAGCCAGCAGCAACGGCGCCGCCGGTATCGGAATCCCGAACTGCTCCAGCAACACACAGGAGAACAGTACGAGATATTCGTAGTGCACGAAGAGGTGGAATACCGAGTTCATCGCCGCCCTATTTTAGATGCCGGAGGCTTCGCGCCGATGCGCTCTGCGGCCAGTTTCAGAAGTGAGTGTGCGAAGGAGCGGGGAATTTTCCGGTCATTCTGTCACTCGATCGGGCCGCTGGGAGCATGGGGCCGGTTGCCTTTCAGGAAGAAGGAGAGAAGGAAGAAGATCGCCGCGCCGATGGCAAAGACCTGATAGGCGTCAATGTAGGCCAGGGAATAGGCCTGCACGACGACACTCTGGTAAAAGCGGCCATAGGACTGGTCGAGTGCTCCGCTCGCACTGAGTCCTGAATGAAACAGGGCTTGCGAGAGCTTCTGCAAGGCTTCCGACGAGTACACGTCGCCCGGAACAAGATTGGCGACGAGAACCTGTTGATGGAACTGCGCCCGCCGGGCGAGAAGCGTTGTCACGATGGAGGTGCCGAAGCTCATGCCGATGTTGCGCATGAAATTGATCAGGGCGGAGATGGAGTTGCCCTTTTCCTTGGGCAGCCC
>JBMFHN010000106.1:0-8665 GCA_049976805.1 Occallatibacter sp. | reverse complement strand
CGCCCGATATGCAGCCGGTGATGACCTTTGCCGCGAGCGCGGCGCTGCGGGAGCGGATGTTCCTGGCCTACAACACCCGCGCTTATCCGGCCAACCGGCAGATTCTTCTGGATCTGCTGGCCACGCGCCAGGAGATTGCCACGATTCTGGGCTTCGGCAGTTGGGCCGACCTGGCCACCGCCGACCAGATGATGGCCTCGGCGGCCAACGTGCGCGCTTTCCTGGCCCAGCTGGACGAGGCCAGCCGCGAAGGGGCGCGCCGCGAGCACCAACTGATTCTCGATTTCGCCCGCCGCCGTCAGCCCGAGCTGGAGTCCATCGACATCGCCAGCCGCGGCTACTGGTACGAGCAGTTCCGCCGCGCGGCCTTCGACTTCGACTCGCAATCCGTGCGGCCCTATTTCCCCTATGCGCAGGTGGAGACGGGCGTGCTGGAGACGGCGGCGCGGCTTTTCAAGGTTGATTTCCGCCGCTCGGCAGCCTCCGCCTGGCATCCGTCGGTCGCGGTCTTCGAGGTTCTCGAGGGCAGCCGGATGGTGGGTCGCTTTTATCTGGACATGCACCCCCGCGAGGGCAAGGACAAGTGGTTCTCGGCCGCGCCGGTGGTCACCGGAGTGCGCGGCGGCGCTCTGCCCGAAGCCGCCCTGATCTGCAACTTTCCCGGCCCCGGCGAGTCGGGCGGCGAGGGCGATCAAGGGCTGCTGCAATACAACGACGTGGTGACGTTTTTTCACGAGTTTGGCCACCTGATGCACGCCATTCTGGGCGGCCAGACCGAGTGGGCCGGCATCAGCGGCTTCGCCACGGAGGGCGATTTCATCGAGGTCCCCTCGCAGATGCTCGAAGAGTTCTTCCGCGACGAGAAGCTGCTGCAGAGCTTCGCACGCCATTACCGGACGGGCGAAACGCTCTCCTGCGAGACCATCCAAAAGATGAAGCTGGCCGGCGCCTTCGGACGGGCCGACTGGATGCGCTCGCAGCTTTACTACACCACGCTCTCGCTCGAACTGCACGACCGGAATCCGGAGGAGATCGATCTGGACGAGACGACGCGGCGGCTCTACGAGAGCCTGCAGCCGTGGACCTGGATCGAAGGCAACCGCATGTACGCCAGCTTCGGCCACCTGACCGGTTACTCGTCCAAC
Organism: Occallatibacter sp.; assembly: GCA_049976805.1. Taxonomy (GTDB): domain Bacteria; phylum Acidobacteriota; class Terriglobia; order Terriglobales; family Acidobacteriaceae; genus Telmatobacter. Next base: position 7,520 of record JBMFHN010000106.1, on the reverse strand, counting down.
TACTACACCTACGCCTTCGACAAGGTGATCGCGCTGGATTTCTTCGCCCAGTTCGACCCCGCGGACCTGCTCGGCTCGGAGGCCGGGGAGCGTTATCGCCGGACCGTGCTCGAACAGGGCGGCTCGAAGCCCGGCCGCGCGATGGTGCGCGATTTCCTGGGGCGCGACGAAGATTTTCAGCCTTTCCGCAATTGGCTCAACGAGGAGTTTGAAAGCGGGCGGCTGGACGCGCTGGCCGGCTGAGGCGCGGCGCTATCCCTGCGCTCCTGCGGCAATCGCGCCGAGGGCGGATTTCAGCGGAAAACGCTGCTCGAACAACGGCTTCTTCCCTACCTCGGCAACTGCGATACATCCCATCCGCCGCCCAGGGCGCGAATGAGGCCGACGTTGGCGACAAACCGGCGGGTTTCCAGATCGAGAGCCGTACGCTGGTTTTCCAGCAGCACGGTCTCGGCGGTCAGCACCTCCAGGTAGCTGGTAACGCCGCCCTGGAATCGCCGGTTTGATATGTCGAAGGAACGTTCGGCGGCGGTGACGGCCCGATCTTCAACGACAGATTCCCGGGCGAGAATTCTCAAGCTCGAAAGCTGGTCTTCCACGTCGTTGAAGGCGGCCAGAACCTGGCTCCGATAGGCAGCAGCCTGAGCTTCGTATTCGTGGCGGGCCTGGTCACTGAGTGCGTGGCGCTGGCCGGCGTCGAAGAGCAGTTCCGCAGCCTGCCCTCCCAGGCTCCAGAGCGAACTGGGCCCCTGAATCCACGTCCCTCCCTGTTCGCTCTCGAAGCCGCCGGTTCCGTCCAGGGTGATGGTGGGATAAAAGGCGCTGATGGCGATGCCGATCTGGGCGTTGGCGGCGGCCACGCGACGCTCGGCGGAGGCGATGTCCGGACGGCGTTCGAGCAGTTGCGAGGGCAGGCCGACAGGAATCTTCGGCAGCGTCTGCGCCGCAGATTCGGCAAGCGGCAAAAAGGGCATGCTGAACTGGGAGGAGTTTTCTCCGGTCAGCGTGGCGATGGCGTGCTCGTACTGAGCGCGCGCCACGCCGACATCGACCAGCTGGGCGCGCACCGTCTCAAGCTCCGTCCGGGCCTCGGCCACATCGGCTTCCGTGTCGATGCCTCCAGACAGCAAACGCTCGGTCAGGTCGAGTTGCCGTTCCATGGCACGGACGGTGGACCTGAGAAGCCGGGCCTGAGCGTCAAGACCTCGCAATTGGAAGTAGTCGGTGGCCAGCTCGGCATGAAGGCTCAGGTCCACCGTTGCCTGATCCGCGGCACTGGCCTGGGCGCTGGCGCGGGTTTCTTCGACGGTGCGGCGGATGCGCCCCCAGAAGTCCGGTTCCCAGCTGGCCTGGCCGGCAAGCACCAGATCGTTGAAGGTATTGGACACAATGGATGGAGCGCTTGGCCCGTTCTGCGAGACTTCCTCGCGCTGGGCGGAAGCCCCGAGCGAAAGCTCAGGGAAAAGCGCAGCACGGGCCACCCGTACCTGATCACGCGCGGCCAGATAGCTTTCCAGTGCCTGGCGCAGGGTGGGATTCTGGGCGGTAACGCGTTCTTCCAACTGGTTGAGCCGTGGATCGCGATAAATCTCCCACCATTTGCCCCGGATCATGCCGTCGGAAGGATCTGCCGGCTTCCAGCCACCTCCTGAGGGCGCAGGCGGCGGCTCGATCACTGTACCCGCCGTTGCCTCTTTATAGGCCGCTGGCGCCTGGAAGCCGGGACGGGTATAGTTCGGGCCGACGGGCTTGCAACCGGCGAGGAGAATCAGGCCCATCGAGGCGGCGGAAAGAAGCCGCTGCGTGCGCCATCGATGGCGGGCAATCCGGTGATCCGCAGCCTGGGGCGCGCGCATCGTCACTCGCCTCCCGCACGGGCATGGCCGCCGGCGTTCATCACCTGGACTTTTTCGCCCTCGATAACCGAGTCCGGCGGATCCTGAATCACTAGGTCGCCAGGCCCCAATCCGGAGATGATCTGCACATTGGCTCCGTCATCCTCGCCAATCACCACCGCAACCAAATGAGCGATGTCGCCGTGGACAACCATCGCCACCTGCAGTCCCTTCCGGCGGAAGATCAGCGCTGCGGCGGGTATGATGAAGGACTGCGCAGCCGGCGGCGTCCTGAAGTGAACCTGGGCAAGCGAACCCGGCAGCAGTTCGCCAGCGCGGTTATCCACATCAATCTCCACCAGCAGCGTCCGGCTGGCCGGGTCGATGGCCTCGGCGGTGCGAACCAGCGTCCCGTAATAAATCCTGCCCGGATGCTCGGGAAACGTCAGTTCAATCTTCTCGCCACGACGGATCCCTGCCGAATCAACCTGCGGCACGTTGGTGTACACACGCAGGATATGGAGATCCTGCATGTGGAATAGCTCGGTTCCTGCACCTTGGTTGATCAGTTGGCCCGTATCCACCTCGCGGGCGGTCACCACTCCATTGAAAGGCGCGTAAACCTTTTCGAAGGACTGCAGCACGCGCAGATGACGCAGGTTGGCTTCGGCGGAACGGACAGCGGCTGCGGTGGCAGCGGCCTGATTCACAAATGTATCCGTGTTCTCCTGAGAAACCGCGTGCGTGTTCACCAGAGCGGAGTACCGCTGAGCCTCGATGCGAGCCAAATTGGCGCTGGCCTTTGCAGTGACCAGTTCCGAGGCGGCCTGGCTGGCTTGCTGATCCACCTCGGGGGATGCGATGACAGCCAGAAGAGCGCCTTTTTTCACCCGGGCGCCGATGTCGTAATACCAGTGGGTCAGGTAGCCGTTGGTGCGCGCATAAATCGGCGAATCGGTCCACGCGGTCACGTTGCCGGGAAGCACCAGATTTTCAAGCGGCGCGCCGGGTTGGGGAACCGCGACAAGCACCGTGGGCGCCGCCAGCGCAGTGGTCGTTCGGGCCAGCGTCTTTTCCGCCTGCTCGCGTTTCCAGATTCCGCCACCCGCCAGCACACCCGCCAGCAGGAGGAAAGCAACGGCGCCCAGCAGGGCCTTGCGCGGCGCGATGGGCTTCTGCTCGGGCGCAATTCCATCCTCCGGGGTGGATGGAGCGTCCGGACGCGGGCCTGGGTTGGATTCGTTCATCATATGCAGCTACTCCGAAAGCTCATCAAATTCATCGATCGTTCCGGCCATGGTTCGGCCACGGGCCGTTTTGCGGCGGGCTTCCAGCCAGCCATGAACGACGGAAAAAAATGCGGGCACAAAGAAGAGCGTGGCCACGGTGGCCAGGAGCAGGCCGCCAATGACGGCGCGGCCCAGCGGCGCATTCTGCTCACCGCCATCGCCCAGGCCCAGGGCCATGGGAATCATGCCGATGATCATGGCCAGGGCGGTCATCAGCACCGGGCGCAGGCGGACAAAACCCGCATTCAGCGCGGCCCGGCGCGCATCGCCCACCAGAATTTCGAGTTGCTCACGCGCAAAGCTGACCACCAGGATGGAATTGGCCGTGGCCACGCCCATGCACATGATGGCGCCGGTCAGCGCGGGAACGCTCAGCCGCGTTCCGGTCAGGAAGAGAAACCAGACGATGCCGGCCAGCGCCGCCGGCAGCGCCGAGATGATCAGAAATGGATCCAGCCAGGACTGGAAATTGACCACGATCAGCAGATAGACCAGCAGGACGGAAAAAGCAAGGCCGCCCAGCAGACCGCGGTAGGAGGCCTTCATCGTTTCGCTCTGTCCGCGCAAAATGAAGTGCGAGCCCCGCGGCAGGTCGCGCCGGTGGCGGGCGATGATCTGTTCCACTGCGCTCGTCACGCTCCCCAGATCGGTTCCCCTTACATTGGCGTAGATGTCGATCACCGGCTGGATATCATAGTGGCTCACGGTGCCCATCTCCACGCCGGGATCAATGGAGGCCATGTTTTCCAATACATTGACCGGCCGCGGAGTCCCGAGAATGCCGGCAGCGTCGACGCCCATGGCGTTGGTCCCTGCGGCGCTCGGCCCCGCTCCGGTGAGATCGGTTCCGGTCGCGCCGGGTCCAAAGGAGTTCTCCGTCGGCAGTGCGGCGCCGGCGCCGGTAATGGGCAGGCTCTTGAGATCGGCCATCGATTCAAGTTTGTATTGCGGACTCATGACGGTAACATCGTAGGTTACGCCGGTTCTGGGATCGAGGTAGAAACCGCGGGTGGTCTGAAAGCTTCCGCTCAGAGCCACCAGCAGGCTTTGCGCTACGCTCTGCTGTGAAAGGCCGATCTCCCCGGCGCGGGTTCGGCTCACGTTCACCGTCAGGTTGGGATAGTTGAAGGGCTGTTGAATGCGCGCGTCGGCAATGCCGGGAACATAGCGAACCTCATTCAACAATCGCTCGGCCAGCTGGCGGTTGGCGATCACGCTCGGTCCGACAATTTGAAGATCAATCGGGGCCGAGAGTCCAAAATCAAGAATTTGCGTGACGATATCCACCGGAACCATGTAGAAGATGACGCCCGGATACCGGCGAGCCAAAACGGCGCGCAGACGATTGACATATTCCCGGGTGGGATGGTGATGAGGGCTCAACTGGACCTGAATGTCGGCGTCGGAAGGCCCGATGGGAGCCGAAGTTGAATACGACAGGTTCAGTCCCGAGTAAGGCACGCCGATATTATCCAGAATGGTGACAAGTTCCTTCGCGGGAATCTGCTCCCGGATGGTCTGGTCGATGTGATCGCAAAGCGCGGCCGTCTCCTCGATGCGCGTTCCGGTGTGTGCGCGCACGTGAATCTTGAACTGGCCTGAGTCGACCGAGGGAAAGAAATCCCGGCCCAGCCACGGCTCCAGCAGAAGCACCGAAACCACAGCAAAGGCCAGGAATAGCGTCAGAAAGACCTTCGCGTGGTCCACAGACAGCACAAGCAGCCGCAGATAGCCGCGGCGGAAGCGCTCGAAACCCGCCTCGAAGCCACGTTGAAAACGAAGCCATGGATTGCGGCTGGAGCGTTTTCTTTCAACCTCGGCATCGTCGTGCTCGCGCAGCAGGTACTTGGCCATGGTGGGCACCAGCGTGCGGGAAAGCAGGTAGCTGGCCAGCATGGCGAAGACCACAGCCTCGGCCATGGGAACGAACAGATAATGCGCCACGCCGCTCAGAAAGAACATGGGCACGAAGACGATGCAGATGGACAGAGTTGAAACCAGCGCCGGCGTGGCGATCTGAGCGGAGCCGTCGAGGATCGACTGCTCCAGCTCCTTGCCCGCCTCGAGATTGCGGTTGATGTTCTCGATGGCCACCGTGGCGTCGTCCACCAGGATGCCGACAGCCAGCGCCATGCCGCCCAGCGTCATGATGTTGATGGTCTGGCCAAGAGCCGAAAGCACGATGAGCGAAGAGAGGATGGAAAGCGGAATGGAGACCGCGATGATCAGCGTCGAGCGCCAACTTCCCAGAAAGACCAGAATCATCACCGCGGTCAGGCAGGCGGCGGCGATGGCCTCGCGCACCACGCCGCTGATCGCGCTTTTGACAAAGATCGACTGGTCGGAGAGAGCTTTGATCTGCAACTGCGGCGGAAGCTGTCCCCGTATACGCTGCAACTTTTCGCGCACCTGGCGGATGATGTCCAGCGTGGAGGCCGAACCGGTCTTCATGATGCTCAGCAGAATGGCGCGCTTGCCGTCCACCCGCACAATGTTGGTCTGCGGCGGGTTGCCATCGCTGACGTGGGCCACGTCGTGGATGTAGATCACCGTGCCGTTCACCGTTTTAACAGGCAGGTTGTTCAGATCATTGACGGCCAGCGGCGCCGAGTTGGTTTCGACTTCATACTCGAAGCGGTTGATCTTGATGGTGCCGGAGGGCGTAATCAGGTTCTGTGCGGAGACGGCGTTGACCACATCGGCGGGTGAAAGCCCCCTGGCCTGGAGCGCGTTGAGGTCCAGATTCACCATGATCTCGCGTTGCTTGCCGCCGTATGGATAGGGCGTCTGCGCTCCCTCGATGGTGGCCAGCTGGGTGCGGATATTATTGGTCGCCAGATCGTTCAACTGCTGCTCGTTGAGCCCCTTGCCGGAAAGGCCGAGCTGCAGGATGGGAACGCTGGAGGCGTTGTATTGAATGATGAACGGCGGCATGGTGCCTGGCGGCAGCTGGCTCACCTCAACACTGCAGATGGCATTCACCTGGGCCACGGCTTCGCCCACGTTCACATGCGGCTTGAAAAAGATCTTGATCAGTCCGATGCCGTTGAGCGATTGCGACTCGATGTGATCGATGTCGTTGACGGTGACCGTCATGCCGCGCTCGCTGTTGGTCACGATGCGATCCGCCATCTGCTCCGCCGACAGACCGGTGAAATTCCACACCACCGTCACCACCGGGATGTCGATGCTGGGAAAGATATCCGTAGGCATCGTCAGGATGCTGAGGATGCCGAGGATCAGGATCAAGAGCGCGAGGACGGAAAAAGTGTAGGGCCGTCTCAGCGCAAGCCGGACTATCCACATAAAGCTGGCACTCGTTCCCGGATCAGGCGACCCGCGGGCAGACCGCTGAAGAACGGCCCATCCCCTTTATGATGATCCAGCCGCGGCCGGATCGCCCGACTCCAGAACCCGGCGGCATTCGTCATCCGGATCCGTTTCATCAACTGTGGAAATTACAATATTAGCCGATGATGCCGGAAGGCGTGCACACCCCCGCACCACGGCTCTGGAAACTATCTTTTCAGACGCGCGCGAGGGGGGAAAAGATGCAATTGCGCAGCCTGCCGGCCAGCGCTGCTCGCCCCGCCCGGAACCGCCTTCCGACGGCGGACGATTCCGGATTTCAGCGGCCGGAAGATCAACTGCGGATGGATGCCCGGCGAAAGTTCCCCTCGGGCCGGGATTGCAGCCGGCAGAGACTCAGATGGTTCCTGCGCGTCTACACGCTGTCCTTTGCCTTCCCTGCCCCGGATCGCTCAATCAGGGTCATCGGGTAGTACGCATTGCAGAGATACTGTTTAACCATGCGATTGGTATTGAAATAAGACCCGTTGATCGCCAGCGTGGAACGCATCAGGCGGGCCCATCGCGCCGGGCCATCAAGATAGAGCGGCACCACGGCCGACTCCAGCTTGCGGTAAAGAGCCTCGGCCTCGGCGACATCGTCGCCACCGTCTTCGATGGCCCAGCCGGTTACCCCTTCGATGCAACCCTCAATCCACCATCCATCCAGGATGGACAGGCTGGGCACACCATTCATCGCGGCCTTCATGCCGCTGGTGCCCGAAGCCTCATAGGGCCGGCGCGGCGTGTTCACCCACACATCCACGCCCGTGGTGAGCAATGCGCCCAGTTCCCAATCGTAGTTTTCCATGTAAACAATGCGCAGCGCTTCGCTCGAAAACTTGGATGCGGCTTCGACAACCTGCTGAATCAGCGCCTTGCCGGGCTGGTCCTGAGGATGCGCCTTGCCTGCGTACACAATCTGCAGGCCTCCGGCCGCCACGGCGATCTCCATCAGTCTTTCCGGATCGGTGAACAGCAGCGTGGCCCGCTTGTAGGTGGCGGCGCGGCGGGCAAAACCCAGTGTCAGCAACTGAGGCTTGAGGGC
>JBMFHN010000105.1:0-8804 GCA_049976805.1 Occallatibacter sp. | reverse complement strand
TAAGCGGTCCGCGCCTGCACGAGCGCAGCCCGGGCCGTGTCCAGATCCCGCCCCGGAATCGCACCTTCTGCAAAAAGCCGCTCGCGGCTCTTCACAATGCTTCTGTTCAGTTCCAGATTGGCCCTGGCCGCGGCCGCATCCAGTTCCGCCCGCGCGGTCTCCTCTGGCACCTGCGCCTGGGTCGCCGCAGCGTATTGGGCCTGAGCCGCCAGATACAAGCCCCTGCTTTCAAGCGCGGCGGCCGTCAGGTCGCTGTCTTCAAGCGTGGCCAGCAGCTCGCCAGCCCGCACCCGGGAGCCCCGCTCGACATAGAACCTGCGCACCGGCGCCGTGATCTTCGGCTCGATGGCAGCCTCGGCTACCGGCGCCAGCACTGCATCGGCTTTGAAGTGCGCAACAATCGGCCCCTTGACAGGGTGGCCTGCCTCGACCGTCACCTCGGTCTGCAGCGTGGGCTGCGGCTTTCGGCAGCCGGCCAGCCAGACCAGAGAAATCGCCAGCGCGCTCAGCAGCACAAAATGCGGCGCAGCCAGGCCCACCGCGCAATTTTTCCCTCTGTTCATCCTTGCCTTAACCCTGTCTCGCACGGTTCACAGCGCTCCCGCAAGCGTTTCCAGATCAGCTCGCGCCCTCTCGTAACGCACCCTTCCATCCTCGCGCGCGTTTTCGACACCTACAAACGTATTCTCGGCGTCCACCACTTCGAGCACCGTGGCCTCGCCGCCGCGATAGCGCAGTCTGGTCAGCCGCAGGCTCTCGGCCGCCTCCGTAACGCTCGCATCAAGCGAGGCAAGCTCATCGCGCGCCGCCGCCGCTTCCGAATATGCCTCGTCGAGACGTGCAATCAACTGTCTTTGCGCCGCGCTCAACGCCACCCGCGCCGCCTCGCGCCGGATTTCGCTCTGCTTCACCCTGTGCTGCGTCGACAGCCAGTTCCAGACCGGAAGATCCACTGTCACGCTGGCCGAATAGCCCAGGTTCGGCACCTGATCCGGGCCATTCACGGCAAACTGCGGAGCATCAATGCCGTAGGTCACATTCAATCCCAGGTCGGGCAGATAGGCCGCCCGCGCCGCCAGCACGTCGGCATTGCTCACGCCAACGGCGGCCAGCGCTCCCTTCAGTTCCGGGTTGTTTCTCGCCGCCGCCGCGTCCACTTCAACCTTCGATGGCAGCCGGGGTTCGTCCTTGTCCGCCTGCAACACGCACGGTGTGCGCGGGTCGGCAAAGAGCAATACACCCAGCTCCAGCCGCGCCCTTTCTGCCGCCACCCGCGCGTCTTCCAGTTCGCGCTCGCGCTGCTGCTCCAGCAGTTGCGCCTTGATCACGTCGGCGTACGCCGCCTCGCGGGCCTGCTCGCGCTCCCGTGTCAGTTCAACAAAAGAATCCGCCTCCAGACGCGCGCGCTCGGCAATCTCCAGCTTATGCCCGGCCGTCAACGACGAGTAGAACAGCACGGTCACGGCCACCACCAGCCCGCGCCGCGCAATCTCCTGCCGAGCCGCGGCCAGCGCCGCCACCGCGTCGGCCCGCCGCACGCCCGCCCAGCCGCCCAGCCCCAGCGTCTCGTTGATCGAAGCCAGGCTGGCATACTCGCGGACCGCGTTGTTGGCGATGAAGCGCGGCGAGGGCTGCGCCGCCACGCCTTGTCCGGCCTGATTCGTCTTGCCGTTGGGCTGCGTATAGAGAACCTGATTGTGATCGATCACGCTTGGCAGCAGACCGGCGCGCGCAATCGGTCGCTCCAGCGCCGCTTCCTGGCCTGCCGCCGCCGCCGCCGCGTACGACGGCTCATTCGCCTCCGCACGCCGGATCGCCTCCTCGAGGGTGATGACCACGGGCCGACGGGAAACCAACGCCGCTGTTACGCCGCCCTCCTCCGAGGTTTGACTCCCGGTCTGGGCAAAACCGGCTTCCGGCACAAACAGCGCCACGAGCAGCCACACGAGCAGAAGGCCACGCAGACCGCCCGGGTGCAGCCATTGCCGCCGGATCGGGATGCGAAACGGAATCATCACAACATCCAGCATAGGGCAAGTTCCTCGACCGCCTCAAAAAACGGAATCGAAGCATGCCGGAATCCGGGCGCGGCGGATGAAAGGCCGCAGAAAAACGAGGACGAGCAGGAGATCTCCACTCTCCCGGCCCGAAATCCTTCGAGGACAAGAATACGCTTTCTGCGCCACGAACCTGGCTTGCCGTTTTGCTGGGGAAGGTGGAGCGCTGGCGAGGTCGCCCGGCGCGGAAACGGAAGAAACCCGACCGGCGCGGCGGGGCAGGATTGGGATCAAATCTCCGCACGCAATACCGGCCAGATTGCGGACAGGCTGCCGCAACCACGGGAAGGCCCGTTTCCCCCGGTCTGCTGCCCGCATCCGCCCGAGCTCCGAGCCCGATCACTCGAACGCGCGGCCTCCGGAGGACCGCGCTCAAAGCCCCGGGCTGGGATGAATACCGGGTCGCGGACTGCAATGTCTCCGCCGGAACCGCGTCCCGGATCCTTTCCTGTGCGTGCTGAAATCATGCGGATGCGCAATCCGGAGACCGCGAATCACACAGATCCTGCGCAGGAAGAGACAGACCGTCCGCTCTTCGATGTGGTCATCGAAGAACCTTGCGAACATTTTCCGGTCTGCCCGCGATTTCCAAAAGGCGGAACACTTCAAAACGCCTGCAATGTCTGGCGCAGGCTGTAAGAGCTGAGCGTCTTGATGTAATTGCCGCGGTCGAAAGGCGAGGTGTCAGGAACCGAACGGCGGCTCAGGCAGCCGCGCGTCTCCCACAATGAAGTGTACTCGCGTTTCTCCAGCCAGTCGTGCATATCCGCCAGCACTCTTTTGATGTGCTCGATACCATGAATGTGCAGGGCCGATGCCATGGTGACGACGTTGGCTCCCGCCATGATGCTCTTCAGCACATCTTCGGCCGAATGCACGCCGCCGGTGATGGCGATGTCCAGATTCACGTGGCCGTAGAGGATGGCCGCTGCATGCAGCCGGGGCAGCAGCTCCGAGGGCGTGGAAAAGTGAAGCGAAGGACGGACCTCCAGGGTCTCAATGTCGAAATCCGGCTGATAGAAGCGGTTGAAGAGCACCACGCCGCGCGCCCCTGCCTCTTCCAGTTGGGCGACCAGATGCGGCACGCTGGTAAAGTATGGGGACAGCTTCACGGCCACCGCAACCTTGACTGCGGCGGTGACCGCCGAGACCAGTTCGAGCAACTGCGCTTCGAGTTGCGCCGAAGTTTGGCGCGTGTCGTTCGCCAGCGCATAGGTGTTCAGCTCGATGGCATCCGCTCCGGCTTGCTCCATCTCTTTGGCAAAGCGCACCCAGCCGCCAGGGGTGGCCCCGTTCAGGCTGGCCAGAACCGGAATCTTAACCGCATCCTTCACGCGCCGCAAATGCTCCAGATAGACCTCGTGGGTCATGCGGTAGTCTTTCAGATCCGGCAGGTAGCCGAGCGACTCGGCAAAGGACTCCGTGCCCCGGGACAGGTCATCGTCCAGCGCCCGGGATTCCAGCGCCAACTGCTCCTCGAAAAGCGAGTGGAGCACCAGGGCGGAAGCGCCGCAATCTTCCATGCGGCGGACATTGTCGATTTTCTCCGACAGCGGCGTCGAGGAAACCACAATCGGACCGTTCAGCTTGAAACCAAGATAGTGCGTCGAAAAATCAATCATTCCTCACCTCCGGCAGTCTCCGCCGCCGCCTTGGGAGCCGAATCCTGCTCGGGCTTTTCTGCAGGCGCGATGTGCGGAGTTTCGCCGCGGCCGGGCATTGCGGCCCGCGCCGAGTACACGCGCCACTGGCGCTCGACATCGTCCTGCGCTTCCTTGAGCAAATACGCGGCCATCTCCGGGTTGCTGCGCGCCAGCATCGTATAACGGGCCTCGCGATAAACGTACTCCTTCAGCCGGATCGAGGGAGCCTTCGAGTCCAGCAGGAAGGGATTCTTGCCCTCCTCGCGCAACGCGGGATTATAGCGCATCAGCGGCCAATATCCCGATTGCACCGCAAGCTTCTGCTGCTCCAGCCCGTGCACCAGGTCGTAGCCGTGGGCGATGCAGCTGGCGTAGGCGATGATGATCGAAGGACCGTCGTGCGCTTCGGCCTCCTGGAAGGCCTTCACCACATGGGTGTCGCTGGCGCCCATCGCCACCTGGGCCACGTAGACATAGCCGTAGCTGACGGCCTCCATGGCCAGGTCCTTCTTGCTGTTTTTCTTGCCGCTGGCGGCAAACTTGGCCACCGCTCCGCGCGGTGTGGCTTTGGACATCTGCCCGCCGGTATTCGAATAAACCTCGGTGTCCAGCACCAGCACGTTCACGTTCTTGCCCGAACCGAGCACGTGGTCCAGCCCCCCGAAGCCGATGTCGTAGGCCCAGCCATCGCCGCCCAGAATCCACACGCTCTTGCGCACCAGCGCGTCGGCAATCGCCAGCAGATTGCGCGCATCGGAACTGGCATTTCCCGCCAGATGCTCGCGCAGCACGCGCACCCGTTCCCGCTGCTGGTTGACCTCCGGCTCCGTCTTCTGCGGGGCCGCAAGCAGCGCCGTCACCAGTTCGTCGCCCAACGCCGGCGCCAGCCGTTTCAGCAGCAGTTCTGCGAACTCCTTCTGCTGGTCGAGCGCGATCCGCATGCCGAAACCGAACTCGGCGTTGTCTTCAAAGAGCGAATTGGACCATGTGGGTCCGCGCCCTGCGGCATTGCTGCTGTAAGGCGTGGTGGGCAGATTGCCGCCGTAAATCGACGAGCAGCCGGTGGCATTGGCGATGTAGAGCCGGTCGCCGAAGAGCTGCGTCAGCAGCTTGATGTAGGCGGTCTCGCCGCAGCCGGCACAGGCGCCCGAGAACTCGAAGAGCGGCTGCAGCAGTTGCAGATCCTTCACCTGGCCGTGCGACAGCTTGTCGCGGTCCGCCTCGGGCAGCGAGAGGAAAAACTCCCAGTTCTCGCGCTCGGCCTCGCGCAGCGGCGTCTGGGGAGCCATGTTGATGGCCTTGTGGCTGGCATCGCTCTTGCTCTTCACCGGGCAGACCTCGACGCAGACCGCGCAGCCGGTGCAATCCTCCGGCGCCACCTGCAGCGTGTAGCGGTCCTGTTCCCTGCCCTTCCACTTCGGTTTGGCCCACTTGAAGGTAGCCGGTGCGTGGACGCCCGATTCCGCGCCATACACCTTTGAACGAATCACGGCGTGCGGACACACCATGACGCATTTGCCGCACTGGATGCACAGTTCCTGGTCCCAGACAGGAATGAACTGCGCGATGTTGCGCTTTTCCCACTGCGAAGTTCCTGTGGGGAAAGTGCCTCCGGCTGGAATGGCGCTGACCGGAAGCTGGTCGCCGCGGCCGGCCGCAATCTCGCCCAGCACGTTGCGCACGAATTCCGGCGCCTTGGCGGAAATGGAGGGAACCAGATCGAAATCGGACGAGACATCTGCAGGCAGATTGACTTTTTCCAGATGCGCCAGGGCGTGGTCCACGGCGGCATAATTCTTTTCGACCACCGCCTCGCCGCGCTTGCCATACGTCTTGTAAATGGCCTTCTTGATCTGCTGAATCGCATCTTCCCGCGGCAGCACGCCGCTGATGGCGAAGAAGCAGGTTTGCATGATGGTGTTGATGCGCGTGCCCATGCCGGCCTCGCGCGCCACCTTGTAGCCGTCGATGACATAGAACTCGATCTTCTTCCGCAGCATCTCCTGCTGAATGCTCCGCGGCATCTTGTCCCAAACCTCGGAGGCCGGATACGGCGAGTTGAGCAGGAAGACTGCGCCCGGCAAGGCCGCCTCCAGCACGTTCATCTTCTCCAGAAAGCTGAAGCTGTGGCAGGCCACGAAGCTGGCCTGACTGATCAGGTAGGTCGAGTGAATGGGATGGGGGCCGAAACGCAGGTGCGAGGTGGTCATCGAACCGGATTTCTTCGAGTCGTACACAAAGTAACCCTGCGCATAGTTCGGCGTCTCGCTGCCGATGATCTTGATGGAGTTCTTGTTGGCTCCCACGGTGCCGTCCGAGCCCAAACCGTAGAACAGGGCGCGCACCGTCTTCGGATCTTCGGTGGAAAAGGACGGATCGTAGTCCAGGCTGGTGTGCGAGACATCGTCGTTGATGCCGATCGTAAAATGGTTTTTCGGCGCCGGCCTGGCCATCTCGTCAAAGATGCCCTTGACCATGGCCGGGGTGAATTCTTTCGAGCTGAGCCCGTAGCGCCCGCCGATGACTCCCGGCCGGGTGGCAAAGGGCAGCGTGGCGGCATGTTCGGCCAGCGCACTCAACACGTCGTGATAGAGCGGCTCGCCGTTGGCCCCCGGCTCCTTGCAGCGGTCCAGCACGGCAATCGTCTTCACCGTGGCCGGCAGCGCGGCCAGAAAAGCGCTCGCATCGAAAGGCCGGTAGAGACGCACCTTCAGCAGTCCCAGCCGCTGGCCCTGCCGGTTCAGAGCTTCCACAACCTCTTGGGCAGCCTCGGCGCCCGACCCCATCATCACGATCACCCGCTCGGCGTCCGCCGCGCCGCAATAATCGAAGAGGCGATAGGCGCGCCCGGTCTGCGCGGCAAAGCGGTCCATGACGGATTGCACGATGGCCGGAACCGCGGCATAAAACGGCGACGAGGCCTCGCGCGCCTGGAAAAAGACATCCGGATTCTGCGCCGTGCCGCGGAGGATCGGCCGATCCGGGCTGAGCGCATTCTGCCGGTACTGGATGATGTATTTGTCGTCCACCAGGGCGCGGATGGTTTCGTCGCCGATGGGCACAATCTTGCTCACCTCGTGCGAGGTACGGAAGCCGTCAAAGAAATGCAGAAAGGGAATGCGGGTCTCAAGCGTGGCGATCTGCGCCACCAGCGCCAGGTCGTGCACTTCCTGCACCGAATTCGAAGCCAGCATCGCCCAGCCGGTCGAGCGGCAGGCCATCACGTCGGAGTGGTCGCCGAAGATCGACAGCGCGTGCGTGGCCACCGTGCGCGCCGAAACGTGCATCGTGGCCGGGGTCAACTCGCCGGCGATCTTGAACATGTTGGGGATCATCAGCAGCAGCCCCTGCGACGCCGTGAACGTCGTTCCAAGAGCCCCCGCCTGCAGCGCGCCGTGCAGGGCGCCTGAGGCGCCACCCTCGCTCTGCAGTTCTTCAACAATGGGGACCGCTCCCCAGATGTTCTTTTTGCCTTCCGCGCGCCACTGATCGGCCCACTCGCCCATCGGCGACGAAGGCGTGATCGGATAAATCGCAACCACTTCGGAAAGACGATAGGCGACCGAGGCTGCGGCCTCGTTCCCGTCTAAAATCACCATCTTCTGTTCACTCATATGCTTTGCCCCATGTCTCGGCTCGGAAAAAATCGCTCTCTCATTGGAGTCTCAACTCCGCTTGTTCGAGTCTCATCTCCGGTTGGTCGTGCTGCTGTGATACAGGACACAGAGCGAACACTGGTCCTCTCCACTCATCCCATATTGCGAAACAGATTCCACCCTCCAGACGCGGAGGCCGGAACTCTGCCCAGAAATCATGTGCATCCGTGTTGCTGAGCGGCACGAAGAACCACCCTTTCTCTGCAACCGCTTCACTCAGAACAGCGCGCCCACCCCCTGCGCTTTGCTCACCGACGGCGATCTACCGGGAACACAGATCCTCGCTGATGCCGCAGCCCGAGCAGGAGATGGCCTGTTCCGCCGCTTTCAGAAAAATCCGGTCCCCGTTCCGCGCACCCCCCGCGTTGCCCTGCGGGCGAGCGTGCCTCGGGACGGGAAGGCAGCCATCCACACTCGAAAGACGCATGCTGGCGCATCCCAGAGCCGAAACCCTCCCGTCGATTTTTCCGAAATCGCGAAACGGCACACGATCCTCTTGCCCTTTCGTTGCCAAAAAGGATTTTACGCCGAAGCCGTCCCCTTGTCGGCTCCTGCGCAGCAAAGCGGTGACATTCCTGCAACTTTCGCAACTTTTTCCGCAACGGTCCCGTAACCGGGAAAATCCTCTTGCGGCGTGATTCAAGTCACATGATCCAACGATTCCTGCTGTTACAACTGGGTTGGTGTTCCGATGAGTTCAGCCATCGGGTGCATCAGAAGCCCAGAAGCGGCCGGCGGGAAGACGCCAGAGGTTTTCTTCTCGGAGGTTGATCATGCGCGCACGCAGAACAAAGAAAGAGCACATCAGCATTTGCTGCCAGAAGAAACATTGCCGTATACTGAATTACGACTTTTCTAGTCGCAATTTAAGGGTTCTGCCGTTTCAGCAACCCTTCGGAGTCCGCAGAGTGAATGCGCTAAGCGAACTGAAGGTCGGCAGCAGCGGGGTGCTGATCGCCCTCGACCTGCCCGAATCCGTGCAGAATCACTTGATGCACATGGGCTTTGTTCCCGATGCGCGGGTCAGGGTGCTGCGTCGCGCCCCTGCCGGCGATCCCACGGTGTATGGCGTGGATGGCATGGAGATCGCGCTGCGGCGTGAAACCGCCTCGGCCATCCGCATGCGCTCGGCTGAAGATGAGAATGAACTGGAACCGCAGCTCGCGGCCGAAGCCGGGAAAGATCAGCGTCTGGATGAGAATGAAGAAGCTGCAGAGATCTCCGAGGCCGCTCGATGAGCAGTTGCTGCGCTCCTCCGAGGTTTGAGCCGCCCGCGACGCCGCCCCCCGCCGGCGCGCTTCGCACCGTTGTGCTGATCGGGCCGCCAAACTCCGGCAAATCCACTCTTTTCAACCGGCTGACCGGGCTGCGCCAGAAGGTGGCCAACTTCCCCGGCGTCACCGTCGAGCAGCGGCTGGGCCGGATGGCCGGCGTAGGACGCAGCGATC
>JBMFHN010000104.1:0-8985 GCA_049976805.1 Occallatibacter sp. | reverse complement strand
GGACCCCGGTTCTCCACCCCCGCGACAAACTTCCGTCGCGGGGGACCCCGGTTCTCCACCCCCGCGACAAACTTCCGTCGCGGGGGACCCCGGCTCGAACGAGGCCACCCGTCCGGCGTGCAGGGTGAGCACCCAGTCGGCGATCGGGCTGGCTGTTTCCCGCTGATGGGTGGTCAGGACGATGGTGCGATCCGAGCGGCGGAAGCTGGCCAGCATCTCGACCATGTGGCGGGCCGACTCCACGTCCATGTTGGAAAAAGGCTCGTCGAGCAGCAGCAGTTCAGGCACGGAGAGAAGCACGCGCGCCAGCGACGCGCGCTGGCGCATTCCCTGCGAATAATGGCCGACCGGGCGATTCAGCTCCGGATCCAGCCCCACCTGGCGCAGGGCTTCGGCCGGCGAGAGGCATGCGCGGCCCGGATAGAGGCTGCGGAAGTAGCGCAGATTTTCCGCGCCGGTCAGCTCGTCGTAGAGCATCGGCGCATGGCTCATGTAACCGATGCGCTCGCGGGCCTCATGAGGTTCGAACGAGCCGAAGACCTGCACCCTGCCGAAACTGGGCCGCAAAAGACCGGCCAGAATGCGCAGCAGCGTGGATTTGCCCGCTCCGTTTTCGCCGATCAGCACGTAGCACCTGCCCGGCTCCAGGTCCACCGAAACCTGGCGCAGCGCCGCAAAGGAGCCGAAGAGTTTGGAGACCTGGTCGAGCCGGGCGAAAACCGTGGAGCGAACAACCTCGGCGGCGGGAGCGGTCATGCCGGTCAGTTTGCCGCGGTCCGAGACGCCGTGGCCGGGTTCGAGGGTACGGTGGCAGCAGCGCGTGATCTGGCGCCGCCAGGCGCCGGCACCGGAGCCGGTTTTGTGTTCGGCTGGGCGGGCGCGTACTTGCTTGCGCACTTGGCCTGCAAGACGGTGGCGTGAAAGACGCCGTCGCGGCCATAGGTGCCCTCGGCCAGCGCCTGGGAGTCGTCCTTGAAGGTGTCTGGTGGCGGCTCGGAGCCGTTGTAGATGACTCGAAGCAGATGGCCGGCCGCAGCCTTGGGCGAGTGGCTCTCAAACTCGTTCATCACGAAAGTCACATGGGTTCCGTCCTGCTCGATGGAGCCGGGCTGGACAAAACCCTCGACGCGCAACTGGCTGTGATAAGCCTTGTTGCCCATGCCGTTCAGCTCGGCAATGGTCACATAGTAGCTTTTGTTGGCTCCATAGCCGGAATAGGCCAGCCAGCCAATCGTGCCGATGATAATGGCTGCTGCGATTCCGATGCGGACCTTGCTCGAGGAATTTTTCTTCATCAGCTTTACGATACGAGCAGGAATACGCAGGGTCAACTGGAGATGCGGAGAAGTGTGACTGGAATCACACTTCAGGAACGGAAATTGGACAGTTTGACGTTGTATTCCTGAATTTCTCAGGGCGCGGAGTTCAGCGTTTCGGCGGCCCGGTCAAGCGCCCGGGTGAGCACCGCCAGCTGTTCGGCGGCCAGCCGTGCATTGCGGGCGTCGATGGCCTCGTTCACGCCGGGAATCACCACCGCGGAGTAGCCCGTGTTCTCACCCGGAGCGTAGATCGTGTGCCGATACCAAGGGCGGTCGGGCAGGCCGGAAGCGGAGAGAAAATCGCTTTCAGTCTGGCGCAAGGCCCGATTCAACCCGGCCAGGTTGCCGCTGGCGGCCAACTGCAGTCTGCAGGCCCGACTGGCGGCTGCCGAAAAGCGGGCGGCGGCTGCCTCGGCGGGAGCAAAATCGAGCGTGCCGAATCCGGCCCTGGCAGCCTTGTTCCGGGCCGCTTCAATCGAGGAAGAAATCACGCGGGCGTAAGCGGTGTAATCGTACGGAAGCACGTCGGCGTCGGCCATGCGCACCGCCTCCAGACCGAAGACCCGCGCCATCTGCTGCAAATAAAGGAAATGCGGGTCGGCATTCTGGACAAACCATGCGTAGTCATCGAAGACCGAGTGGTAAACGCCGTAGGGCCCCTCGGAACTGATGTCGGTTGCGGGCACGCCGGCGTGCTGGAAGAACGGCGTGTAATCGGAGCCGGAACCGAGTTCGCCCACGCGCACCGGTTCGCCCGGCGCGGCCGCCTCCACCGAGCCCCGCCGTTCATCCCGTCCCGCCTGGCTCACGTACCACTGCTGATAGACCGTGCTGCCCAGCGGGCTGGGAACTGCCTGGGTTACCTCCCGCAGGAACTTGCCCAGCGAGGGCACGGCGGAAGCGGTGAAATCCGCTCCGGAGACGCCCACATCGACATTCAAGTAGGCGACCGCGTGCTGGAGCGCTGCGCCCTGCTCTTCCACCCACTCGGTCGAGCCGATCAGCCCCTCTTCCTCGGCGTCCCAACTGCAAAAAACCAGGGTTCGTTTTGGCCGCCAGCCCTCCCGCAGCAACGCGCCGACGCCGCGCACCGCTTCGAGCATTGCGGCGGTGCCGCTATTGGGGTCGACGGCACCGTAAACCCAGGCATCGCGGTGGTTTCCGGCGATGACCCACTCGTCCGGGAAGGTGCTTCCCTTGATCCTGCCGATGACGTCCCAGATGATGCGTCGCCGGTAATCCTGGACCGAGACCAGATGAACCCGCACCCCGCCCGGGCCAAGATGATAGGTAAATGGCAGCCCGCCCTGCCAGCCCTGCTGCGCGGCAGGCCCCTGCAGGGCCTTCAGAATCGGCGCCGCGTCGTGGTAGCTCAGGGGGATGGAGATGATGTGCGGCTGGTTGCCGTAGGGCGAGCGGCGGGCTGAATCCGGCAGATCGAGCGTCGAGGCTACTCCGGGAGTCTCCGGGTCGCCCGGGTACTTGAACAGGTATTGCACCGAGCCGCGCTGCACGCCCGTTGCCGGCCGCCACGGTCCCTCCGGCCAGGCGTCGCCCTGGACGTAACCGTCGTCGGCCGGGTCGGAGTAGAGCAGCACACCCGCGGCGCCCCGCTGCTCGGCCAGGAAGACCTTGACGCCGCGGAAGATGCGCCCGTAACGGCAGAGCACGATCTTGCCCCGCAGGTCGATGTGCAGCGCCGCCAGCCGGTTGAAATCCTCCAGCCGGCCGTAGTTGGCATAGACCACCTCGCCGGTCACGTCTCCCGAGCCCGAGGAAGCGTTGAATGGCATCACCACACGCGGATCATCCTGGTAGGGATCGCCCGCGACATGCTCCCGCGCAGGTCCGCTCATCAGAAGCTTTCCGCCCGGCCCGTAAGCCTCCACGCGCACCACCTTGGGCAGGTTCATGAGTACGCGGTAGGGAGCGATCTCCGTCTCGAGGCCCGCCGCGCGGAACTCCCGCGCCACATATTCAGCCGTCCGCCGGTCTCCGGGCGTCGAGGCCACGTGCGGCTCGCGGGTCAGTGTTTTCAGCTCCTCGCCGGCCCGCTGCGCACTGGGCACGGCAAGAAATCGCTGCTCGATCGAAGCCTCAGCGGCGAAGTTCCGGTAGCCGAAGACCGCCGAGAGTCCGGCGGATTCGGGCAAAGACTGGCTGCGGGCGGACAACGGCCCCAGGATGCCGGCCGGAGAAGCCAGCGCAAGAAGCAGCACAGAGGCGAGGGAAGAACGCAGCACCATCGGCGGAACCTCTTTGAAGAGAAGGATGTACGGGCCGTTTGACGGGCAGGAAGATTGTACATCGTTCTCCCCCGCTCCGGCCGCGCGCCTCGGGCGTGGCAGCAGTTCGTTGATCCTTCAACGGATCCGGCCCTCCATTCGCCATCTTTTCCTGACCATTCACGCCGGAATTCCGCCATTTGCTGCCGAGCTGTTGGGTTGACCGTGAGTCGACGGTACTCTAGTTGTGGCTTTTCAGATCCCTGGTTTCTGATTTCGCGGGGATCCCGGGCAGTCCGGAGGAAAAACGCCGCCGACAGCCAATTTCAGGTGAGGAGACTACATTCTTTATGTCCAAGGCAGTGAAATACGCCGAAAAGGCTATCGTCTATGCGGCCAAGGGCGCATGGGTCGTCTATGACCGGCTCAATCGCATCAGCCCCAACCCGTCGTTCACCCCCAAGTGGAGCGACAAGCCGCTGATGAAGAGCTATCAGAAGGAGAAGCCTCCTCTGGGATGGCCGCGCACCACCGATTCTCTCTGCCCCAAGTGCGTGCCGGAGATCCGCAAGCAGATTCTCGACGGCAAGCTGCCCCACGAAGTCCTGCTCAACGAGAAGGTCGGTGAGATCAAGGCCCAGATCATCGAGCGCGACGGCAAGATCCTCATGGTCAAGGACTGCCCCAAGCACGGGCATTTCGAAGACGTGATGTCGATCGATCCGGCCT
Source organism: Occallatibacter sp. (assembly GCA_049976805.1). Taxonomy (GTDB): domain Bacteria; phylum Acidobacteriota; class Terriglobia; order Terriglobales; family Acidobacteriaceae; genus Telmatobacter. The sequence continues at coordinate 4,712 of JBMFHN010000104.1, read as the reverse complement.
TTTTCAAGCACCTCGAAGAGAACTTTCCCGGCCGCGACATGCGCGCCCACAACGACGAGAAGTTGCACCACCACGGGAGCTCGACGGTGACGCACGGCCGCGGAGCCGTGTTGACCATCGACCTGACCAACCGCTGCAACATGATGTGCGATCCCTGCTTCATGGATGCCAACCAGGTGGGTTTCGTCCATGAGCTGACCTGGGATGAGATCAAGACGATGCTGGACGATGCCCTCACCGTTCGTCCCCGCCGTCAGATGAGTGTGCAGTTTTCCGGTGGCGAACCAACCCTCTCGCCCTACTTCCTGGACGCGGTCGCCTACTCGCGCAAGGTCGGCTACAACAGTGTGCAGGCGGCCTCGAACGGCATCGAGTTCGCCAAGAGCAAGGAACTTTGCCGCGCCGCCGCCGAAGCCGGTCTGCGCTACGTCTATCTGCAGTTCGACGGCATCGGCAACGCCGCCAACTCGCACCGCAAGGTGGGCAATCTTTTCGATGTCAAGCTGCAGGCCATCCACAACCTGCACGAGGCCGGCGTTGAAATCGTCCCGGTGACCACCATCATCAACGGCATCAACAACGAGCAGGTGGGGCGCATCATCCAGTTCGCCCTCGACAACCCCAAGACCATCAGCTTCCTCAGCTTCCAGCCGGTCAGCTTTACCGGCCGCGACGAGGAGATCAGCGACGAGCGCCGCATCGCGCAGCGCTACACGCTTTCGCACATGGCGCACGACATCAAGAACCAGTGCGGCTTTGGCGAACCGGAGCGCGACTGGTTCCCGATCAGCTTCATGAGCACCTTCACCGATTGGGCCGACCTGATCCACGGGCCCACGGCCGAATGGGGCCAGCTTTCCTGCGGCTGCCACCCCAACTGCGGCACCGGCATGGCCTTGATGATCGACAAGGAGACCAAGGAAGCCGTTCCGGTCACCGCCTTCCTGAAGATGGACCAGGTGGCCCGCGATCTGGCCAAGGTCAACGACGCGGCCCGCGGCAAGTGGCTTTCGGTTCTCGGCTTCGCGCTGGCTCTCCTGCGCAACTACGACCCCTTCCAGGCGCCCACCCACTTCAAGATCACCGACATGATGAAGAAGATGGACAAAACCTTCAACGCCACCGGCCACGATTACGGCTCGGTCAAGGGCGACCGCACCCTCGAAGACATCAAAAGGCGCCGCCAGGACCGCTGGAACTTCCTGTTCATCGCCGGCATGTGGTTCCAGGATCTGTTCAACTACGACTTCCGCCGCACCGAGCAGTGCATCATCCCCTACGCCACGCAGGAAGGCGAGATCAGCTTCTGCGCCTACAACACCGGCATCGGCTGGCGCAACATCATCGAGAAGATGCACATGACGGCCACCCTGACCAAGTGGTACGAGGAGCACGGCCGCCACGAGATCTTCGCCGGCGGCCGCAAGGTCGGCATGTCCGAGGTCGGCCACACCCTGGCGCTGAATATGGAGCACGTCAACGCCGAGGCCAACCACACGCTCGATGAGTTGGGCATCGCCAAGAACGCCCGCGAGGAAAGGATCCGCGCCCGCGATCACAAGCAGATCGACGCCGCCGAGAACGCCCGCATGGCCGCCCTTTACAAAGAGCACATCCTCGGCATCAAGCAGCCCGCCGGCATGGTGACCCTCGACTCCATCGCCCCGGCCAGGCCGGCAGCAGAAAAGGAACCGGAGCCCGTGGCCGGAGACTGATCGAGACCGTGAAGAGCATGGGCTTGAAGCCCGTCCAGCGTCGTTTCCTCTCATCTCAAAAACCGCGAAGGCCGTCCGCACTTGCAGACGGCCTTTGCGGTTTTTGAGATGGAAGGGAAATCCCAGGTCCTGATTTTGCCAGAGAGAGAGTGTGTGTGCAGGCAGGTCGCAGGGTTCGGTCGAACCTGCGATGGAACTGGCTCTAATTTTCCTGCTTCCCTATAATCGAATGAATCATCCAACGCTGGGTGGAGGAATGGAATGCCTGCTTACGAATATCAGTGTGAATCGTGTTCGAGCCGGTTTGTGCGCCGGCAGAAGATGTCGGATCCCGAGCTGGAATCGTGTCCTCAATGCGGCGGCCCTGTAAAGCGTCTCATCAGCGGCGGAGCCGGTGTCATCTCCAAGGGCGGAGACGGCTATTCTGCCGCTCCCAGTGCCTGCGGAATCGGCGGCGGATGCTGCGGCGGCACTTGCGGTTTCGAAAACTGATTCCGGGACTGGGTCAATCCGGGTGCGGTCTGGCAACTGGAACTCTGACGCCAAAGGCGCGGAGGTGACGATCCCGGCTTGAGCTGATCCGGGAAGCGGTCTTCAAATGCCGGAACGAGCCGGAGGCCGGGAATCCGGGCCGCAAGGCGCATTTTGCGAGGAGGGGAAGGAAGCCGCGTAAAGCCCATTCGCCAGATCTTCCTCCGCTGCGGCGATGCTCTCCGGACGGCCCAGATCGCGCCAGTACGCCCCGTCGGCGCGAAAGGCTGCAATTCTTTCTCCCTGTGCTGCCAGCCGCAGGTAGGCGTCGATGATCGAAAACGCGCCTTCTTCCTTCATCCGGGCGAAGATGCGCGGCGAGAGAACGTGGATGCCGCAGAAGGCAAGTGGCTGAACCTGTTCGGTTTGCCGTGCCCATTCGTTGGTTTCCTCGGGCCCCCGGCGGCGTCCGCAGAGCAGATTCTGCCCGGAAAAGAGCAACCATCGGGAACTGCTGCGTTGCTGGACGGCGAGCGTCGCCAGCGCATTTTGCTCTGCGTGGAAGCGGAGCATTTGTCTGAGGTCGATGGCGCTCACGACGTCCACGTTGTGCACGAGAAAGGGTTCTTCGCCGCTTTCGAGAAAAAACCGCGCGGCTTTCTTCAATCCACCGCCGGTATCCAGCAACTCCGGCTCGTGCGAAACCTCAATCCTCATGCCGAAGTGATCGTTGGCTTTCAAATAGCAGCGGATCATCTCTGCGTGGTGGTGCGTGTTGACGATCACCTCGCGCACGCCCGCAGCACAGAGGCGCGCGAGCGCAATCTCCAGCAGCGTGCGCCCGCCCAGGGTCACCAGCGCCTTGGGCCGGTCGTCGGTGAGCGGCCGCAGGCGCGTGCCCAGACCGGCGGCCAGGATCATCGCTTTCATGGTTTTCTCCACTCCGTCTTTTCCAGTTCGACGTGCCGGACCAGTACCCGGACCCCCGCGCTGCCACGCAGATGGCGCGCCAGTTGCTCGGCCAGATAGACCGAGCGGTGCTGGCCACCGGTACAGCCAAACGAGACCATCAGGCTTGTAAAGCCCCGTTGCCGGTAGTCGTTGACGCTTGCATCGACAAGCGAATCAACGTGGGCCAGGAACAGGCGCACACTCTCCTGCCGGTCCAGGTAGTCCATCACCGCCGCGTCCTTGCCGGTCAATTGCCGGAATCGTTCCTCCCGGCCGGGATTGGGCAGGCAGCGGGCGTCGAAGACAAATCCGCCGCCGTTGCCCGTCTCGTCGGCGGGCAGATCGCGGTGGAAGCTGAAACTGAAGACCCGCACCGTCAGCCCGCCCGTCGGCGGGGTCAGGCTTTGTAGCTTCTCGGCTCCCAGCATAGCCTGGATGGCGTCTTCGAGCGCCGGCAGCGCAACCGGGAGTCGGAAGTTGGCCGCGAGCCAGCGCAGGTTCTTCAGCGCGTAGGGAACGCTCTCGAGAAAATGTGTCTTGCGCTCATAGAATCCCCGGTAGCCGTAAGCTCCCAGGGCCTGGAAGATGCGGATGTAAACGTAGGCATAATAGTGCTCCATGAAGGCGTCGCGGCGGAGATCCGTCCACTCCCGAAGGCGATCGAGGTAAAAGTCGAGCAACTGCTGGCGCAGTTCCGGCGGCAGGTCGGCCTTGGCGTCGAACAGCAGCGAGGCGATGTCGTATTGCAGCGCGCCTTTGCGCCCGCCCTGGTAGTCCAGAAAGTACGGTTTGCCGTCACGCAGCATGACGTTGCGCGACTGGAAATCCCGGTAAAGAAAGAAATCGCGCGCAGCGCCCAGCAGAAACCTGCTCAGGCGGCCGAAATCCACCTCCAGAGCCTGTTCGTTGAAGGGAATGCCGGCGAGGCGCAGGAAATAATACTTGAAATAATTCAGATCCCAGTGGATGGACTGGCGATCGAAGCTGGAACGCGGATAACAGACCTTGTAATTCAGATCGCGGCCTGCTTCGACCTGGAAGCGGGGCAGCATGGCCACCACGTTGCGATAGGCTTCCCGGGCCTGCGGATCGATGTCGTCGCCGGCGCGATGGCTGCCAAGAAACTCGAAGAGCGTCGTCTCGCCCAGGTCTTCTTCGAGATAGGCTCCCTGACTCAGATCCTCGGCGTAAATCTCCGGCACCGGCAATCCATGGCGGCGAAAATGCCGGGAGAATTCGAGGAAGGCCACGTTCTCCTCGCGCACCGGATACAGGATGCCGATGGCGCTATGGCCGCCGCCGGTCAGCCGCGCGATCAACCGTCCCGAACCGCCGAGTTGCCCCTGCACCGGCCGCGTGGAATCGGCCGGTAAATGGAAATGCTGCTCAAAAAGCCGTTCTAAAATGCCCATGAATCTCTTTCCGGAAAACCATGCGCGCAGCTTGACCGGGATTTCCCGGGAACTTTGCGCGGAATGCGCCTTCCACTTCCATTTTCGGCTCTTCGGCAGAATCTGTGGGTAGTCGAGGCCATAAAAGCATATATGGATGCGGCTTCGCCGCGTCAGGATGGAT
>JBMFHN010000103.1:0-9085 GCA_049976805.1 Occallatibacter sp. | reverse complement strand
GCAGCGCGGTCCGAGTGCAGCCAGCCGGTCCCGTTCCATGGTTTCGTAGAAACTGCGATCACCTTCGGCGATAGCGTCCAGGGAATCTAGGATAAAGCAGACACGCAGCGAGGGCGGCCCCGGGGAGAAATCCGCTCCGGAACGAAGCTGTTCCACGCGGGTCACCGTGGCGGGGGCGCGCAGTTCCGTCGTGCCCGCCGCAGGAACGGCTCGGTCCGCATCCCTCCGGGAAGCGATCCACGGAGCGGCCATCAGAAGAGATCCGATGGCGAGGATCGTCAGGTTGGCGGTCCAGGCGGCGCGTGGCGAATCTTGCATCGATGATTGCCTCGATCCTTGTCCTCCCCGCTAGCGGGCGACGGTCAGCCTGACCGGCGTCTTCTGCTCCACCCGCGTTCCGGCGAGCGGTTCCTGCGCCATGACCGCGCCCGGTCTCACAGGCGGAATGGGAGGAGCGAAGCCGCTTCCCATGGGTTCGACCGGAGCGCCGGCCTCTTCCACCGTCGATTGAATGCCCACCCCGGCCAGTTCCTTCTGCGCGCCGGCCGCGGCCAGACCGACCAGATCGGGCATCACAAATCCGTCCGGCGCGTCCTGGGCGGGCGCGGCCACCAGCAGGTCGACGCTGGGACGGGCAATGCCCTGGGTATGCGCAGCCGGATCCTGTGCCAGCACGGTTCCCACCCGCGCTCCGGGGTAGGGCAGCATCGCCGTCGCGCCCACATCCAGGCCCGCGCGCCGCAACTCCAGCGCGGCCACCCGCTCATCCTGACCGACCGTTTGCGGCACGTCCGCTTTCTGTGGTCCCAGACTTTCCGAGACGCGCACCCGCCACTCCCGGCGCACCACCGTCCCGGGCGCAGGCGATTGCGTAAGAATGTGCCCTGCGGTCACCTCCCCCGAATAGTAGCGGTTGTCCACTTCCAGATTCAGGTCCAGCCCTGCCGTCAGGCTGCGCGCCTGGGTCACGGTCATGCCCTTCAGCGAAGGAACAGTCACCTCGGCGCCGTGAATGGCGAAATGCATGGTCGTGATGGCGGACAGCAGGGCCACGGCCACCAACAGCATCAGCAGCGACGCGATCTGAAAGAAATTCAGGAAAAAACCGGTTTTCATGGCACGCGCTCCGCTGCTTTTCACTGTACGGGTTGGGGTCTGCCGCTTTCAACTGCGCTTCTGCCGCGGCCGAGAATGCCGTCAGCGCAGGTTGTCTGTCGCTGGCTCGGGATGAATCGTCACCCGGGTCACCTCCGGGTTTTGGAGCTTGAAATGATCCTCGAGGATTGTGATGACCTCGTGAACCTGGGCCATCGTCAGTTCGTCGGGCAGCGTGCAATGGCAAGAGACGTGGATATGTTCGGCCGAGCGCTCCACCCGGATTTCATGCACGTTCAGGATTTCGGCAATTGGCGCGGCCGCCGCCTGCATCGTCTCTTCGATGCGGCGGTCCGCCTCGATCTGCTCGGCCGGCGGCTCGATGGTGGCCGGCTCGCTCTCGATGTGCGTCAGTACCGCGTCGATCTCCGGAACCTCTTTGAGAATTTCGGCTTCGAGCAGGCACACGAAATCGTGCGCCTTCAGCAGCGGCAGGTTCTCGTCCAGTTCCATGTGCTGTTCGACGCGCAGCCTTCCATCATGCGGCTGCACGCTCAGTTCGTGTACGCTCACGTTGTGGCGCGCGGCCACGGCGCGCACCCGGTCGAAGATGCTCTCTTCCCGGCTCTGGCGGGGCATGGCGTGAATCACAACGTCGGCCCCGGGCAGCGCTCGATGTACGGCCTCGGTGGCTTCCTTCACCAGATCGTCGGTGTGCTCGAAGGTGGTGCGGCGGGGAAGAACCAGCGTAAGATCAGCGAAATAGGACGCACCGGAGCGCCGTACCCGCGTTCTTTCGACGGCCAGGATGCCCGGAACCTGCTCCACTTCGCTCTGAATGCGGCGCTGTGTTTCGGCGGGGATTTCATCGAGCAGCGCGTCCACCGCTTCGTGCCCCAGCCGCACCGCCAGGCGAAGAATCAAGAGCGAGACCAGGATCGCCGCCAGCGGATCCGCATAGCCGAGGGCGGAAATCTGCGCGCGTGTACCCGCCCAACTGGCGCCCAGCCCGCACAGCACGGCCAGCGACGACCAGATGTCGGAGGCAAAGTGAAAGGCATCGGTCGCCAGCGCCGGCGAACCGGTTTGCTCGGCTACCCGCCGCAGTCGCCGTGAGCGCCAGAAATCCACGCCAATCGAGATCGCCACGACCAGCGCCGGCCACTCCAGCTCCTGTGGCGCCCTGCTGTGATGGACCATCCGGCTGACGGCTTCCCAGATAATCCATGCACTCGATGCGGCCATCAGAAGAACCTCGCCGAACGAGGAGATATTTTCGAATTTCCCGTGGCCATAGGTGTGGTCGGCATCCGCCGGCCGGTCGCTCACCCGCACGGAGAAAAAGGTAAGCATCGAACCGACCAGGTCCAGCCCGGAATGAGCCGCGTCGGAGAGCACGCCCAAAGAACCCGACAGGAGCCCTGCCGCAAGCTTCAGCAGCGTCATGACCGCAGCGGCAAACATTGAAACGAGCGCCACACGCCGTTTTTCGGCGGAAGGATCGGCCGGACTGGAGAGACTGGAAGCCATCGGAGATTCTCAGACCGAGGCCGGGCGCCGGGCCGTGTACAGCCCCGCGATTCCCAGCGTATATGGCTGCCAGCTACACTCTGCGTAGCCGGCCGAGCGCAGCAAGGCAAGCATTCCGGGCGGCGGCGGGAAGTTGCCAACCGAAACAGGCAAATAATGATAGGGACCGGTTCCGTCTGCTGAGCCGACGCCGCAGACCAGCCGTCCAATGGCGGGCAGGATTCGCCGGAAATAGAATGCGTAGGCCTTGCCGACGAGTCCACCCGGCTCACTGAACTCCAAAATGCCCAATTGTCCGCCGGGTTTCAGGACACGATAAAACTCCCGCAGTCCGGCCTCATAATTGGCCAGGTTGCGGAATCCGAAGGCCGAGACGACAAGGTCCAGCGACTCCGGCAGCAGCGGCAGGCGCAGAGCGTCGGCCTCGATGGGAATGGCGCAGGGCTCGCCGGAAAGGCGCGCGCCAACTCCCGGTCCGCCGAATTTGCGGGCTCCGCGCAGGAGCATGGCGCGAGCGAAGTCCGCGGCCAGGATGGGCCGCGCTTCCCGTGGGCGGCGCTTGAGCAGGGCCATGGTCATGTCTCCTGTCCCGCAGCAGATGTCCAGAACCGCGGCCTCCGGCCGGGACAGCACTTCATCAAACCGTTCCGCCGCCCGTCTCCACCATAGACGGTCCACGTTGGCCGAAAGCACATGGTTCAGGAGGTCGTAGCGAGGTGCGATCGAGTCGAACATCCGGCGCACAGCCTCGGCGGCGCTGGCCTCGTCCGCCGTGCCTGCGGGTTTAGCCCCCGTCCCGGCCATCAGGACTCCTTCTTCCGGGCCCGCGTCAGCACATACTGCACCGCTGCCTCCAGCTCGGCCGGCGTCACGTCTTCCACCACTTCGGCGTTGCCGATGCCCACCGGCAAGACGAAGCGCCGGACCCCGCTCAGATTTTTCTTGTCGCTGCCCGTGGCAGCCACCACGCGCTGCGCGCGCAGCTTCAGCGCCGGCAGCGGACCATACCGTTCAATGAGGCTTTCCAGCCGTTCGAACTGCGGCTGCGAGATGGTTCTCCGCATCCGCGCCAGGAAAAGCGCCGCCACCATGCCCCAGCCAACCGCCTCGCCGTGCAACAGCGCCTTGTAGCCGGTGGCCTGTTCGAGGGCGTGGCCTACCGTATGCCCCAGGTTCAGGATCATGCGCAGGCCGCTCTCGCGCTCGTCGCGGTTCACCACCCCCGCTTTGACGCGAATCGAAGCTGCAATCACCTTTTCAAGAGCCGCAGGGTCGCCCGCCAGCACCTCGTCGGCGTGTTCTTCGAGAAAGCGCACCAATCCCCGGTCGCGGATCATGCCCGCCTTCAGGCTTTCCATTAACCCGGCGCGCAGTTCGCGGCCGGGAAGCGTTGCGAGCACAGAGATGTCGGCAAAGACGGCCAGTGGATGGTAGAAGCTGCCCACCAGGTTCTTGCCCTCGGGCAGGTTGACACCGGTCTTGCCGCCCACCGACGAATCCACCTGTGCCAGCAGGGTCGTCGGAATCTGGACGTACGGAATGCCGCGCATGAAAATCGCGGCCAGAAACCCGCCCACGTCGCCCACGATGCCGCCGCCAAATGCAATCAGAAGGCTGCCGCGATCTCCACCCGCCGCGGCCATCTGCCGCGCCAGTTTTTCCACGCTGGCCAGCGTCTTGAACCTTTCGCCCGGTTCCAGAAACAGGACTGTGGGTGGTGCGGCAAAAGAAGAGAGAAAGGTTTTGCCCCAGAGCCCCCAGACCGGCGCCGAGGTCAGCACGAAAACCCGCCGGGGCAGCTTGCCGTGAACCCGCTCGATGCGGCGGGCCAGCGATGCCACCAGGCCAATCCCCGCTGCCACACTGTATTTTGCCGAAGGCGTTTCGATCCGTATCGTCTGCATGCTGCTTTCATCCTAAAGCAAGGCCCGCGCCAAGAGCGGGGATGGTGCGCGCCGCCGGAGCCGCGCAGGGCTGCCTGGAAGAATTTCTGGAATCGAAAGGGAATCCCGGTCCGGTGGCGGAACTCAGGAATTGGCTGCGTCGCGAAGAGTCGAGTCAAAGAGTGGATCCGGTTCGGCAAGCCGGATCAGGCGATGCAAATAGGCCCGGGAGATGCACAGGCTGCGGGCGGCCAGCGTCTTGTTCCCATTGTTTTCCCGGACAGCGGCAACGGCCAGTTTGACCTTATAGTCCCGGAGTTGACGCTCGAAGGAGCTGGCGGGGTGATAGTCGGCAATATCAACCACATCGTCAAGGTCGCCCAGATCGCCCAGGTCGACATCATCCTCATCGGCGTTGATGCACAGGTCTTCGGCCCGGATGATCTTGTCCGGAGCAAGGATGATGGCCCGCTGAATCACGTTTTCCAGTTCGCGCACGTTGCCCGGCCAGCGGTAACTCTGCAGCAGCGCCAGGGCTTCCGGAGCGATCTCTTCCATCGGCTTCTGAAAGAGCTTTCCATACTTGTGCAGAAAATGGCGGGCAATGCGGGGAACGTCTTCCATGTGCTCCTGCAGTGAAGGCGCCTCGATCTGCATGACGTTGATGCGGTAGAAAAGATCCTGGCGGAATTTTCCTTCCGTAACCAGCTTGGCCAGATTCTGGTGGGTGGCGAAGATCAGCCGCGCCCGCAGCGGAATCAGCCGATTGCTGCCCAGGCGGCTGAATTCCATCTGCTGCAGCACGCGCAATAGCTTGACCTGCGTGAGCAGGCTCAGGTCGCCGATCTCGTCCAGAAACAGCGTGCCGTCGGCCACCTGTTCAAAATAGCCTTCGCGCGCTCCCACCGTGCCGGTGAAAGCTCCCTTCTCGTGCCCGAAAAGTTCGGCTTCGATCAGGGTTTCCGGAATCGCCCCGCAGGAAACCGCCACGAATGGGCGATCGGCGCGGGAGCCTAAATTATGAATGGCGCGGGCGATCAGTTCCTTGCCGGTCCCGCTTTCTCCGGTCACCAGCACCGCGGCATTGAGATTGGTGACGCGCCGGATCAGCTGATACATCCGCTCCATCAGCGGGCTCGATCCGATCAATTGATCGCAACAGCCAGACATCTCCACCGGCTGCTGCACGGTCTGCAACTGCTGCCGGAGCGTGGAATTCTCATAGGCCCGGCTGAGCATGGTCTTGAGGTCGCGAATCGAAGGAGGCCGGCGGCAGTAGCCGAAAGCCCCGTTCCGGATCAGCTCGGAAGCAGTTGACCGATGGCTGTCGCCGGCCATCACCACGGCAGGAACCCGCGTGGCGATCAATCTACGGGTGCAATCGATGCGTTCCCGCAGGGTGTCCTGGCTGGAATGCAGATCGAGGATCATCACGTCGCAATCGCCGGCGGCGCGGAGCAGGTTGATGCCGTCCTCATCCGGCTCCAGAATGACTTCAAATTCCTTCCCGAGAGCCGAGGAAAGCAGCGTGTGAAGCGTATAGTCTTCTGAATATAATCCGATCTTGATCATATCTGGATCCGCTCCTGACACGTCGCCGTTTCTGCATTTCCTGTGGAAATCCCTGCATCTCCAGTGGAAAACTGGAAGCCGCGATGATCATTGTTCCTTTCTTGCAACAAGATGACCGAGCGATTCCTGCCACAAGCCTCTGCTCTCGAAACGACTTCCCCCCCGACAAGAAAACATCGCACAGGCCCATCATTTTTGATTCTGAGGCCAAAGCTTACCGACTTATCAACAAGATGTCGAGATTACTATAGTAATTTTTTCAGGAAAATTTGCCGTGGACGCTCCGTACACAAACCAGATCGGGAAAACCTGCGGATCCTGACACAGGCTCACAGATTCTTCCTTGTCACCGATCTTCGCTTCCATCATTCTCATAAAACTCCTGGAATTCGGATCTTGTTTTTCACCTTTTTTCTCCGGCAGAGGCGAGAGGGCAACTCCTTCCCCTGCTCTTCTTGTCTTCGGAAGAATTCATGGATGCCTTGAGTGACCGCGATGGGTATCTTTAGTAACATTAAATGGTTACCCGGAAGATGAGAGACCTTCGCTGAGCGTATCCGGTTGGTCACGGGCGGCGGCAATCTTCGGGTGGCCCGGCGCAGGGTGCCGGCCTGGCCCGTGTGTATACGCATCGTTTCACCCGGCAGCGCCCGGCCGTAAACATCCGTCTACACCCGGCCTGGATACTTGTGGGCAACCCGTTGAATCCAATATGGTTTCTTGATTTCCCGATTTGGTCAGACAATTGCAGCTTCAATTTGATCCACTGCCGTTCAGCAGGGTCCCGGAACGTGGCCGGAGAAGGGAGGTTGAGGAATGCATTCATTCGCATGGTGGCCGACTCTGGTCGTGCTCGTTGTCGCGTCGTTTACAGACCTGCGCAGTCATCGCATTCCCAACTGGCTGGTGCTCCCCTTTCTGGCGGCGGGGATCGTGGTATCGGGCTGGCGCGGCGGCTGGCACGGTCTTGTTTTGAGCTTCGCCGGTTTGGGTGTTGCTCTGTTGATCTTCGGTTTTCTTTTTTGGCTGGGCGGAATGGGGGCCGGCGACGTCAAGCTGTGCGCCGCGATCGGAGCCTGGATTGGTCCGCAACAGATGCTCTGGGCGCTGTTCTTCACCAGCCTGGCTGGAGGCATCGCGGCGCTGTGCTGGGCTGCCATGGGTGGATTCATGAAAGAACTGTTCGCGGGGACTGGCGATCTTGTTTTCGGCTGGATGCGAGGCGGAACCTCTGGAGCTCCGGAAACGGCGTCCACCGGTTCCCTGAAACGGAAGATGCCTTACGCGCCGGCCATCGCCATTGGGACTCTGATCTCCTTCTTTGCTCGTTGAAGGGGAGTTCGGGTTTCGTTTCTGCGGCGGGTGGGGCTTGGAAGGGGATTGCACAAAAGCAAATGGCACGTATCAGGAAGAGGTAACCTCATGAGTTCAGATTCATATCCCTATCTTGACGATCAGTATCCGGACTCTCTCGGCGCCGATGTCATCTCGATTGCATTGATTGGTCCGGAGATGGAGCGCCGCAAGGAAGTCGCCAATGCGTTGGATGGATGCCCGGGGAATGAGGTTCGCGAGTTTTCTTCTTATCCGCCCAGCCTTGACGACGTGCCCAAACTTCTTGAACAGCAGTACGACGTCATCATCATCGATCTGGACAGCAACTCTGAATACGCTCTGGAACTGGTGGAAAGCATCTGCGCCAGCGGCCGGGCGACGGTCATGATCTATTCGATGAAGATCGATCCGGAGTTGCTGGTGCGCTGCATGCGTGCCGGGGCCCGGGAGTTTCTTACCCTGCCGATTGCGCAGGGTACCATGGCCGAGGCTCTGATCCGGGCCTCTGCGCGCCGTCCCGCGCCGCGGGAGCCAAAGAAGGCAGGCGGAAGGCTGCTGGCGTTTCTCGGCGCCAAAGGCGGCGATGGAGTGACGACGCTGGCATGCAACTTTGCCGTTGCGCTGGCCCAGGAATCGGCCAAGAGTACCCTGTTGATCGATCTCGACCTGCCGCTGGGCGATGCGGCGCTCAACATGGGAATCACCAGCGAATACTCGACCGTCAACGCGCTGCAAAATTCCAGCCGGCTCGACTCCAATCTTCTCTCCAAACTGCTGGTCAAGCACAATTCGGGCGTCTTTGTCCTTGCGGCCCCCGGACGATTTCCCCAGGTCGAGGCTTCCTCGGATGCGGTGGACCGGTTGATCACGATTGCGCGGCAGGATTTCGACAATGTGGTCATCGACATGGGGTCCAGGCTGGATCTGAGCGGCACATCCCTGTTCCGGGATGGCTCTACGATCTATCTGGTCATTCAGGCCAGCATTGCGGGGTTGCGCAATTCCAACCGGCTGATCTCACAGTTTTTTACGGGGTCGATTCCTCAGCTTGAAATCGTTCTCAACCGCTACGATCCCCGTTCGATGGGCGTAGGGGAAGATCAGATTGCGAAAGCTCTGACCCGGCCGGCACAGTGGAAGATCCCCAACGATTATGCCGCTGTGCGGCGCATGCAAAGCACCGCGGTTCCGCTTGCGCTCGAGGATTCGCCCATTTCCCGGCTGATTCGCCAGATGGCCCGCACGGCCTGCGGACTGCCCGCCATACCGGAAAAAAAGTCCGGGTTCAGCCTCAAGATTCTGGGCCGCAATCTTTCATCGAAGTTCTCCGGATCCGAGGATGCGGCCGGCATTGCGCAACTCGGGTTGAGAATCGTTTCCGCGGATGCCGACTCTTCATCTGCCGCACCGCAGCGTGAGGCCGCAGCGGCGCCGACGCAGAGTCCTGCCGAGCCGGACGCGGCAACACCGCCGCAGGCCACCGCAGGGACAGAGACCGAGCCTGTCAGTCCTGCAGAGACAACGCCCGAGCCGCTATCCAGCATCGGCGCATTGACTTCGAGAAAAGCACCGGAGACGCGCGTATATAAGGGCGCGACCTATGTGAAGGGCGAAGACGGAGAATGGCATTTGCAGCGCTCCGTTTCCCGGCGTCCGATTCCGGAGAAGCC
>JBMFHN010000102.1:0-9263 GCA_049976805.1 Occallatibacter sp. | reverse complement strand
CGGGCGGCGCGCTCCAGCCGGCTGGACAGCGCGGCCAGATACTCGGCGATCTTATACTGCGCCTCGGTGATCAGTTCGGCGGCGGCAGAGGGCGTGGGGGCGCGCAGGTCGGCGGCAAAATCGGCGATGGTGAAGTCGGTCTCGTGGCCAATGGCCGAGACGATCGGCAGTTGTGAGGCCGCAATGGCGCGGGCCACTCGCTCCGAGTTGAAAGCGGCCAGATCTTCGAGCGACCCCCCGCCGCGGGCCAGAACAATCAGGTCCACCAGAGCGGAGGAGTTGAGATCGGCCAGCGCCGCTTCCACCTCGGCAGGCGCCTGGTCGCCCTGAACCGAAACAGGGTAGAGCAGCACGTTCAGGCCGGAGTGGCGGCGGCCAATGATATTCAGAAAATCGCGGATCACGGCGCCGGTGGGCGAGGTGACAATGCCCACGGTACGCGGAAAGGCAGGCAGCGGGCGCTTGCGCCCGGCATCGAAAAGCCCCTCCGCCTTCAATCGGGCCTTGAGCTGCTCGAAGGCCAGTTGCAAGGAGCCCGCGCCGACCGGCTCCAGCGTCTCGGCCACCAGTTGCATCTGTCCGCGCTGTTCGTAAACGCTGACCCGGCCGCGCGCCAGCACGTGCAGGCCGTCCTCGGGGCGAAAGCGCAGGAGCATCGCCTGACGGCGGAAAAGAATCACGGGCAACTGGGCGTCGGAATCCTTCAGCGTAAAGTACACATGGCCACTGGGCGCGGGGCGGTAGTTCGAGATCTCTCCCTCGACCCACACATCGCTCCACTCCTGCTCGATGCGCTCGCGAACCTGCCCGACCAGTTCGCGTACCGGCCAGACGCGGCGCGCCGGGAACGGCTCCTCAAACCTGAGGCTGAGCTGCGGACCGGAGCCGAGAGGCAGCGCAAATGGGGTTTCCCTGTTCACTTGTAAAAGTGTACTCGGGACGGGCCGCTCCGGATGCCCTGAAGCGGGGGCATTGCCGCCGGCTTTGTTGCATCCCGTGATGCGCGTTTCCCCGAAGGGCCATCTTTTCCCGGCGTGCGTTAAATGGAAGACCGGGAATCGGAGGCTCCGGCGACCCACCCCGCCAGTCGTTTGGAGACGGCTTCGACCACGCGCGCGTGCACCTCGTCGATGGAGAGATCTCCCTCGATCAGCACGACGCGCTTCGATTCGCGGCTGGCGATTTGCCGATATGTCTGCCAGACGCGCTGGTAAAAGCTCTCCTGCTCCTGCTCGAAGCGCCCTTCTTCGGGGACGCCTTTCTGGCTGGCGCGCTCGTTGCGGCCGCGCGCACGGGACAGAGACATTTTCAGACCCGGCAGAAGCAGCAGCGTCAGGTCAGGCTGAAGGCCGCCGCAAAGCAGCCGGTGCAACTCGAGGACAATGGACGAGCCCAGCCCGCGGCCTCCGCCCTGGTAGGCCTCCGTCGAGTCGGTAAAACGGTCGCAGAGCACGATCCGGCCTGCTTCGAGTGCGGGCTCGATGACCTCGGCGAGAACCTGAGCGCGATCGGCAAACATCAGGGCCATCTCGGCCATGGGAGCCAGCCCCGCCGAGCGCGAGTCAAGAGCCAGCGCGCGGATGCGCTCGCCGGTAGCCGTGCCGCCCGGCTGGCGGGTTACCAGCACGTCGTAACCGCGGGCTTTCAGCCAGGCGGCCAGGCGCTTGATCTGCGTGGTTTTCCCCGAACCATCCAGACCTTCAAATGTAAGAAAGAAACCGCGCGGCATGGGCTGAGTCTACCATCCCGGACAATCAGGCAGACGAGTCAGCCATCCATGTGTTACAAAAAGTTCATCCTGAAAAAATTACCGGAGACAGGCGACTGCGCTCCAGCGGAGCTGAAGACAGATGAAACTCCTTATCAACCGCAAGCTGGTTCTTTACATCTGCTTGGCATCCGCCGCATTTTCCGCCCCGCAACTCGGGGCGCAATACCTGACGCTGGAAGGGCAAACCGGAGGATTCCTTACACCCACCGCTGCGGTCGTCTTTTCCGCGCCCGGAGAAAAATTTTCCCACCCGGTCGTGGGCTACCACTTCATCGACGCGTCCACGGTCATCGGCAACATTCAGACCTTCAGCATCGCGGAGGGCTTCGCCAATCGCGCCGAAGCCGGCTATACCCGCAGCGTGCACAGCCTCGGCGACAGCAACCTGGCCAGCGCGGGAGCCTTCAGCCAGCTCTGGAATTACTCCGGCATGAACATTTTCAGCGGCAAGGTGGTGGTCTTCCGGGATGGCCAGTTCGGCGTCTGGATGCCGGGCGTCGCGGTGGGCGGTCTGGTCCGCACCGACGACCACTTTGTGTCCGGGCACTTGAACCGCGAATTGGGAATTGGACCCGACAAGGGGTACACAAACGGCGATGTCTATGTGGTTCTCACCAAGACCTGGCTGCAGCGGCCGGTGCCGTTCCTGTTGAACTTCGGCTGGAAGGCCACCAACGCCTCCATCTTCGGTATCGGCGGCCAGGCTACGCGTTTTGGCGGACGGCTCTTCGGCGGAATTGGAATTCCCTTGCCGTTCTTCTTCAGGACGGCCATCGTGCCGTCGGCTGGATTCACGCAGGAACAGCCGCAGGTAAAGAACCTGAGCGATATTCTGGTGGCGCCGCCAACGTATATGCCGCCCGCCCCTGCCCATATTCCCACAACGCTGGACTATGCCGTGCGTATCACGCAAAAGGACAATCCGCACGTTGCCTTCGATGTCGGCGTTGGCCAGGTGGCAAGCACCATCGGAACGACGCTGCTGCCGACCGGACTGCCCGCTCCGTACAACTACGCTCCGGTGCCGGTCAATCTGCAGGCGCGCCATGTCGTGGGCGTCGGACTCAGTTACCGCTACTGATGCCGGCCTCCGCCCTGGCGGTGGAGGTCTGAGCCTGCGGTTGCCGCATCCTCCGCGCTGAAAAGCGAAAATTTTTCTGCGAACCGCGACTGCCGCCAAGGAGATGGGGTTCAATAGAAGTAGCTGCTGAGCGCGGAGGGTCCGGAATGTAGATGTGTTGAACCTGCCGGTCAGGCAGCAAAAGCGCCGCAAACTTTATCCGGGAAATGCAACATGCGGCGGATCCCGGCGAAAATGGATTTCATTTCCGGTTATCTTTGGTGATTCGCACGAACCCTGCTCCAGAAAAGAGTTGGGCAGGCCCGAAAGATCAGGAGGTTTCGTCATGAAAGTCTTGCATTCGGTGCGCTGGTTGCTCCTGGCGCTTGTCCTCACGCTGATTCCCGTCTCCGCGCATGCCGGGGTTTTCATCAGTGTCGGGATTGCTCCGCCGCCGCTGGTGGAATACGATCAGCCCTTCTGTCCGGGCCCCAACATGATCTGGACACCCGGCTACTGGGCCTATGGTCCGGATGGATACTATTGGGTTCCCGGCGAATGGGTTCCTGCGCCTTTCCCGGAAGCACTCTGGACGCCTCCTTACTGGGGATGGTCTGACGGCTTCTATGTCTTTCATCCAGGCTACTGGGGATACCAGGTCGGCTATTACGGCGGCGTGAATTACGGCTTTGGCTACGGGGGCATCGGCTTCGTCGGTGGCAGGTGGCGCGGCAACAGCTTCTTCTACAACACCGCCGTGATGCATGTGAATCGCCGGTTCATCCGCACAACTTATGTGGACCGCAGAATCGTGGAGAGAGGTTATGTGGCACGAGGAAGCCATGTTTCCTATAGCGGCGGACCGGGTGGCATCCAGTACCAGCCAGGAGCAGCCGAGCGCATGGCCGCGAACCAACGGCACTTCGGCGCGACCTCCTTCCAATCTCAACACGAATCCGCAGCCCGGTCGGATCAGGGCTCTTATTTCAGAAATAACGGTAATAACGGCGGACGGCAGGCGGCCCCGCAGCAGATGGGCAGACAGTGGAACTCCTCGCCTCAATCACAGTGGGGGAAGAATCAGAACCAGCAGTGGCAACAGAACCAGAATCAGCAGTGGAAACAGAACCAGAACCAGAATCAGAACCAGCAGTGGCAACAGAATCAGAACCAGCAGTGGAAGCAGAACCAGAATCAGCAGTGGAAGCAGAACCAGAACCAGCAGTGGCAACAGAACCAGAACCAGCAGTGGAAGCAGAACCAGAATCAGCAGTGGAAACAGAACCAGAATCAGCAGTGGAAACAGAACCAGAACCAGCAGAAGATGGACACCCGGCCTGCACCCAGAGTGGAGAACAGACCTGGAATGGAAAACCGGCCTGCGCCCAGAAATGAAGGAAAGCCCGAATCACATCCCCAACCCCGTGACGAGAACGGGCGCCGCTAGTACGACTGTGTTCCGCGCCGTGAAAGGGCGCGGAACACAGCGGGTGCGGCCTCGCTGTGAAGTCAATCGCGAAACTGGGTAGGATCACTCCGCTCGTGGGGATCTGCGCGGTGGGCGAGCCGGAAGATTCGTTCCTGCGGCGACCTGTCAAAGAGAGGAAAATCGCGCCCTTCTCATCCTATCTTGCGCCCCCGTGGGAATCGTTCCCCTTTTCTTGATCCGTTGCAGGCAAGCCCGCTTCGGAATCCCTGATATAGGTTTCAATGCAGTCTTCCAGTAGGCCTTTCGCCGCGAGGATGAATTCAATCGCATCGCGCGCAGCGCCCTGACCGCCCCTGTTGAGCGTAATGTAGTGGGCCGCAGCTTTCACTTGCGGACGGGCATTGGCGACGGCCACGGCCAGGCCGCAGCGGCGCATCACCGGCAAATCAATCACGTCATCGCCCACGTAGGCAATCTCTTCGAGCGTCACGCCCTCTTGCGCGATGATTTCGTCCACTGCGCGCATCTTGAGAGCCTGGCCCATGTAAACAAACTCAAGGTGCAAATCGCGGGCGCGGAGCGCCACGCTTTCGCTGATGCGGCGCGTGATGATGCCACACTTGAGCCCGCCCAGCCGCGCCAGCCATACGCCTGCACCGTCGTGCGCGCTATACCCCTTGCTCTCCACCATGGTTCCGGGCGCGATTGCGTAGCCGCCCCGGCCTTCGCAGGCGGCGATCTGCTGCTGGGTAGAGGGTGTGCCTCCCCCGGCAGCGGGAAAAAGCCAGAGGCCGCCATCCGTTAATACGCCATCCACATCAAAGAGAATGATCCTGATGCGGCGCGCACGATCTTGCGCGGTGATTGTCATGCATCCATACCTTTCGCGAACACAGCGAACTCTTCCTGTGTACAGCATTTGCCCAATCGGTCACTCTCCGCGAACGTCTCTACGCAAGCTGCTGATCGATCTGCTCGATCAGCCAGTTCACGACCGTCCGGGTCACTCCCTTGCGCGCTCCGAACAGCAGCTTTCGGTCGATGGCGTCCAAGGGATAGGCGTCGATTGTAACTTGACTGGTTTCTTCCTGTCCGGTCACGTCGAGAGTTAGATAGGTTCTTTCTCCGAGTGTTTTTCCGAGAATTGTCTTCGGAAATTTCACTTCCAGATGACATCTTTCGGGCGCCGACGCAACGACCGTTCCATTCAATTTCCCGATGGCGGTCAAAGCCGCCTGATAGATTGATGTTACGTTCCGGCGATACTGCTTCTCTTCATGCTGCTCAAATGGCATTTTTGAGTGACCTTCCCTTTCCCTTGCCAGGAGACTTCCCGGCGTTGCGCTCAACCCTCTCTGTTATCTGCTGGCTGGTCACATGGGCAACCAGCTTTTCGATTCGCGCGCGCGAACCGAGCCCGGTTCCTCCCTGACTGGCGGTGGCGGCTCCGCTGGCGACTCCCCAGGCGAGCGACTCGCGCAAGGAAAGCCCCTGAGTCAGCGCCCAAACCAGGCCGCCGACCAGCGAGTCGCCGGCTCCGATTGGATTCTTCTCCTTCACCTTCGGGCTGCCCAGCAGCCATGCTCCTTCCTCGGTTCGCAGCAGGGCTCCGGCCTTACCCATGGAGACGATGACATTCTGCGCCCCCATACGGCGGATTGCAGCTGCCGCCCGAGCGATTTCCCCGGGCGTCCTCACCGGATATCCAGTCAGAACCCCCGCTTCCTCAGCGTTGGGCTTGACCAGAAACGGGTGCGCGGCGCAGCCGAGGCGCAGGGATTCGCCGCTCGTGTCCAGCACGGCATGGACCTCATGGCGGTTCAGCAGCTTCACGATGCGGGCGTAAAAGTTGTCGTGTACGCCCGGCGGCAGACTGCCAGCAAGCACCCACCAGTCGCCAGCGCGGGCAACGGCATCAATCTTGGCCAATAACTCCATCTGTTGCTTTGTGGCAACTGTCGGTCCTTTCTCGTTGACCTTGAGGTAATGGTCGTGTGAGGCGGTAACAACGCTGATATTGGTTCGTGTTTCGCCGCAAACCCGGACAAAATCCACATCGATACCCAACTCTCGCAGACCCTCCTCGAGCAGATCACCAGGGCGCCCGCCCAGAAATCCGGTTGCGGTGCTTGCCGCTCCCAGGTTTCTGAGCATACGGGAGACGTTGAATCCTTTGCCGCCAAAATCCACGCGCGAATGGACGGCGCGCAGGACCACGTCGTATTCCATGGCGGTAACTGTCAGTTCGCGGTCGACGGCCGGATTCAGTGTTAGCGTGTAAATCATGATGACTCCGAGCCCCCTGACTTATCGAGCCGATTCCCGAGGCGCTTCCCAGCATTGATCGATGAGCGCTTCTTCCGCATCCCGGGTCCACATTTGATCCTCGCCCAGCTTGGCAGCAACCATCGGCAGACGCTCGCGCAATTCCCGTATTGCCATCAAGGGTAAATCCGGAATTTGCGGAAACAACACAACCTTTCCAGGAAACCGGCCATCCATCACGGATTGAATGGCTTCGGCGGCAGAGTTCAAGCCGCCTATGGCAGCCACGGAACGCGCCGGGGAAAGCATTCCTGCCAGCCGGCGCTCCATCACCAGGGATTGATCGTCGATGGTCAGTCCCGAGGTGCCAGTCAGCTGAGCATTGGATAAATAGACGTTGCTCAGGTTCACGGCTCCATAGGTGCCATTTGGAACCCCGGCAAAGACGACCAACATTCCGTCGGAGTTCATCACCGAGGCCCCTTCTTCGATCAATGCGGCGACCGGCACGCTGACCACCACGTCGTCAGCGCCCTGACCCGCGGTGCGCTCAAGAACAAAATCGTGAAAGGATTGGCTTGACCGCGCCGGATTGAAAAACTCGATGGCGCGTCCCAGCCGGGCGGCCAGCGGTGCGAACATCTCCTGCAAGGTTTTCATGCGCTCCTCGCTGACCTCGGTGGCGATCACCAGCTTCGGCCCGTCCGGCAGTTCCAGCGCGCGCTGCACGTGCATCTGCCCCATGGGTCCGCCGGCGCCGACGAAGACCGCAGTTCCTCCTGCGCGCATCTCGCAGCGATTGCGTTCGTCGCCGTACGATGCGGCGAGATCGCTTCCGCTGTTTCCGACAAAGGCGATGTAGTCGTAATGCAGGCGCCCCAGGTCCACCTGCACCAGTCCATCGAGCGGATGCGTCCCGACCAGATTGCAGGTGCCGCGCCGCGCAATCAGACGCGCCGCTTCACCAACCATGCGGGCCGATTGCGGATGCAGCAGAAGGATGTCGTCAAAGCCCGCTCCCGCAGTCAACTCCCTGCCAAGATCCTTGAAATCCTCCGGGTTCAAACCGTTCCGCTCGATCACACGGGCGCCGGTGGCCGCGGCAATCCGCTTCACCGAAGGCGGAACGTCTGTCAGCACGACAAACGCCGGCTTCAGGGGCAGCGAACAGGTGAACTCCGCCGCATCGCCCGGCTGGCCGACGATCCACATGCTTCCGCCTTCCCTGGGACTGAGGCGGCGGCGCTGCGTGTAAGCAGCCAGCACACAGCCCCAGGGCTCAAGCAGAGCCGATTCGGCGTAGCCCATGCTTTCATCCACGGGCAACAGGCACGGACCCGCGTCGGTTTCCAGGACCTCCTTGCCGATCAGGTGATACTGCGTCATTCCGCCGGGAATCGTGTAGCCATAGGCCGTTGACCGGCCGTTCTGGTAGATGTCGGGCTGAACTGCCAGGCGCTGGCCGCGCCGATAAGCCGATTGAAGATTTTTTCCCACCTTGACAATGGTCAGCGCGACCTCGTGCCCGAGGCGCGTCGGATTGTTGGCCAGGTCGCGATGGTATAACTTCGGATGGTTGCCGCCCTGCTTGAGAATCTTCACGTCCGAGAAACAGATGCTCACACTGTCGATCCGCACGAGTAACTGATCTTCGTCCGGATCGGAAATGGCAACGGGTTCCGGAGCGCCGCCATGGCCCATGTTTTCCATCCCCGCGCCGTACAGATTCCATGCCAGGCTTTTCTTCGGCAGCGAGTAACGAAGAGAGCGATACGATTCGTAATTTTTTCCCATCTCGAAATTCCTTTCGCTTTTTAAAGACACTGATCGTGTCCATGCGCCTTACGCGGTCTTTTCGTCAGAGCGTTCCACTGGTTATGGGGTTCGGCTCCGCATCAGGCGGTGAAAGCCCGCACCCGTTCCCGAACCTCGGCGGCGGTGGCCGATTCCAGCGCCGCACGCGCCAGAGTTTCGGCGCTGGCCAGGGTCAGGGCGCGCACCTGCGCCTTGACCATCGGAATGGCGGGGATGCTGACGCTCAGCTCGTCCACTCCCAGGCCGATCAGAATCGGAATGGCGGCGGCGTCCGAACCGAGTTCTCCGCACAGATCGACCGGCTTGCCGAACTGGTGGGCGGCTTCGGCGGTGCGCGCGATCAGGCGCAGCACGGCCGGATGCAATCCGTCCTGACGCGCCGCCAGGCCGGCGTGACCGCGGTCCATCGCCAGCGTGTACTGGGTCAGATCGTTGGTCCCGATCGAAAAGAAATCGACGTGCGGAGCCAGCCGATCGGCCAGCAGCGCGGCCGAAGGCACCTCGACCATGATGCCGACCCGCACCGGCAATGCGCCCACCTTGCGCCGCTCCTGCTCCAGGATCTCTCGTGCCTGCTGCAGTTCATCGATGTCGCTGACCATGGGAAACATGATCTGAAGCTCGCCGCAGGCGGAGGCGCGCAGGATGGCGCGCAGCTGCTCGCGGAAGATCTCCGGATGGGTCAGGCAAAGACGGATGCCGCGCTCGCCGAGAAAGGGGTTCGCCTCCGGCTCCATCGGCAGATAGGCCAGCGGTTTGTCTCCGCCGATATCCAGGGTGCGCACGATGACCGGCAGCGAATGCATGGTTTCAGCAAAGGCGCGGTAGACTCCGAACTGCTCTTCCTCGCCGGGCGCCACGGAGCGGTCCAGAAACAGAAATTCGGTGCGCAGCAGCCCGATGCCATCGGCGCCCATCTTGAC
>JBMFHN010000101.1:0-9279 GCA_049976805.1 Occallatibacter sp. | reverse complement strand
GGCCTCTGAAGGCACTTCAGAGAAGGGTCAAACTTTTCGATGTTATGCCTGTTTGGTTCCGGCTATGCCGGGTTAGGGGACTGTCCATCTCCCCATCTCAACAAGCCAAACCCGCTCTGCATATAGCAATTAAGATGCGTTTGCCCTGATTGCCCAGGGCAAGATGAGTCGGAAGAAGCCGGGCAAGCCGCTTCCATTCCTCGCGCAACACTTCCAAAGGCCGCAGGCCGAGAATCCTGAAACCGCCCATCCGGTGCGCGGCCGTCTGCGCCGGCCGGCTTCTGCCGGGAGATGAAAAAAAGCAGATCCGCCCTGCCGGAGTCAGCGAAGGATGTTGAAAGCCGGCGAACTCGATGAAGAGGCGCCGTAATCCAGGTCGAATCCAAGCTGCAATTTGGCCGCCTCCGACATCCTGGCTGGCGTCCAGGGAGGATCGAAAACGACCTCGACGGCGACTTCGGCCACTTCGGACAACCGCCGCAGCCGGCTCTCGACCTGCTGTTTGATGACGTCGGCCATGGCGCAACCGGGCGCGGTCAGCGACATCCGAACCTCGACGCGCCTGCCGCCGTTTCCCAGCGGCACAACCCGGGTCGAATAGATCAGCCCCAGATCAACGATGTTCACCGGAATCTCCGGATCGAAGACAGACTTCAACTGATCGAGAACCATCTCCTCGCTCAGGGCCTGCGAAGCGGGCGCGACGGCTGGTTCCAGCGCGGAGCGATCACGCGCATCCATCTGGTACAAGGCGCCGTCCGGGGTGCGAATTTTGCAGCCGCCCTCTGAGAAGGATTGCAGAACCTCGGCGCGAGTGCCCGATGCCAGACGAGCGCGAGCGCCGCCGGGCAGCGCGGTCACATCGCAATCGCGATTCAGCACAACCGCCTCAGTGACAGGCATCCGCGCTCCGAACCGCTTCCACTTCCGTCGTCGCGGCCTGGTCTTTCGCGGCAGCAGATTCGCTGGAAACCGCCGTTTGATTGCCTTCGAGCGCTGTCTGAAGCGCGCGCCAGGCGAGCGTGGCGCACTTGACGCGCACGGGAAACTCGCACACTCCGGAGAAGGCTGACAACTTGCCCATCTCGGGCACATCCATGCTTGCCTTCGCCATGCCTGTAACCAGATCGTGAAAATTCTCGAAAATCTTGAGAGCTTCTTCCCGGGTTTTCCCTTTGACGCTCTGTGTCATCATCGACGCAGAGGCCTTCGAGATAGCGCAACCCGCGCCCTGGAACCCGATGTCGCGAATCCTGTCCCCCTCGAAATCGAGAAAAAGGGTAAAGTGGTCGCCGCAGAGAGGGTTATACCCTTCCACGCTGCGGTTCACCGTGGCAGGACGGCGATAGTTGCGCGGAGCCTTGCTATGCTCCAGAATCACTTCCTGATACAAATCGCGCAGATCGGCCATCAGCCCAACACCTCCTGAACCCTGCGAATGCCTGCCGCCAGCGCGTCAGCTTCCTGGAAAGTATTGTAGACGGCAAACGAAGCTCGTGCCGTGGCCGGGATTCCGTAACGATCCATGACCGGCTGCGCGCAGTGATGCCCGGTGCGGATGGCAATGCCCTCCTGATCGAGCACCGTGCCGATGTCGTGCGGATGGATTCCGTCGAGCACGAACGAGATGACGCCGGCCTTCTCGCCGGCCGTGCCGATGATGCGCAGGCCGGGGATGGCCGACAGCGTCTCGGTCGCGTAAGCCAGCAACGCCTGCTCGTGCGCCGCAACGGCCTCCATGCCAAGCCCCTCTACATATTCAAGCGCGGCGCGAAGGCCGATGGCTCCGGCGATGTGCGGTGTTCCGGCTTCGAACTTGAAGGGAATCTCGGCAAAGGTTGTTTTCTCGAAAGTCACCGAATGGATCATCTCACCACCGCCCTGGTAGGGAGGCATGGCCTCCAGCAGCGCGGCTTTGCCGTAGAGCACGCCAATCCCCGTGGGGCCGTAGACCTTGTGGCCTGAAAACGCGTAGAAATCGCAATCGAGAGCCTGCACGTCCACGGCGAGGTGCGGCGCCGCCTGAGCGCCGTCAACCAGCACGGGAACGCCCGCGGCGTGCGCCAGATCAATCAGGCGCGCGACGGGGTTGACCGTGCCGAGCGCGTTCGAAACCTGCGTGACGGCAGCAATCTTCGTGCGCGGGCCGAGCAGCTTCTCGAACTCGTCGACGCGCAACTGGCCGCGATCGTCGATGGGAGCGACCTTCAGATGCGCTCCCTTTTCCTCGCAGAGAATCTGCCATGGCACGAGATTCGAATGGTGCTCCATGGCGGTGATCAGAACCTCATCGCCGGCGCCCACATGCTGGCGGCCGTAGGTCTGCGCCACCAGATTGATGGCCTCCGTGGCGCCGCGCACGAAAACGATTTCGCGATCATCCGCGGCATGAAGAAACCGCCTCACGCACCGGCGCGCCTCCTCGTGGGCCTCCGTGGCCAGCATGGAAAGAGCGTGCACACCACGATGGATGTTGGCGTTTTCCTGCTCGTAGTAGCGCATGAGAGCGCGCAGAACCACGGTGGGCTTTTGCGCCGTGGCCGCGTTGTCCAGGTACACCAGCCTCCTGCCGTTCACGCGGCTGCCGAGAACAGGAAAATCCCTCCGGATCCTGTCCACGTCGAGGGCGGTTTCCGGCAACGTCCTGCCGGGATGAGACAAATCAGCAATCGAACGGTCCGCGAGCATGGTCATTCCGCATCCTCCCTCAGCAGGTAATCTTCGCTGCATTCTGCCTCGATGTGCCGCGTGGCCGCAGCCTGCACCAGGCCGAGAAGCCGGTTTTGCACGAGGTCCTCGACAAAACCGCGCACCGCGCCTTGCTGGATGCGGCCGGTACACTCGGCGGCAAAGGCCTGAAAGAGCGCCTGGCGGGCGCGCGCTTCGTCGAATCCGCGCGAGCGCAGATAGAAGAGAGCCTCCTCGTCGATCTGACCGATCGTCGCACCGTGCGTGCACTTCACGTCGTCGGCATAAATCTCCAGTTGCGGCTTGGTGTCCATGCGCGCGCGGTCTGACAGCAGCAGATTGCGGTTGGTTTGCTTGGCGTCGGTCTTCTGGGCGTCCTTGTGAACGATGATGCGGCCGTGGAAGACGCCACGCGCCTCGTCATCGAGAATTCCGTTGTAGAACTGGCGGCTTCCGCAGTTCGGGCTGGCGTGTTCAACCAGCATATAGTTGTCCAGGTGCTGGCGCCCGGCGCCGATGAAGAGCCCGTTAATGAGGCATTCTGCGCCGTCGCCGGCCAGCACCGGGTGCACGTTGTTGCGTACCAGGCCGCCGCCCAGCAGAACAGAATGGGAGGCCACGCTGGCCGCGCGCGCCTGCTCGACGCGCAGGGTCGAAATGTTGTAGGACAGGCCGTTCTCGCGCTCCACCATGCAGTGCGCGATCACGGCGCCCTCGCCAGCCACCAGCTCGGTGACAGAATTCGAGAACGCGGCATCGTTGCCCAGCGAAATGTAATCCTCGACCACCGCGGCCTGGCTCTCCGCTTCGGCAACGATGAGCGTGCGTGGATGGGTCATCAGCGCGGAATCCCCACCCGCCGATACGTACAACAGATGCACCGGCTGCTCAATCACAGCCCGGCGGCCAATGCGGATGAGTGCGCCATCCTGCCAGAGAGCCGTATTCAGGGCGGCAAAAGCGTCGCGCCGCGTGTTGGCGTAGCGGCCCAGATGTCGCCCGAGAAATTCGGCGTCCTCCGCCAGAGCCTCGGTGAGACTGCTGATTTCGAGACCGGCGGGAAGATTCTCCCTCTTCGATAGGCTCGCCGCGAAATGTCCGTTGATGAAGACCAGCCGGCAGGCCGCGCCTGTCAGCTCGTACGCGGCCAGATCCCGCTCCGAAACCGCCGCCTCGCCCGGCTCCGCCAGACGAAATGGCGTCTGCGCGATGGGGGCCACGTTGGTGAAGCGCCAGTCTTCATCGTGCGTGGTGGGAAACCCAGCCTTCACGAAACGCGCCTGCGCGTCCTCGCGCAAGCTGCGCAGCCAGCCCGGATCACGTCCTGCCGCGCGCCGCCGCAGACCATCGAAAATTTCCAGATAAGTTTCCAGCTGCTCGATTGCAATTGCCATAATCTCCGCCTCAGGCCGTCATCCTCTGCCCGTTTTCCGCTTCCGCCCAGCCATAACCCTGCTCTTCGAGTTCGAGAGCCAGCTCCGCGCCCCCCGAACGTACGATCTGCCCATCGACGAGCACATGCACGAAGTCGGGAACAATGTAATCGAGCAGCCGCTGATAGTGCGTCACCAGCAGCATCGCGCGCTCCGGGCTGCGCAAGGCGTTGATGCCCCTGGCCACGATCTTCAGCGCATCGATATCCAGACCCGAATCGGTCTCGTCCAGAATGGCCAGGCGCGGCTCGAGCATGGCCATCTGGAGAATCTCGTTGCGCTTTTTCTCGCCGCCCGAGAAGCCCTCGTTCACGGAACGGTTCATCAACTTGTCATCCATCTCCAGCAGTTTCAGCCGCTCCCGGAACAGGGGCAGAAAATCCATGGCGTCCAGCTCATCCAGTCCACGGTATTTGCGGATCGCATTCATCGCCGAACGGAGAAAGTAAGTGTTCCCCACGCCGGGAATCTCAACCGGGTATTGAAAGGCCATGAACAGGCCTTCGCAGGCCGCTTCTTCCGGCTTCATTTCAAGCAGGTTCTTGCCGTCAAACCAGACTTCGCCGCCTGTAACCTGATAGGTGTCGCGGCGGGAGAGCACCTGCGCCAGAGTGCTCTTTCCCGAGCCGTTCGGGCCCATGATGGAGTGGATCTCGCCGGCATTGATCGTCAGATTCAACCCTTTGAGGATTTCGTGACCGTCAACGGCCGCGCGCAGATTTCTGATTTCGAGTAGACTCATTTTTTTGATTCCTCTCCTTCGTTCTTGGGGGCCGGCCGACGTCAGCCCACGCTGCCTTCCAGGCTGACACTCAGCAGCTTCTGGGCCTCGACGGCAAATTCCATGGGAAGCTCGCGAAACACCTGCTTGCAGAACCCGTTGACGATCATGGAAACGGCGTCTTCGGTCTTCAGCCCGCGCTGCTGCAGGTAAAAAAGCTGGTTCTCTCCGATCTTCGAAGTCGAAGCCTCGTGTTCCATGCGCGCGCTCGCGTTCCTCACGTCGATGTAGGGGAAAGTGTGCGCCCCGCAGCGGTCGCCAATCAGCAGCGAATCACACTGCGTGTAATTGCGCGCGCCGGTGGCTCCCTGAAGAATCTTCACCTGGCCGCGGTAGGTGTTCTGTCCGTAGCCTGCACTGATGCCCTTCGAGACGATGGTGCTGCGGGTGTTCCTGCCGATGTGAATCATCTTTGTTCCCGTGTCGGCCTGCTGACGGTTGTTGGTCAGCGCCACGGAATAGAACTCGCCCACCGAGTTGTCGCCCTGCAGAATGCAGCTGGGATATTTCCAAGTGATGGCCGAGCCGGTCTCCACCTGGGTCCAGGAAATCTTCGAGTTCACGCCCTGACACTTGCCGCGCTTGGTCACGAAGTTATAAATTCCTCCCCGGCCGTCCTTGTCGCCCGGATACCAGTTCTGCACGGTGGAGTACTTGATCTGCGCGTTGTCGAGCGCAACCAGTTCGACCACCGCGGCATGCAGTTGGTTCTCGTCGCGAACGGGGGCCGTGCAGCCTTCCAGGTAACTCACATAAGAGCCTTCGTCGGCAATGATCAGCGTGCGTTCAAACTGGCCTGTTCCCTGGGCGTTGATGCGGAAGTAAGTGGAAAGCTCAAGCGGACAACGAACTCCCTTCGGGACATAGACGAACGACCCGTCCGTGAACACGGCTGCGTTGAGAGAGGCAAAAAAGTTGTCCGTATAGGGAACCACCGACCCCAGATATTTGCGCACCAGTTCGGGATGTTTCTGCACCGCCTCGGAGAAAGAACAAAAGATCACTCCCAGCTCCGCCAGTTTCTCCTTGAACGTGGTGGCCACGGAAACGCTGTCGAAAACCGCGTCCACGGCCACGCCCGCCAGCAACTTCTGTTCATGGAGGGGAATGCCGAGCTTCTCATAGGTCCGCAGAAGCTCCGGATCCAGGCTCGCAAGGCTATCGAGGGCGGGTTTCTGCCGGGGCGCAGAATAGTAGACAATGTCCTGATAGTCGATGGGCGGGTAGGTAATGTTGGCCCAGCGCGGCTCTCCCTGGGACTTTTCGAGCGAGAGCCAATGGCGCAGCGCCCGAAGCCGCCACTCGCGCATGAATTCCGGCTCTTTCTTGCGGGCCGAGATCATGCGGACGATTTCTTCGTTCAACCCTTTGGGGACGCGATCTTCCTCGATCTCTGTCACGAAGCCCCACTTGTAGTCCTGTTGCGCCAGATCGCGCAGCACATCCACTTCTTCGCTGCTCATTCGACTCTCCAGAGGATAGCGGACCCGAAGCGCCCGGGCTGCCCTGGGCGAGACCGTTCGACCTCCCTCGCCGCAGCCCTCAGGCGCGGGGCTGGTTGGCCCGTTCCCTTCGAATCCGCAATTCCAGCAATATCGGACTATTTCAGTCCAACATTGAAATCAGTCTAATCCAATCCACTTTCGATTGCAAGCCCGGAAAAAGACGTGTCGTCAGCCCATGATCTTTCCGGCCAGGATGACCCAAGGAATCTCCGCCGGCGGGCGGCAAGGACAGTGCCCCGGGGAGAAATCCGGAGCGCTGCCCGAGGGCCGCCGTGGAGGCGGGCAATGAAGGCGCGGGAAACGATACAGATCCAGGCTCATCGCGGCGGAGCGCGGTTCCTGCTACCAACTGTGCAGCCACTGTTCGTCACAGCCGATACGCACCGGCACGCGGAAGAGATCGCTCAGCCGCTCCTCGGTCAACAGTTCAGCGCGAGGTCCGTCGGCCACGATGCGCCCGCCGCGCATCAGGATCACGCGCTCGATCTCGGGCAGAATGTCGCCGAGATGGTGGGTGACGAGCACCAGTCCCGTACCTTCGGCCGCCAGCCGCCGCAGACTCTCGCGCAGCTCCCGCTGCGCGGCCAGATCGAGTGCGTTCGAGGGCTCATCGAGCAGCAGTTGCCGTGGCCGGTGCACCAACGCGCGGGCAATGAGGATGCGCCGCCTCTCACCGGCCGACATCTCGCCTACGCGCCGCCCGGCCAGGTGCAGGGCTTCCATGCGTTCGAGCGCTTCGGCAGCGCGCTCGCGCATGGCCTGGCTGACGTGCAGGTTGGGCCACAGCGCCGAGGCGGAGAAAAATCCCGCAATCACCGTCTCCAGACCGGTGGCCGCCGCCGTTCGCTCGCCGGGCAGTTCACCTGTCAGCCCCGCCGCAACCACGCCGAAGTGCTGCCGCAGTTCGGTCAGATCCCAGCGCTCGCGGCCGAAGATGCGCACCCGCATTCCGGCCCGCACCAGGGGATAGACCTGGCAGGTCATGGTCAGGATCAGCGTGGACTTGCCGCTGCCATTCGGTCCCAGAATGGCCACATGCTCTCCGGCGCGGATCATGAGGTTCACGTCATGGAGCACCACCCGCTCACCACGCGCCACATTCACCCGCCGCATCTCGAGAAAACATCCCCCGCCGTTCTCTTCCGCAGGCCGGGAACCATCGCCATCTGTTTCGTTTTCCATTGAGTACAGCTTATCGGAACGGTGCCGCGGGGAAGAAGCTTGCAGAAGCGAACTTTCGCGCCCGGTGGGCGCCTGGCGGCATCAGACGCCCTTTCCCTTCCCCTTGCTCCCATACATCCGCTCATCGACACGCTGGATCAACTCCTCGACTGTCATGCCGGGCTGGATCAGCGCATCGCCAACCGAGACCGAAAGGGGAGTGAAACTTTCCTCCTTTTTCCCCGGCAGCCGGGTTTTGCTCACCAGCACGGCACAGCGCTTCGCCATCTCTTTCAGGTTTGTTTCGTTCACGTTCCGGACAACGGCAAGGAACTCATCGCCGCCCCATCGACCCACATTGTCCGAGGGACGCAGCGCACCCGTCAGGGTCTTTGCAACCTCCTGCAAGGCGCGATCGCCGGCGACATGGCCCAAAAGATCGTTGATTTCCTTGAAATCGTCGATGT
Organism: Occallatibacter sp.; assembly: GCA_049976805.1. Classification (GTDB taxonomy): domain Bacteria; phylum Acidobacteriota; class Terriglobia; order Terriglobales; family Acidobacteriaceae; genus Telmatobacter. The sequence continues at coordinate 1,244 of JBMFHN010000101.1, read as the reverse complement.
CGAACAATAACAGGCCAAAGGGATCCCGATGCACGGCATACTCGCAGAGCGCGGTGTGCAGACACAGCTCGAGAAAACGGCGATTGGGAACCTGCGTGAGGTGGTCAAGAAAGGCCAGACGTTCCATCGACTCGGTCCGGCGCTGCGCTTCGATCCGGGCCGAATCGTCGCTGAAGATCTCGACTGCTCCAACGATGATTCCATCCGCGTCCCGAACAGGCTGAACACGGACCGCCACGGGAACCCGCCGTCCCATCTTGTGCCGCAGAAAAAGATGCGCCTCGCGAGCCTCGCCAGCGGCCATGCAGACCGATAAAGGACAACGGCTCAGGCACAGATGGTTTCCGGCAGGATCGACATGGCAGAGCGTATTGTCGCCGCAGTGCTGACCCACCATCTCCTCTGGCTTGTAACCTGTCAGACGAAAAGCGCCCTCGTTCCAATAGAGGATTCTCCGCTCCCGGTCCACAAAGTACACGCCATCGCCCAGGTGGTCCAGAATCTCCTTGTAAAACTCTGGACCCGACGTAAAAGGGGAATTCCGCGGTGGTTCCGCCTCCGGACTGGTTTTTTCCAGCTTGATCGAATGCCTCCAGAATCTTTCCGAATTTTCTGAATTATTCCACTGCCTGCGCGCGCCGCGCATCGCGAAAACAAAAGGTGTAGGAAAATTGGTGCCAAAATGGTTACCGGCATCCCGTTCGTGTCCCAGAGCCCTCATGCGTCGAAGGCCGGCTGCAGGCAGACCTTTTTGGGAATGCCGCGCCACCTTTTTCTCCATTCCCAACCTGCTAGATTGGAATCAAAGGATTCCGATCGCCGATATGTCCGATGCATCCCAACTCGTGCTTCCCCGGGGTTTTCGTTTCGGCGCCGCCAGGGCGGGGCTGAAGAAGAGCGGTCAGACGGATTTCGCCCTGATCGTGGCCGATGCGCCCGCCAGCGCCGCGGCTGTCTTCACAGCCAACCGCGTGCAGGCCGCGCCGATTCAAATCGGCCGGCAACATCTGCTTGCGACCGCAGGCAAGGTGCGTGTGGCCGCCATCAATGCCGGCAATGCCAACTGCGCTGTTGGCCAGGCGGGACTCGATGCGGCCCGCGCCACCTGCGAAGCCGCGGCATGGTTCTTCAACTGCCGCGCGGAAGAGGTTTTTCCCTCTTCGACCGGGGTCATCGGCGTGCCGTTGCCGGCTGACAGGCTGGTTGCCGCGTTGCCCGCGCTGGCCGCCTCTCTTGGCTCCGAG
>JBMFHN010000100.1:0-9381 GCA_049976805.1 Occallatibacter sp. | reverse complement strand
GGTGGCAAGGCAGGCCGGAGCCGAGGTGAGGACATTTGGAACGGACCGGGGCGACTGGCGCGCGGCGCGCTGCGAGCTGACGCCGTCGGGCGCGGTGATCGAGCTGGAAACGCCGTCGGGCGCGGCGCGGGTGGTCTCGCGCCTGGCCGGCGAGGTCAATGTCCTGAACCTGCTGGCGGCGCTGGCGGCGGCAGAGGCGCGCGGGGTGCGATTTGCGGATCTGGTGGCCGCGGTTCCGAGCCTGCAGCCCGTTCCCGGCCGCTTCCAGTCCGTCGATGCCGGCCAGCCGTTCACGGTGATCGTGGACTACGCCCACACCGACGACGCGCTGTTGAACCTGACGGCGCTGGCGCGGCAGATGACGGCGCGCTCCGGCGGGCGGGTGATCACGCTGTTCGGCTGCGGGGGCGACCGCGACCGCACCAAGCGGCCACGGATGGGCCGGGCCGCGGGGCAGGGAAGCGATTTTGCAGTGGCCACCAGCGACAATCCCCGCAGCGAGGATCCGCAGGCGATTCTGGCCGAGATCGAGCCGGGGCTGAAGGCGAGCGGTGTGCGCTATACGGTCGAGCCGGACCGGGCCGCGGCGATCCGGCTGGCGCTCAAAGAAGCCGCGGCCGGCGACGTGGTGCTGATTGCCGGCAAGGGGCACGAAAAGGAGCAGATTCTGGCCAGGGGCGCAGTTCCCTTCGACGACGCGGAAATTGCCCTTTCGGCGCTGGGCGAATTGGGCTATGGTGGAGGCTCATGAAACTTACGCTCGCAGAAGCGGCGCTGGGCGCCGGCGCGGTGCTGGAGGCGCCGGCCAGCAGGGCCAACGCCGGGGCTTTGACGGTCTCCGGCTTTTCAATCGACTCGCGCACGGTGGCCGCGGGCGAACTGTTCTTCGCGGTGCGCGGCGAACGGCTGGACGGGCACGATTTTGTGGCCGCGGCGGTCGAGCGCGGAGCCATGGCGGCGGTGGTCGAGCGCGGACGCGTCTCGGCGCTGCCCGATGCCGCGCTGTCGGTGCCGCTGCTGATTACCGAAGACCCTCTGCTCGCCTTGCAGGCGCTGGCCGCGCATGTGCGCCGCCGCTGGGGACGGCGCCTGGTGGCCATCACCGGCTCGGCCGGCAAGACCACGACCAAGGAGGCTGCGGCCGCGGCGCTCGGCGTGCGCTACAGAGTGCTGAAGTCGAGGGGAAATCTGAACAATGGCTTTGGTCTTCCACTCGAGCTGCTGCGCCTGGAAGCGGAGGACGAGATTGCGGTCATCGAGATGGGCATGAACCATCCCGGCGAGATCGCCGCGCTGGCCCGCATCGCCGCGCCCGACTGGGGCGTGGTGATCAACGTGGGCACGGCGCACATGGAGAACTTTGCCGATGGTCAGGCCGGCATTGCCCGTGCCAAACTGGAACTTTTGGCCGCGCTGCCGGAGACGGGCGTGGCGTTTCTCAACTGCGACGATGCCTATGTTTCGCAGTTCGGGCGCGAGTTTCCCGGCCGCGTGGTCTACTTTGGCCGCGGTCCCTGCGCCGATCCGCAGATTCTGGACGTTGGCGAAGATCTGCAGGGACTGCGCGTGCATTTCCGCGCCGGCAAGCGCGAGGGCTGGCTGAGGCTGAAACTGCTGGGTGAGCACAATGCCTCGAATGCCATGGCGGGGCTGGCGGTGGCGCTCGAAGCGGGCGCCGATCTGGACCAGGCGGTCGCGGCGCTGGAATCGCTTGCTGCCGGCGACAAGAGGGGCGAGGTCCTCGAAATCGGCGGCGCGACGATTCTGAACGACTGCTACAACTCCAACCCGGAGGCGCTCAGCTCGATGATCCGCACCCTGGCTGGCCGGCCTGCGGATGGGCGGCGGATTCTGGTGGCCGGCGAGATGCTCGAACTGGGCGAGCAGAGCCCGGCGCTGCATGCCGAGGCAGGCCGCGCCGCTGCCCGGGCTGGACTCGATCTGGTGGTCGGTGTCCAGGGCCATGCCGAGCATCTGGCGGCAGCCGCCTGCGCGAGCGGCGTGGCCGCGCTGTTCCTGCCCGATGCCGGAGTTGCCGGAGACTGGCTGAGGCAAAACATCCGGCGCGGCGATGTGGCGCTGGTCAAGGGCTCGCGAGGCGTACATCTGGAGCGGGCGATCGAGGCGCTCAAGAGCGGAACTGCTGCCGGATAAATGAAGAGAGTTCGAGCTGTCGCGCCCGGAGCAACGATGCGCAGTTGAGATGCGTGCTCGGTTCACCCGCCGGGAAGTCCCGTCCGCGCGCAGCATCGCGCACATCGAAACGGAGGCAATGCGATGGTGAGCAGAAGAGAGCACTGGGAGGCGATCTATCAGTCCAAGAGCGAGGAGGAGATGAGCTGGACCCAGTCCGAGCCGCTGCTCTCGCTGAAGCTGATTGGCGAGGCGTGCTCTGCGGGACGGGTGATCGACGTGGGCGGAGGAATCTCGGTTCTGGCGGAACGACTGGTGGACCGGGGCTATCGAGTGGCGGTGCTGGACATCTCCGAGGCGGCGCTCGAGCGTGGCCGCCGGCGGCTGGGCGACAAGGCGGACCGGATCGAATGGATGGCCGCCGACATTACGGCTGGACCGGAGCTGGGAAGTTTCAACCTGTGGCATGACCGGGCTGTCTTCCACTTTCTGACCGCTCCGGAGGACCGGCAGGCCTATAAGGAATTGCTGCTGCGAACCATTCCCGCGGGCGGACACGTCGTGATCGGAGCCTTTGCCCCGGACGGACCGCTCAGGTGCAGCGGACTGGATGTTGTGCGCTATGACGGGCCGATCCTGGCCGCTGAACTGGGTGCGCAATTCACCCTTCTGAAAAGCGAAGCGGAGCTGCACTTTACCCCGGCGGGCAAGCAGCAATCCTTCCGCTTCAGCCTGTTCCGGAGGATTTGACGGCTGCCTAAGAACCGCGGATCTTCTTCGCGCGCCGGTTCTGTTCGGTCAGCCGCGGCCGCGACGCCGGTTGCCGGCCGCTCCGCGCGCGCGATTTCCACGCCGCCGCCGGAAGCGAGCCTAGTAGAATCAACCTGGAACTCGCTTCAGCCCGGCTTGGGAGGCCCTTTGCTTTACTGGCTGCTCTACGAAAAGCTGTTTCCGTTCTTTCACCCGTTCCGTATCTTCCGCTACCTCACCTTCCGCACCGCCTTTGCTTCGCTGACGGCGCTGCTGATCGCGTTGTTCATCGGGCCATGGGTGATCCAGAAGCTGCGCGAGTTTCAGATCGGCCAGTACGTGCGCGAGGACGGGCCGCAGTCACACCTGAAGAAGACCGGCACGCCGACCATGGGCGGGGTGCTGATCGTGATCGCCATCCTGCTGCCCACCCTGCTTTGGGCCGATCCGTCCAATCCCTTTGTCTGGATCGCGGTCTTCTCCACCCTTGCTTTCGGCGCCATCGGCTTTGCCGACGATTACATCAAGGTGGTGCAGAAGCGCAGTCTGGGCCTGACGGCGCGGGCCAAGCTCTTCTGGCAGGGGCTGGCCGGTCTGATCGTGGCGATTGCCCTGGTGGTGCTCGATCAGTTCGGCAGGTTCTCCACGCAGCTGATCGTTCCCTTCGTCAAGCAGTGGCGGCCGGACCTGCTCTGGCAATCCTGGCCGAGCACGGTGGCTCACCTCGGCCTGCTGTCCTTTCTGCCCTTCATCGCCTTTGTGATTTTTGTGCTGATGGGATCGTCGAACGCGGTCAACCTGACCGACGGACTGGACGGGCTGGCGATTGGCTGCACGATCATCGCCGCAGGGGCGCTGGCTGTGCTCACGTATGTAAGCGGCCACGTGGTCTTCGCCGATTACCTTGAACTGCAGCGCATGCCCATGGCCGGCGAACTCACCATTTTTTGCGGCTCCATGGTGGGCGCTTCCATCGGATTCCTCTGGTATAACGCCCATCCGGCCGAGATCTTCATGGGCGACGTGGGTTCGCTGGCGCTGGGTGGCGCCATCGGCACGGTGGCCGTTATGATCCGCCAGGAGCTGCTGCTGCCCTTTATCGGCGGCATCTTCATCATCGAAGCGGTTTCGGTGATGCTCCAGGTGGGCAGCTACAAGCTGCGCAACAAAAAGCGTATCTTCAGGATGGCCCCGCTGCACCACCATTTCGAGCAGTTGGGCTGGCACGAGTCCAAAGTGATCGTGCGTTTCTGGATTGGCGCCCTGGTGTTTGCCCTGTTTGCACTCACCACCCTGAAATTGCGGTAGCCGCGATCCGCGCGATGCAAAATAGGAAGATTGCCGTGGACGCAAGGATAATGATTCGATGATGGAACTGAAAGGCAAGAAGGTTCTGGTTGTAGGGCTGGGAAAATCCGGCCTCGCTGCGGCGTTGTTTCTGCGCCACCGCGGCGCTCAGGTGACGGTTTCCGACGTACGTTCGGCCGAGGCGCTGGCCAAGGACATTCCCGCCTTGCTCGACGAGGGCATCATGGTCGAGACCGGCGGCCACGGCCTGCTGACCTTCCGCCGCCAGGACCTGATTGTCGTCAGTCCGGGCGTGCCCCTGGAAACTCCCGAACTGGCCCAGGTCCGCAGCTTCGGCCTGCCCGTCATCGGTGAGCTGGAGCTGGCCGCGCGCTTCCTCAAGGGCAGGATCCTGGCCGTTACTGGCTCGAACGGCAAGACCACCACGACCACGCTGCTGGGAGAGATTCTCGCGGCGGCCGGGCTGGCCACACTGGTTGGCGGCAACATCGGCGTCCCGGTCGTGAACCTGGTCGAAGCAAGCACGGACGACAGCTGGTCGGTGCTCGAGGTTTCCAGTTTTCAACTGGAAAGCACGGTCGAATTCCATCCGTCGATCGCCGTGATTCTCAACATCACCCCGGACCACCTGGACCGTTACGCCGGATTCGAGGATTATGTTCGCGCCAAGGAGCGCATCTTTGCCGCGCAGACCGCAGAAGATTTTCTGGTGGTCAACGCCGGCAACGAGCCCTGCGTGGCCGCCGCGGCGCGATCGGCCGCTCAGATCTGCTGGTTTTCGCTGGATCATCCGGTGGCGCAGGGAGCCTGGGTCGAGGATGGGCGAGTCGTTTTCCGGCGGCGGGAGCATGGGGAGGCCGAAGATGTGCTGCCGCTCGACGGAATTCCCCTCAAGGGCGCGCACAACGTGGAAAACGTACTGGCTGCGGTAGCGGCCGCGCGGCTGGCGGGCGTGCCGGCCGGGGTCATTCGCCGGGCCATCGGGAGTTTCCGCGCCGTCGAACATCGTTTGGAGTACGTGGCCACGCGGCGCGGCGTCGAGTTCTACAATGACTCGAAGGCCACCAACGTGGATGCCACCGCCAAGGCCGTCTCCGCCTTTCCGTCCGGCATTCATCTCATCCTGGGGGGAAAGGACAAGGGTTTTCCCTACACGGTGCTGGCGCCTCTTTTGCGCGAGCGGGCCGCGGCGGTCTACACCATCGGCGCAGCGGCTGCCAAGATCGAGTCGCAACTGCGCGGCGTGGTTCCCGTCTGCTCCTGCGGCACTCTGGACAAGGCTGTCGCCGCCGCTGTCGCTGCCGCGCGGCCGGGCGAAGTGGTGCTGCTGGCTCCGGCCTGCTCCAGCTTCGATCAGTTCGAGAATTACGAGCAGCGCGGGAGCGTCTTCAAGCAACTGGTGATGGAACTGCCGGATTGAGCATGTATGGCCAAGCGTATCGGGGGCGATAAATGGCTGTTTTTTGCCACCCTGCTGCTGGTGGTGGTGGGACTGGCGATGGTCTTCTCCGCCTCGGCCGTGGTGGCCGAGGCGCGTTACCACTCGCCTTACACCTTTGTTGGCAAGCAGGCTGCGTGGGCGCTAGCCGGCCTGGCGGCTCTGCTGCTGCTTTCCCGCGTTGACTACACGCTTTATCAGTCTCCGCGCTTCATCTATTCCGCTCTTTCCATCACCATCTTCCTGCTGGTGCTGGTCTTTCTCATGCCCGGCTCGCACAACACCCATCGCTGGATTCGTTTCGGGGGGTTCTTTACCTTTCAACCCTCGGAGATCGCCAAGCCGGTGCTGGTCCTTTTTCTCGCCTGGTTCCTTTCAAACCGCCTGGATCAGATCGGCGACTGGAAGAAAACCCTGTTGCGCGCCCTGCTGATTCCTCTGGTGCTGATCGCCTTGGTGGATCGCCAGCCCGACCTGGGCACGGCGCTGGTGCTGGCCGGGATCACGGTCATGATGCTGGTCCTGGCCGGAGCGCAATGGAGGCACTTGCTGCTGGCCATGGCCTCGGCCCTGCCCGTGCTCGCCTACCAACTGCTGAAGGTCGGCTTCCGCCGCGAGCGCATGCTGGTTTTTCTCCATCCCGATTCTGATCCTGAGGGGTACGGCTTCCACATCTACCAGTCGTTGATCGCCGTCGGCACCGGCGGCCTGGCAGGACGCGGTTACATGGAAGGAATGCAGAAGCTCTTTTTCCTGCCCGAGGCCTCCACCGACTTCATCTTTGCCAACATCGCCGAGGAACTGGGCTTCATCGGCTCGACAGCCATTCTGCTGCTCTTTGTCATTTTCGGCTATCGCGGCCTGCGCATCGCTTTCCGCCTGCAGGATCCCTTTGCCCGGCTGGTGGCCTTCGGCATTACCACCTCCATCCTGCTGCAGTCCTTCTTCAATATCAGCGTGGTGCTCTCGCTGTTGCCCACCAAGGGCATTCCCCTGCCACTGATCTCTTCGGGCGGCACCTCGATCTTCGTGACCCTGGCCTCGATCGGCGTGCTGCTGAACATCAGCAGGAAGGTGGATTGAGGTGTTGAAGCTGCGCGTGCTCATCGCCGGCGGCGGCACGGGGGGGCATATCATTCCGGCACTGGCTGTGGCCCGTGAACTGGTGGCGCGGCACGGGGCCGAGGTGCTCTTTGTCGGCACGGCGCGCGGCCTGGAGGCGCGTCTGGTGCCCGAGGCGGGCTTTCCCCTGCGCCTGATGGATGTGGGACAGCTCAAGAACGTCTCTCTGCTCACGCGCGCGCGCACACTTTTCGCCCTGCCGGGCAGCCTTCTTGCCGCCCGCCGTCTGATGCGCGAATTTCAGCCTGGGGTGGTCTTCGGTGTGGGCGGTTACGCCTCGGGCCCGGCGATGGCGGCAGCGCTGGCAATGAGGATCCCCGCCATGGTCTTCGAGCCCAATGCCATGCCCGGCCTGGCCAACCGCCTGGTGGGCCAGCGCGTGCAGGCAGCCGCCGTCAATTTCCCCGCTGCTGCCCGCTGGTTCCGCGCGGCCGAGGTTACGGGGATTCCCGTCCGCCCGGAATTCCTCGCGCTGGAGCCGCCCGCGGAAGGGGCTCCGCCGCATCTGCTGGTCTTCGGCGGCTCGTTGGGCGCGCGCATCTTCAATACGCATCTGCCACGGGTGATCGTCCCGCTGCTGGAGGCCGTTCCGGGACTCACCGTGCTCCACCAGAGCGGATTGCGCCATCTGGAGCCCACCCAGGCCGCCTACGCTGCCAGCGGCGCGGAGTCCGGCCGCTGGCAGGTGCGCGCTTTCCTGGACGATATGCCGGCCCGATTCGCCCGGGCCACGCTGGTGCTGGCGCGCAGCGGCGCATCCACGGTGGCCGAACTGGCCGCGGCCGCCAGGCCGGCCCTGCTGGTGCCCTTTGCCGCCGCCGCCGACAACCACCAGCGGCGCAACGCCGAGGAGATGCGCAAGGCCGGCGCCGCGGTTCTGCTGGAAGAGCGGGAACTGGAGAAAGAGCCGGAAAAGCTGCTCACAACCCTCGCTGCGCTGCTCAAGAGTCCCGCAACCCTGGCCGCGATGGCGATTGCGGCGCGCACACAGGCGCATCCCGGCGCCGCGGAGCGAATTGCCGACCGGATTGCGGCGCTGGCGCGGGGTTGAACCGGACCGAACAGACCTGAACCGGGGAACCCAGCTTTCTCCAGCAAAATCGGAGTTTCCGGAGTCCCTTGCCTCGCGGTGAACCGGTTTGCCGCCGGTTATATGGGTGGACCCACGATGGGCGCGAAGGCGGTCGAATAGGCGCCGTTTCCCGGGCCGGTCGATCCCGCCTCGGTCAGCGTGCCGTCGCTGTTGACCGTGTAGATCCATTCGACGTCGTTCTGGTTGGTCACATAAAGATATTTGCCCGTTGTGTCGAAGCCAATGCCGACGGGCGAATTTCCCGTCTCGATCGTGCCGTTCGCCGTCAGGATTCCGCTCGTCGGGTTGATGGTGAACATCGAGACCGTATCGTCCATCTGGTTTGCCACATAGGCGTACTTGCCGGTCGGATCGACCGCTACCGCGGTCGGCTCGTTGCCCGCCGTCACGTAGCTGGGCGTGACCGGCGTCAGCACGCCGGTGGTGGAGTTCACCGTGTATTCGGAAATTCCGTTGACGCTGGAGTAGGCATCGGGCACGTAGGCGAAGCTGTCCGTCGGGTCGATGGTCACGGCGAAGGGGGAAGCCAGCGTCGGGACGGTGGCCGGCGTCGTCGGCGTCAGCACGCCGGTCGACTGGTTGATGGTGAACATCGAGACGGTATCGTTGTCCTGGTTGGAAACATAGGCAAACTTGCCGGCGGGGTCGATGGTCACAAACCCCGGAGCCGATCCGGTTCCGGTCGAAACGGTGGGCGGCGTCGTCGGCGTCAGCACGCCGGTCGACGGGTTGACGGTGAACATGGAAACCGTGTTGTCGTCGCTATTGGCCGTGTAGACGAACCGGCCCTGGGGATCGATGGCGATCCCCTGAGGGAAAAATCCGGTCGGAATGGTGGGCGGCGTGGTCGGCGTCAGAACTCCGGTCGCGGAATTGATGGTGTACATCGAAATGGTGGAATCGTCCGAGGTGTTGGAGACGAGATTGGCCACATAGGCGAACCGGCCAAGGGGATCAACGACCATCTGTTCGGCCCCCCATTGCGGATAGGAATATCCCATCGCAACCGAGGGTGGCGTGGTGGCCGTGAATTCTCCGCAGGAGTTGACCGTGTAGGAATGAACCGAATAGCCGGTGAGCACGTAAGCGTATTCCGGCTCCGGCGTAGAGGTGGGAACACAGGTACTGACCGGTTCTGGCTGGTTGATCGAATACACTCCGCCACAGCCCGCCACAAGAAACACAGGCAGGGAAACCACGGCCAGGCGCGCAAGAAGAATCCTCATCCGGAATTTCCTCTATGGGATTTGACCCGTACCGATTTTACCCCGGTTCGGGTCGGAGCCGTCGTGAAAATGTTCCAGACGTCCTTGTCTCCATTTGCCGCGGGGATCTGCGAGGTACCGCAGAGGCAAAAAAGGGAGAACGATCTTCGCTCCACAGCAAAGCCCGCCTGCCGAAGCAAACGGGCTGCTGGTAAAAGTACCGCGGGAGATTATCGGCGTCCGCCGCCGCCGCCACCTCGAAGGCACCTGGGCCGCCCCCGAAGGCCTCGTCTACGAATCCTTCTCCGCCAACATCATCGCCCCCAATCCCG
>JBMFHN010000099.1:0-9728 GCA_049976805.1 Occallatibacter sp. | reverse complement strand
TACGCGCAACCATGCGGAGCGCAATCTGCGAAATGGGGCTATAAAGCGCAGTTCCCAGCAGCAAACCGCGGTTGTCGGCCACCGGCACGAGCGCCGGCGGATTGCCCGCGGGCAGCTCCGGATCCGGCAAGGCCAGGGACTCGATCTCCGAGGCATAAACCCAGAGATGGCCCGCGCGCAACCGCTCGGCGGCGCGGCGGCTGATTCTGGCTCCCACGGCGGGAGGGTCCAATTCACTCCGGCTCATCATCCCCCATCTTAGCAATCGGGGTCCCGGCGGCAAGAGCAAGAGACCGGAAACTCCGCATCAAGCGGCTCTGTGCGCGCGTTCAGCTCTTTGCCCTGCGCCGGTCCCGCCGGGCGCTGCAATACAGGTTCATGTAGGCATCGTTCATCGCCTGCAGCGTGAAACGCTCCTGAAAAGCCCGTTCCGCATTGGCCGAGAAGCGCGCCCGTTCCGCCTCGTTCGTCGCCAGCCGCAGAATGGCGGCGGACATCTCTGTGAGGTCAGCCACGGCGACCGGAACTCCCGCCTCGGCCAGCCGCACCACCTCCGCCATTCCTCCCACGTCGGTCACAATGACGGGCAGTCCCAGCGAAAAGGCCTGCAGGAGCGAGATCGGCAGCCCCTCCGAGCGGGAGGACATGATGAAGACGTCGGCCGCGGAAAAGAACGGCGCCACGTCCAATTGCTGCCCCCAGAAGGTGACCTCCGCCCCGATTCCCAGCCTCTGCGCCAGATTTTCCAGGTTTTTCCGTTCGCTGCCGTCGCCGACCATCCACAGCCGCAAGCCCGGCAAGGCTGCGCGCGCCGCGCCAAAGGCGTTCAGCAGCAGGGCGTGGTTCTTGACCGGTTCCAGCCGGCCGACGTAGACCAGCGTGAAGCCGGTTTTCTGCGGCCAGCGCTCGCGCCCGGCGCGCTGCAGCGGGGCCGCGCCGTTGTACACGCGCACGATTTTGCCTGCCGGGACGCTGTGCAGGCTTTTCAGGTTGCTGACGGTTTGCTCGCAGATGCCGACGATCCAGTCGCAGCAGGTGGCCGCAACAGCGTATTTCACCTCCGTCACCAGCCTGCGCGGCGGGGCCACCAGGCTGTGCCGCGTGGAAACGATGCTCGGAACGCCGGCCGCGCGGGCGGCCGGCGCGGCGTAGATGGCCGGCGTGGGATTGTGCAGGTGAACCACGTCGGGGCGCGCGGTGCGGAAGATGCGGTAGAAATTCGGCAGCGCGTCGCGGAGATGGCGGGCGACGTGAGCTTGCACGGCGAAACCTTCCCGCCGCATCCGCTCGCCCAGCGGGCCAAGCGCTGCGATTGCGTAAACACTCGGGTCGTTCCCCTGCCGCCGCTGCAGGCTGCACATCTGCGCAACCAGCGTCTCGGCGCCGCCGATCTCCATGCTGTCCACCACATGCGCAATCTTCATGTCAGCTGCCCGATCCCGCGTTTTCCGTTTTCCGAAACAGCTTCCGTTCCGGCATCGCCACCGTTGCGGCCCTTGTCGCCGCTCCCGGACAATCCCTCCTGCATCAATGTGCCAGGTTCACAATCCGGAGCATGACGTACATCAGCACGATCAATGTCACCGACAGGATCCCCGCGTAGAACAACACCTTCTCCAGCGGCATGCGGGGAGCGACCATTCCCTGCCGCAGCGCCATCTCAAAAACCACCTCGGCCACGCCGCCCAGCAGAAAGAACGTCAGGACAAAGGCGCGGGAGAGGAACCACCCCGCTACCAGAAATCCGGTAAAGGACAGCACCAGCAGACGGCCCAGCCGGTTGACTTCCGCCTTGTCCAGCGATTCAATCTTCCCGCGCGCCCGTGGAAAAAGCTGCTCTTCCGGTTCAGCCTGCTGTCCGTCGCTGACCTTCAAAGGTGACGCAATCGTCAGAATGTCTCTCAGCGTGGGGAACAGGAAGAGGCACCAGAAATACAGCCCGAACATCCCCGTTTCCGCAGCGCAGACCGCCACTGAATTATGCGCCGTATGCCCCAGATAATCTGTCAGCTGCCCATAGCCCACCCCGAACAGCGGATGCAACTTGAGAAGCCGCATGCTTTCGCCCCACAGCGACGTGCGGTCCTCGCCGGCGCTGGCGGAGATGGCCCGCCCGCCGGTAAAGTGCAGCGCCATGGCCGCGACAAACAGGACGCCTGCAATCAGCACGGCGGGAAGCGTCCCGATGCGTCTTCGCGCCGCCACCACGGCCACCGCCATCAGGGCCACCAGGGCGCCGCGCGAGTGCGTCAGAAACGCGCCGCAGAGCAGAGTACCCACCGGCAGAATCACAAAAAAGAAGTTGTGCAGCGTCTTTTTCGCGCGCCAGAAAATGAACATCAAGGGAACCATGCAGGCGATCAGCTGGCCGAAGTCATTCGGGTCGTTGATCTCTCCCAATCCTCGAATCCTGTAGATCCACTGCCCTTCGGGGTTCGCCTGGGGAAACAGGTAAGGATACTGAAGATTCCAGGATTCCCGTCCTGCATCTCCCGAATCATCCGACACTGGAGGACCGCCCTGCAGGCTTACAGAATGCAATTCGCTCATGCCGTGCGCGATCACAAACAGGCAGACACACAACATCATGAAGGCCAGAATCTGCAACCTTCTTTTCGAGTTGAAGTGCAGGCATACAACGAAAAAGGCAAATGCATTCGGAAGAAAGCTCAGGAGGTCGGTCATGGCGCCTCCCGGCCAATGCAGCGCAACAAGCATGGACAGGACGACGGCCGACATCATGCCGATCATCGCCAGAGACTGCGGCACCCTCAGCAGGAACGATTTCAACAACGTGGGCGCGGAAACGATCAACAGCATCGCCGCCAGAATCAGCTCCACGCGGTAAGCCGCCAGCGGCCCGAACAGCGTGGCCGGCGTCAGGTAAGACGTAACGAGATAGAGAACGCTCAGAAAGAAGCCCATGGCAAGTCGCTGGATGGAAGGTGGCAGCCATGGACAGAATAACCCAGAAGCCCGCACAAACCCTTTTGATGAAGCATTTTCGGAACAGGTTTGGGCCCGGCCCTGCGTCCCGACAGCCTCTTCCTGGATTGGGCGTCTGCGATGCGATCAGGAGATTCGATTGTTTCTGCGCGAAAACGGGGTGCAGTCAGGAAATCATTTTTCCGCGCCCGACGAAAAAGAACCGTTTTGAGAAACGAGAAGCGTTATCCGCAATTTCCACGCTTCCAGGTCGGTGTTGAGCGGAGGCGGGCGAGTAGAGTACGGTAGGGGAAACAGAGGTTCGAGAATGAATTTTCTGCATGTGGTCGGCGCGCGCCCGAACTTCATGAAAGCGGCTCCTGTGTATCGCGCGTTGGCGGGCCGCGGACACACGCAAACGCTGGTGCATACCGGCCAGCACTATGATGCGCGGATGTCGGACGTCTTCTTCAAGGGGCTGGAAATTCCGGATCCTGATGAAAGTCTCAACGTCGGCTCCGGCTCTCACGCTCAGCAGACGGCCGCAATCATGAGCCGATTCGAACCGGTCGTCCTCGCCCGCCGGCCGCAGATCGTGCTGGTGTACGGAGACGTGAATTCCACCGTCGCAGCCGCCATGGTCTGCGCCAAGCTCGGGATTCGCGTGGCTCACGTCGAGGCCGGCCTGCGCTCGTTTGACCGCACCATGCCGGAAGAGATCAACCGCCTGGTCACCGATCAGCTTGCCGATCTTCTCTTTACTCCCTCGGCCGACGGCGACCAGAACCTCGCGCGCGAAGGCGTTGACCGAGACAAGGTGCATCTGGTTGGTAACGTCATGATCGACACCCTGATCCGGTTCCTTCCCCATGCGGAGGAGATCTTTCCCCGGCTGAAGACGGAGTTGTCGCTCGACTCTTTTGGTCTGGTGACGCTTCATCGCCCGTCGAATGTCGACGATGGTGCGGTCTTTCTGCCCATGATCGAGCAACTGGACCGCCTGAGCCGGAAACTGCCCCTGATCTTTCCCGTTCATCCCCGGACACGCCAGCGGTGGGCGATCCGGCTGGAGCAATGCCATCCGAATCTGAGAGTCATCGAGCCGCTCGGATATCTGGAGTTTCTCTCCCTCGAGCAACACGCCCGCGTTGTCATCACCGACTCCGGCGGCATTCAAGAAGAAACGACTTATCTGGGAACACCGTGCCTGACCTTGCGCGAAAACACCGAACGGCCCGTCACGGTCACTCACGGCACCAATGTCTTGATCGGGCGCGACTGGGATTTGCTCGCCAGAAAATTCAACGAGGCGCTCGATTCCGGCGACCGCAAGACCGGCCGCATCCCGCTCTGGGATGGACAGGCTGCCGGACGGATCGCCGCGATTCTCATCCGGCAAATTCCATGATGCCGCCAGACGGGAACGGTTTGCAGAGCCAGCCCGCCGAAAAATCCGGAGTCGTGAGGCCCGGGAAGAGAAGTGCATTCGCTATTTTTGAGCCCGGCTCCGCTTTTCCGCGCGGCCCGGTTGAGTTACGCTAACCAGCGAAGGACGGTCGCATTTGATGAAACTTCCCCGCCACGCGGAAATCTGGTTCGGTCCCTATCTGCGCGACCGCCTGCGCAGGAGCCTGCGGCCGGCAAAGCCAACGCGCGCCTGGGTTGCGATCACCGATCACTACGAACCGCTCGGCATGGGCGCCTCGCTTGACACCGCGCTGGGCCGCGTGGCCCGCTGGCGCGACCGCTGGCCGCGCATCGCCGGCGACGCACCGCGGGACGCCGCCGGTCAGACGCCCCAATACAGCTTCTTCTATCCGCAGGAAGAGTACCGGCGGGAGATTCTCGAGGCCATCGCGGAGATCGTCCGCCTGGGCCTCGGCGACGTCGAAGTGCATCTCCACCACGACCACGAGCAGCGCGACAGCTTCATTCGCAAGGTGAGCACATTCTGCCGCCGCTTGACGGATGACCACGGACTTCTGCGCCAGCAGGACGGCCGCACCGTCTTCGGCTTCATCCATGGCAACTGGGCGCTCGACAACTCGCGGCCGGATGGCAGGTGGTGCGGCTTGAACGGAGAAATCGCCCTGCTGCGCGACTTGGGCTGTTATGCCGACTTCACCATGCCCTCGCTTCCCTCGCCAACCCAGGGGCGCGTCGTCAACCAGATCTACTGGTGCACGAGCAATCCCGACAACCGCCCCAGATCTTTCGATCAAGGCATCGAGGCCAGAACCGGAGGCGGCCGGCGCGGCGACCTGCTGATGATCACCGGGCCGCTCGGTGTGCGCTTCACCGGGCGCCTGATGCCGCGGCTGGAAACCGGAGAGATTGCCGCTTACGATCTGCCCACCCCCGCCCGCGTGCGGCTGTGGTTCGATTTAGCCCCTACGATCGGCGAAGATCTGTTTCTGAAGCTCTACACGCACGGCGCGCCGGAGCGGAACCTGGATCCGCTGCTCGGCGGCGGGCTCGCCAGTCTCTTCGGCTGGGTTGCCGAAGAAGCCGCGCGCCGGGGAATCGAGATTCACTGGGCCACGGCCTGGCAGATGTATCAGGCCGCCAATGCGCTGATGGAAGGCCGCAGCCCCGTCTCTGCGTCCGTGCTGCCATGAAAAACGCCAGCGATTTTTTCCATGAATTGAATGGTGAACCCGCTGCTGCCTGACCTTGTAGTTTTCCCCTCAAGAGCGACTCTCTTCGGGCGCTCGGGAGAAACCGGCCCGATCCGATGCGCATCTCTTGCCGGGCACCGGAACCGTGCCCGGCCGCCCCTGCGATACTGAAAGCAGCGAAGGATCTGCCGGATGCGGATGGACCCGTTTTTCCCCGTTACAATGACCAGAAAGGGAGTTTCCAAACACTATGCATCGTTTTCCCCCTCTTGCCCCCTGTCTTTCAGCTCGCAGGATGCGGACTCTTGCCGTTCTGAGTTTTGCCCTGATGGCGCTGCTGTTCGGTTCGGCCATCAGCGCCCGTGCCCAATTTGGTCCCGGTTTGTCCGAAACCAGGGTGCTTGACGCCTCCGCGCTCCGGCCGCCGGCCGGCGCCCGCGTGGCCATCGTGGAGTTTGACGATATGGAATGCCCCATGTGCGGAGAGGTGAATCCGACGATCATGGCCGCCGCCGCGCAGTACAGGATTCCCTGGATTCGTCACGACTTTATCATCCCCGGCCACATCTGGAGCCCGATCGGCGCCGTCTATGCCCGCTGGTTTGACCAGCGCAGCAAAGAGCTTGGATATGAATATCGCAATGCGGTCTTTGCCAACCAGAATTCCATCTATAACCCCCGCGTCCTGCGCCAGTTCACCGAGAAATTCGCGGCTGCGCATCACATCCAGCTTCCCTTCGCCATCGATCCCGAAGGCAAGCTGGCCGCCGCAGTCCAGGCCGACACCGATCTGGGCCGCCGCACCGGCATCGACCACACGCCCACCATCTTCGTGGTAATGGCCAGCAAGAAGGGACCGCGCTATATCGAAGTTCTGAATCCAATGCGCGATCTTTACCGGACCATCGACGAGGCCATGGCCGAAACCCGCTCGCGATAGGCCGAATCTCCGAAGCGGCCGAGAATGCCGGCCCCGGCGTTGGCTGTGATATTTCTATGGGAAGCTTCCGGTTGGCGGAAAGAAGATCGCCCGCCCGGAATTGCAGCCGAAGCGAATTGCAGCCGAAGCGAATTGCAGCCGAAGCGAAACGGCGCATCCAACCGCGGATGCGCCGTTTCGCTTCGGCCGGCGATGCTTCGCAACTCAGTCCCCGGATTGAATCTGCACCAGCACCGGCTCTCCGGAGCCTTCCGCTGCCACGGAGGAATGCGGTGAAACCGTGCGGATCTGCGGGGCTCTCCAGTGATCGATGTAGCTGATCCGGTGGACACAGCCGATGGTGCAGGCGGGAGCGCAACTCTTGGCCGTCAGGAACTCCCGCTTCAGATCCTCCACGGTGTAGTCGGCCAGCGGCACGCCAGGACAGCCGCGCTGCTGCGAACAGTAATGCACCAGCCCGTCTTCACAGATGTAGAGATAACGCGATCCAGCCCGGCAGCGCCATTCGTTCGGCCGCCCGGCGGCAATCGCCTCCTGAAACTTGTCGAACTGCGCGTAGTTGGTCTTCCGGCGGTTGTTCATCTCGTAATAGACCCGCGCCTCGTTCTCGCGGAGCGGTTTGAGTTGCCCGCTGCCGTCGTGGATGATTCCGATCGTCGATTCGAAGCCCAGTTCGAGCGCCCGCCGGCCGATCACCAGCGCGTCGTTGGGATCCTTGAATCCTCCGCCAACCACCGAGTTGATGTTCACGTGAAATTCCGCGTACTGGGCCAGCATCTGGAGTTTTTTGTCCAGCACCTTCAGGCTTTTCTTCGAGACCTCGTCCGGCTCCAGGTTGTCAATGGAGATCTGCAGGTGATCAAGACCGGCCCGGTTCAGCCGCTCGATCCGCTCCACGTTCAACAGGTAGCCGTTGGTGATCATGCCGGCAATGGCTCCGATCTTCCGGATGCGACGGATGATTTCGTCCAGGTCGGGGTGAGTCAGAGGCTCGCCGCCGCTAATACCCACCATGGCCGTTCCCAACCGTCCCAGGTGATCGATGCGCCGCAGCATCTCGGCCAGGGGAACGGGCTCGGAAACCTTGTCATACTCGTTGCAATAGCCGCAGGAGAGATTGCAGAAGCGCGCAGGCACAATCTGCACCAGCACGGGGTGAGAGGTGGAGGCAAGCGCCCGGGCAACCATGGCGTACTCGCGCACCTTGCGTTGCGCGGCAATCCACCGCCCCCGCACCGTCGATCTCCGTGGAACCGCCATCCTTACTATTCAATCACATTTGGGCACTGCGGCTAGCATTCGCGAGAAAACGGACCCGTCAAGAGCATCTCCTGCGCAGATTCTGTTCTGCTTTGCGGCCAGCGCGGCGGTTCGATCATCAACCCGGAGCCGCTGCTTCCTATCCAGCCCCGCAACCATTCATATCCCCATAATGAAGAGCTTATGGATCCCGCATAAAAGGATTGCAATCAGGCGGCATAGGCGACGTCTTTCTGTCCGAAGGTGCTTTGGGCCCTTTCGTGCCGCTTCTCGGTGCTGCGCAGGGCGCCGATGGCGGTGCGCGTCTGCGCCATCTTCGTCCTCGGCGGGGCGGCCTTGCCGCATCTGTCCTCCCTGGTTTCTTCCCGGCAATCGCGCCGGCATCCGACAACGCACCTGCGGCCAACCGGACTGCGTCGACCACGCTCCGGGCCTTGAAGTGCGCCGTCTGGGAGCGTGGGCCTTACACGGCCGTACGCCGGAAATGGCAGGTTTTCTTCCGCTGGAATCCGGTTCTTTCAGCGTTCCCAAATCGGGCATCTTCCGATTTCAGCACAGAGCCATTTCTTTTTTTCCTGCCCAGCCGCACCTGTTTTACAGTTCGCCGAAACTGGGGAACAAAACTGTTTCCATTGGCACGGGGGAGGAGACCGATGTTCGAGGGTTCGGCTGCGAGCGCGCGCAACAATGCGGATTTTCAACCACAACGATTTTCACCAGCTTCGCAGGCGGGACCAGGCGCTTCGCGCTCGGCATCCTTGTCGTCCTTACGCTCGCGGCCTGGCTTGGGATGACCGCGCCGGCGTGCGCGCAATTCACCGTGGCGCCGGCGATCAGCACCGTGGCGGGCAATGGATCCCGGACATCCTTCGGCGATGGCGGTCTGGCGGTCAACGCGGGGATCTTAGAGTTTGCGCACAAATAAGATGAACAATTACGACTTTTGATCCCGGCCTCGCAGGAGTTGTAGGGAATGCTGCATCAGTATCGAAAAATGGTGATTATGCAATCTAATTATGCGCGAGCCCTTAGCGCCTTTTGGTGTCGTGATGGATGGCGCCGGCAATCTCTATATCTCGGATGGCAGTAGTAATGTTGTCCGCAAGGTGAATGCCATCGGCATCACCAGCACGGTGGCAGGCAACGGGACACGGGGCTACAGCGGCGACGGGGGCGCGGCGACCGGCGCGCAACTTTACTATCCCGATGGCGTCGCGCTGGACAGTGCGGGCAATCTCTACATCGCCGATTCGTCGAATGACGTCATCCGCGCGGTGAATCTGAGCAGCGGCGTTCTGAGCTTTGCCATCACCGACGCGGGATCGACGAGCAGCGACAGCCCGAAATCCCTGGTGCTGGCCAACAATGGCAACGCGGAGTTGACCTTCCCGTCCGGCGATCTGAGCTTTTCGTCGGCGAACTTTGCGCTGAACACCTCCGCCACCACCTGCCCGGTGATGGCGGATTCTTACACGACCACGATGGCGGCTGGAGACAGTTGTACGCTGGCGGTGGATTTCACTCCGGCCGCGACAGCGAGCGGCGCCCTCAGCGGTTCCCTGGCGGTGACGGACAATAGTCCCATCCCCACGCAGACCATTGGCCTGAGCGGGACAGCGAATTCGTCCCTGACGGCAAGCGTCGCCATTGCATCGGAGTCGCTGAGCACGGGCGCTGGGGCGAATTTCACGCCGGTGACGGCTTCAGGCGGCACGGCCCCGCTGAGTTACAGCGTCAACCCGGCGCTGCCATCGGAACTGAGCATTTCGTCCTCCTCTGGAGCGATTACCGGCACGCCCGCGGCCGCCATTGCGGCGGCAATCTACACGGTGACGGTAACCGACGCCAATCACGCCACCGCGCAGGCAAACTTCCTGCTGACGGTCAGCGCGCCCGTCTCTGCATACTCGCTGAGCGCCTCCAGCCTGACCTTTGGCAGCACGGTGGTGGGAGCGACAGCATTGCCGCAATCGGTCACGCTGACC
>JBMFHN010000098.1:1091-9730 GCA_049976805.1 Occallatibacter sp. | reverse complement strand
TGAAGGGGTTGTCCGCGCATCGATCGATGCTGGAAGTCTCGCAGCTGATCTGGGAAACCTGCAAGACGTACTTGATCAACCAGGGCAAGTTCCTGCTTCTCCTGTGGTCCTTCATCGCCGTCGTCATCCTCGCCTATTTTGCTGTTCTGCTTCACTTTAGCGCGCTCCGGGTGGCCATTATCCTGGGCTTCAGCGTGCTCGGCATGGCGGGCAGTTATTTTGTGGCCTGGTTCGGCATCCGGGTGAATACGCTGGCGAATTCGCGCGCCGCCTGGGCTTCGCTGGGCGGAAATCCATATCGCGCCTTCAGCATTCCGCTCAAAGCGGGCATGAGCATCGGCATGATGCTGATCTCGATTGAGCTGCTGATGATGTTCAGCATCATTCTCTTCGTTCCGGGAAGCTATGCCGGCCCGTGTTTCATCGGCTTCGCCATCGGCGAGTCGCTGGGCGCCGCCACCCTCCGCCTGGCGGGAGGCATCTTTACCAAGATCGCCGACATCGGCGCGGACCTGATGAAAATTGTCTTTCATGTGAAAGAGGACGATGCGCGCAACCCCGGCGTCATTGCCGACTGCACCGGAGACAACGCCGGCGATTCGGTCGGCCCCACGGCCGACGGTTTCGAAACCTATGGCGTGGTTCAGGTCGCACTCATCGCCTTCATCATGCTGGGAGCAAAGAGCGATGTGGTGGGCGTGCAACTGCTGGTCTGGCTGTTCGCGGTGCGCGTGGCCATGCTGGTGGCCGCCGTCGCCGGCTATTACATCAACGAGGTGATCTCCAAGGCGCGCTATAAGAGCGTGAGCGAGCTGAACTTCGAAGCCCCGCTCACTTCACTTGTCTGGATTACCTCCATCGTGACCATTGCCGCCACTTACCCGGTCACTTACGCCCTGCTCTATGACCTGGGCGGAGATCCCACGCTCTGGTGGAAACTGGCGACCATCACTTCCTGCGGAACCGTGGCCGGCGCTCTCATCCCCGAGCTTGTCAAGGTGTTCACTTCCACCAAATCCCGCCATGTGCAGGAGGTGGTGGCGTCGGCAAAGGAGGGCGGAGCCGCCCTCGGCCTGCTGTCCGGCTTTGTCTCCGGAAATTATTCTTCCTATTACCTGGGCCTGGCGGTCACCGCTCTGATGTCCATTGGATACCTGGTGAGCACCCAGGGATTCGACAGCGTGATTCTGGCGGCCCCGATGTTCGCCTTTGGCCTGGTTGCCTTCGGCTTCCTGGGCATGGGACCGGTGACCATCGCGGTCGATTCTTTCGGGCCGGTAACAGACAACGCGCAATCCATCTACGAACTGTCGCTCATCGAAGACGAACCGGGCGTAGCTGAGGAAGTGAAGAAGCAGTTCGGCGTGGAGGTGGATTTCGAGCGCGCCAAGCGGATGCTGGAGGCGGGCGACGGCGCCGGCAACACTTTCAAGGCGAGCGCCAAGCCGGTGCTGATCGGCACGGCGGTTGTGGGCGCCACCACGCTGATCTTTGCCACCATCATGGCGCTCACCAACTCGCTCAAAGATCCAGTGGCCGTAGCAAAGCTCTCGATTCTCCACGCCCCCTTTCTGCTCGGTCTGATCACCGGCGGCGCGATGATCTACTGGTTCGTCGGCGCATCCACCCAGGCGGTGACCACGGGCGCCTACCGCGCCGTGGAGTTCATCAAGAGGAATATCCACATTGAAGGTAATGCAAAAGCCTCCACCGAAGACAGCAAGAAGGTGGTGGCCATCTGCACTCGTTACGCGCAAAGCGGGATGCTGACCATCTTCATTGCGATTTTCTTTGCCGCCCTCTCGTTTGCCTTCCTGGACCCGTTCTTCTTCATCGGCTATCTGATCTCCATTGCCATCTTCGGTCTCTACGCGGCCATCTACCTGGCCAACGCGGGCGGAGCCTGGGATAACGCGAAAAAGATCGTCGAAGTCGATTTGCATGAAAAGGGAACGCCGCTGCACGAAGCCACGGTGGTGGGGGACCTGGTGGGCGATCCCTTCAAGGACACATCCGCCGTGGCGCTCAATCCGGTCATCAAGTTCACCACCCTCTTTGGCTTGCTCGCCGTCGAGCTGGCGGTTCAACTGTCCGCCACCAGCGGCGTGTTTTTGACGCACCTGCTGGCGGCGGTCTTCTTCGCCATATCCTTCTTCTTCGTCCACCGCTCGTTTTATGCCATGCGCATTGCGGGCCAGAATCCTCTGGAATCGTCTGCATCCAAGTAAGAACCTGCTGGCGAGCCGCACCGTTCCTTCGCGGCTCGCCAGTCTGGCCCCCCGGAATTCCGAACTGGAAGATCGGGCAGGAAAACAAGGTACGGAGGGGCAATTTCTGCCCCGGCCTCCACCCGCCACCCTCCGGATTTCACCCCTTTCCGCTCCGTCCCGCCCTGGGGCGCGGGCTCTGAAACCCGCGTCCCAGGCACAAAGGAACGCTTTCCACAGGCGCTTTCTTTGAAGAAGGAGGGATGAAGCCGGGAATACAAACAAAATACAATATGTTGTGGTTTTTTGTTGACACGCACCATAGACAGCGGTATTTTTTCATCTGCGGCGAAAAACGGAGGGTCATGAACCCGGCTTAAAGAGACTCTCAAGCGCCGCTGAGAGCAGAACCCTCACCGTACGTTTCATTTCACGGTTCCCTTTGTGCGACCGGATATTTTTTATGCGCCGCGGGCTGATTGCACTGGCCGGACGGCGTTTCTACCGCTTTTTTGATGGAAGGATTGAGAGGATCCCATGAACGAGTCCCAGTTTCAGATGCCCACCACCGATCGGAAGACTCCACATGCCCAGCGGGGACTGGCGTTTACCCGCCGCTTCACCACCGAGGGCGTCTCGCCGTATGACGAGATCGAGTGGGAGTTGCGCAACGCGTCGATCACCGACAGCAAAGGCAACACGATTTTCGAGCAGGAGAATGTCGAAACACCGGCAGACTGGTCGATGACCGCTACAAATATCGTGGCCTCGAAGTATCTGCATGGGCATCTGGGCACCCCGCAACGGGAGACCGGCGTTCGCCAGATGGTGAGCCGCGTGGTGGAAACCATCCGCGACTGGGGCATGCAGGGCGGTTACTTTGCCACTCCCGAAGACGCGGAGGTTTTTCACGACGAGCTGGCGCACATGCTGCTGACCCAGAAGCTTTCCTTCAACTCTCCGGTGTGGTTCAATGTGGGCTGCGATCGTCTGGAGCCGGATGCGGAGGGGAGGAGCTGGCACTGGGATCCGGCCACCGCCAGCGTCCGCTATTCCGCCACCGGCTATCGCAGTCCGCAGTGTTCAGCCTGCTTCATCAACTCCGTGGAAGATTCGCTGGATTCGATTCTCACTCTGGCCAAGACCGAGGGAATGCTCTTCAAATGGGGTTCGGGCACGGGAACCAATCTGTCCTCGATCCGCGGTTCGATGGAGTTGCTCTCAGGCGGCGGCGTGGCCTCCGGTCCCTTGAGCTTCATGCGCGGTTTTGACGCTTTCGCCGGGGTCATCAAATCCGGCGGCAAGACACGGCGCGCCGCCAAGATGGTGATCCTCAACGCCGACCACCCGGACATCGTCGATTTCATCGAGTGCAAGGCCAAGGAAGAGGCCAAGGCTTTTTCTCTGATTCAGGCCGGCTATGACGGCTCGGGGCCGGATTCGGAGGCCTTTTCCTCCATTTTCTTCCAGAACGCCAACAACTCGGTCCGCGTCAGCGACGAGTTCATGCGCGCCTGCGAGAACGACGGCGAGATCTCCACCTACACGGTGAAAGATCATCAACTGGTCAAGACCTACAAGGCGCGCGAGATTCTGCACAAGATCGCCAAGGCCACATGGATCTGCGGTGATCCCGGCATGCAGTTCGACTCGACCATCAACCGCTGGCATACGAGCAAGAACACGGCGCGCATCAACGCCTCCAATCCCTGCTCGGAATACATGTTCCTGGACAACTCGGCCTGCAACCTGGCCAGCTTCAATCTGATGAAGTACGTCACCCCGTCGGGAGGCTTCGACATTCCCGCCTTCCGGCACTCCATTTCGGTCATCATCACCGCGATGGAGATTCTGATCGACAACTCGGGCTACCCGACCGAGGCCATCGCCCGCAATTCGCATGACTACCGCCCGCTGGGCCTGGGCTACGCCAACCTGGGCGCGCTGCTGATGGCCTGCGGCCTGCCCTACGACTCGGCCGCCGGCCGCGACCTGGCCGCCGCGCTGACCGCCATCCTGACCGGCCAGGCCTATCTGCAATCGGCGCTGATCGCCGCCCACTGCCCACCCATTCCGGCCGTCACGCCGCTGGCGGCCAGCAACGATGCTGTGCGCGGATTCGGGGTTCCCGGGGGCGAGCCGGCCCGGCAGGACGAGGGCGCCTGTCCCGGCTTCTCCGTCAACCGCGAACCCTTCCTTGACGTGATCCGCATGCACCGTGCTGAGGTGAACAAGATCGGCCGCTCGCGCCAGTCCGGCGAAGCTTTCGCCGCGCCTCAGCTCGACATCCTGATTGACGCCAGCCGGGAGTGCTGGGATCTGGCCCTGGCCTACGGAGAAAAGCACGGCTACCGCAACTCGCAGACTACGGTTCTGGCGCCGACGGGCACCATCGGCTTCATGATGGATTGCGACACGACCGGCATCGAACCGGATCTGGCCCTGGTCAAATACAAGAAGCTGGTGGGCGGCGGCATGATCAAGATCGTCAACAACACCGTGCCCGAGGCCCTTTTCAAGCTCGGCTACGCGAGCGATCAGGTCAACGCCATCGTCAGCTACATCGACGCCACCGGCACGATCGAGGGCGCGCCCGGTGTGCGGAACGAGCATCTGGCGGTCTTCGATTGCAGCTTCAAACCTGCCAAGGGCACGCGGTCGATTCACTATATGGGTCACATCAAGATGATGGCCGCCGTGCAGCCGTTCCTTTCCGGCGCGATCTCGAAGACCGTCAACATGCCCAACGAAGTGACGGCCGAGGAGATTGCCGAGGCCTACATGGAAAGCTGGCGGCGGGGGATCAAGGCCGTGGCCATCTACCGCGATGGCTCGAAAGGCACCCAGCCGCTGAACCTCAGCGCAGACGGCCGGCGCGCCTCTTCTGTCCTGGACGCCACCGGAGGCCGGGTACTGGCCCAGCTGGCCGCAGGCGAGCCGGCCGCCGAGGTGGACCTGAAGGCTCTGGCAGCCAAGGCAGACGAGCGGCTGGAGGTTTCCTCCCGGCAGGTGATTCAGGCCGCCGCCGCTTTCCAGCGCCTCCTCGCTCAGATTGCCCAGGCCGGGCAGCTGCCGCGAAATCCATCGGTGGAGGCGCTTGATCCGGCCAGCGGCGAGGCGCAGGACCTGAACGCCCCGCCCCGCGCCGTCCGCCACCGCCTGCCCGAGGAACGCGCCTCGATTACCCACAAGTTTTCCGTCGCCAACCATGAGGGCTACATCACGGTCGGCCTTTATCCCACCGGGCAGCCGGGCGAGATCTTCATCAAAATGGCCAAGGAGGGATCGACCGTCTCTGGTCTGATGGACGCCTTCGCCACCTCCATCTCGCTCGCCCTGCAGCACGGCGTGCCGCTCAAGGTGCTCTGCGAGAAGTTTGCCCACACCCGATTCGAACCCTCCGGATGGACGGGCAACCAGCAGATCGGCTACGCCAAGAGCCTGATGGACTACATCTTCCGCTGGCTCAACCTGCGTTTTCTCTCCGGCGAGCAGCTGACGCTCTTCGCCGGTCTGGCGCCGCATGCCGCGCAATTGCCCGCCACGCCAGGCCTGATTCCCGAGACCGAAGCCGAAGAGGACTACGACCTGTTCCCCGGGGAACGCCGGACGAGAACAGCCGAGGGCCCCGGCTGGCGCCTCAACCCGGCCGGCAACGCCGAAACCAGCCACGCGGGCGGAGGCATCGCTCCCGATGTCCAGGCCTCCGGCTCGCCCTCCTCGATCCCGGCGCAGGGACCGCAACTGGCTGACCGCGGCATCTACCACGCCGCCGACGCGCTGCGCGAAATGTACGAGATGGGCGACGCTCCCAGCTGCCCGACCTGCGGCGCCATCATGGTTCGCAGCGGCAGTTGCTATCGCTGCATGAGCTGCGGCTCGACCAGCGGATGTTCCTAGGCGCGGCTGCCGCGCTCTGGTTCGATCCGCACAGAGACGGAGAGAATGAACTCCGGCTGATTGGAGAAAAATCGGAATCGGGAAGAAGAATTCAACAAGATCCGGCGAATTACCGGCCGCAAAGATCCATTTCGCGGCCGGTTTTTTGTGCCGGTTTGACCGTACCCGCGGTCCGGTTTTCCGGGCAGAATGGAACCCGCGCCCCGGGGGCAAGTCCGCGGCCTGAGCCCTCGGACGGCAGGCAGAGGCCGAAGTTTGCCCGGCGACCGGAGCAGGCCGCGCCCGAAGAAGTGGAAACTTCACATCGTTTTGCCGATCCGGCGGCAAAAGGAGCCGAGCGCATCGCCGCGCCGATCGGGCAACGATCCGATTCCGAAAATTCCTCCTTGCCTCCGGTGAAATGCGTGGCCTCGAATGCCGGAGAAAAGCCGTATCCGCTCTTTCCCCGGCGTTTCCGAAGCAAGAGTCTTCAGCGGGGTTGACCGGAGGGCGGCAGAACCGGCAATCTCCCTCGCCGCCGCGCCAGGATCGAGACGCGCGTGGCGACAAAACTGCCATCCTCCACCGCGCCCTCGACACGCACCCGGTCACCCACCTCGAGATCGGAAAGCGTGGCGGGCTGACGGAGTTTGCGGAACTGCGTGTTCCCGCCGGTCACGAAGCTGTGGGAAACGCGGTCGAGCGCGCCCTGCAGCGTAACCGTGGTCTCGCTGATGGCCGTCACCTGGCCCATCAGCCAGGTTTTTCCATAGCTGGCATCGAGGGCGTCCAGGCGGCGCGCACGCTCGGGATCGAGCTTGAGGACCAGCCGCGCGGCGACGGATCGGGAGGCATCCTCCACCTGCCCCAGAACACTTACCCTGTCGCCCACCCGAATGCCGGACGGATCAATCGTCTGCGGACCGGACGGCGCGCGGTCTCCGTTGCCGCTGCCCTCGCCGGGGTGGCCGTGCCAGACCATCTGCCGCAGAATGCGGGTGTTGGCGTCGAGGTTGACCGTATAGACGGCACCCGTGGCCGTTTGGATCGTATAGTGGCCGGCGGCGACTGCAGTGACGGTTCCGCGCAGGCCGGGCCGGGCGATCCACTGCCCGCCGCCGGGATCTTGCGCGCCCTCCGGACTCGCTGGAACCGCGGACGGAGGCTGGCCGGCCTGCGCTGCGGCGGCGGAGATCTCCCGGGCATGAGCCGCGGCAAGGCACAGCACCAGGACGATGGCGGACAACAGAGGAAATTTCACGATGCCTCCATCCAGTTAGACGGCAAAGGGAAGCCGGAGAGGACAACGGCCGGCGTGCGATAATTTATCTCCAACACGGCCCCGGTGACGATGGAAAATGCGCAGAACGAATTCGGCGGCGGCATGGATGGCAGATTCACCCGTTTTCTGCTGCGCCTGAGCACGCTCCACGACTGGATTTTCTCCGATGCCAACAAGAAAGTGCTCAAGGATCTGGCGATCCGCCTGAGCATCGCCGGGTTCCTGATTCACCTGGGTCTGATCTTCCTGGCCCGCACGCTCCCCCACCCGCCGCTGGTGATCGCCGAGGCCGGCGAGAACTACCTGACCGCCATTTCAACTCCGTTCGAGTTCATCCTGTTTTACGAGGTGATGATCCTGATCGCGGCTCTGCCCGCCTCGACCACGCGCTCCATCGCCAACCAGTTCGAGATCGTCTCGCTGATCTTCATCCGCGACGTTTTCAAGGATATTGGCTCGGCCGGCGGCCTGGTGATGGAGCACCGCCTGGCGCCGGAGACGCTGCCCGTCTTTGTGGACATGGCTTCGGGCTTCCTCATGTATTTTCTGGTCGCCATCTTTCAGCACGTCGCGCTCGGGAGGAGGCGGCGCTCGGAACGGCTCGCGCTGTCTCCGGAGCGGGCGCGGTTCATTGCGGAGAAGAAGGTGATCGCCATCGGGCTGGCCGCGCTGCTGCTCTCGATGGCCGCCTACAACCTCGGGCTCTTCCTCGTTGGCGTGGGGCGCGACTGGATCGCGGGTCAAGCCGGCCTCCGGCCCGAGAGCACATTCTATAACGACGTCTTCACGGTGATGATCTTCACCGACGTGCTGATCCTGATTCTCTCGCTGGTGGTCTCCGGGCAATACATCGGCGTCTTCCGCAACGTGGCCTTCGTGGTTTCGATCATTCTGATCCGCTTCGCGCTGACCGAAGGCTACCCCTACGGCGCGCCGCTGGCGCTCACTGCCATGGTCTTCGCCATCCTCACGCTGCTGGTTTACAACTACCACATTCGCATCAGCGAGCGGATGCCGGAGTGACGTGTTTTCCGCACCGCGGTCAACCGGATTCAGGCGCGGCGCGCCGAGGCGACGCGCGGAATGCCCTGCAGATCGGGAAGGAATTCGATCGAGGCGAAACCCGCGCGGGCCAGCAGCACGGCCACGGCCGGCTGCTGGCCACAGCCGATTTCGAGCAGGAGAAAACCGCCGGGGACAAGCACCCGGAAAGAAGCGGGAATCAGGCGGCGGAACACCTCCAGTCCGTCGGAGTCGGACTCCGCGCCGGC
>JBMFHN010000098.1:0-1081 GCA_049976805.1 Occallatibacter sp. | reverse complement strand
AAAAGCGCCAGCGCCGGTTCGTAGTCGCGCACCTCGATGGCGAGCGTGGCGCGGTCAGCGGCGGGGATGTACGGCGGATTGGAGACGACCAGCTCGAAGCGTTCCAGCGGCTCAAAGCGCCCCGCTTGGGCGGGAACAACGGCGGCCACCGGCGCCAGCAGATCGCCCGCGAGAAAGCGGATCCTTTCCTCGACCCCATTCCGCGCCGCGTTTTCACGCGCCATGCGGAGCGCCGCCGGCGAAATGTCGGTGGCCGTGATGGACGCCCGGGGCAGATGGCGGGCCAGGGCGACGGCGATCGCCCCCGACCCCGTGCCAATGTCGACGATGCGGGGCGCGTGGAAACGGCCGGCCAGCGCGATCGCCTTCTCGACCAGGTGCTCGGTCTCCGGGCGCGGAATGAGCACGTCCGGCGTGACCCGAAACAGCAGTCCGTAGAACTCTGTTTCGCCGAGAATGTACTGGATGGGCTCGCCGCCAAGGCGCCGTTCGAGCAGTTCGGCGTAGTGGCGAGCCGGATCGCGGGCAAGCGGGGCGTCGGCGTGGGCCAGCAGCCATGCCTTTCCCTGGCCCAAAACGCGCAATAGGAGGGTTTCGGCGTCCAGCCTGGCGCGGCCGGGATGCGGCCCCCCGGCGAGACGTTCCGCGCCCTTGCGGAGCGCGCCGCCACAGGATTCCGGAACCGATTCCGGCTGCAAGGCTCACATCCTCCCGGAGTGAAACTCAGGCCGCATGGCTGCCCGCCGACTTCAACTGCTCGGCCTGGTGGTGACTGATGAGCGCATCGACGATGGGCTGCAGCCGGCCCTCCATCACCAGGTCGAGCTGGTGCAGGGTCAGCCCGATGCGATGGTCGGTGAGCCGGTTCTGCGGAAAGTTGTAGGTGCGGATCTTCTCGCTGCGGTCGCCGGTGCCCACCTGTTGGCGGCGTTCCCGGGCCAACTCCGACTGCTGACGTTCCATCTCCATTTCATACAGCCGCGAACGCAGCACGCGCATGCCCTTTTCGCGGTTCTTGATCTGCGATTTTTCGTCCTGACAACTGACCACGGTGTTGGTGGGAATGTGGGTGATGCGCACC
>JBMFHN010000097.1:0-9979 GCA_049976805.1 Occallatibacter sp. | reverse complement strand
CGGCGTGCTGCTGGGCATCGACGTGGACCCGAAGCGCATCGAGCGGCGGGTGGAAACGCGCTACTGCGATCGGATGGCGACCGATCTGGACGAGGCGCTCGCGGTGTGCGAGGCGGCGCGGCGCGAGGGCCGGGCGCTTTCGGTCGGGCTGGTGGGCAATGCGGCCGACCTGCTGCCGGAGATTGCGCGGCGCGGGGTTCAGGTGGACGTGGTGACGGATCAGACCAGCGCCCACGATCCGCTGAACGGCTATATTCCGCAGGGGCTGACGCTCGACGAAGCCGCCGAACTGCGCCGGAGCGACCCGGAAGAGTACGTGCGCCGCTCGACGGCCTCGATGGTGGTCCACGTAAACGCGATGCTCGCCCTGCAGCGGGCCGGGGCCATCGCCTTCGACTACGGCAACAACATTCGCCGCTTCGCCTTCGACGCCGGCTGCGCGGACGCTTTCCTGATTCCCGGCTTTGTGCCGGAGTACATCCGGCCGCTGTTTTGCACCGGCCAGGGACCGTTCCGCTGGGTGGCGCTCTCGGGCGACCCCAGGGACATCGACCGCACCGACGAACTGGCTCTCGAACTATTCCCGGAGAACGAGATTCTCAACCGTTGGCTGCGGCTGGCCCGCGGCCGCTTTGCTTTCCAGGGGCTGCCTTCGCGCATCTGCTGGCTGGGCTACGGGGAGCGGGCGCGGATGGGCGAGGCGATCAACGAACTGGTGCGCAAGGGCGAGATTTCGGCTCCGATCGCCATGGGCCGCGACCACCTGGACACTGGATCCGTGGCCAGCCCCTACCGCGAGACGGAAAAGATGCTGGACGGCTCGGACGCGGTGGCCGACTGGCCGATTCTGAACGCCCTGCTGAACACCGCCTCGGGCGCCACCTGGGTGAGCTTCCACCACGGCGGCGGCGTGGGGATGGGCTATTCGCTGCACGCGGGGCAGGTGACGGTGGCCGACGGCACGGAGATGGCCAGCCGCAAGATCGCCCTCGTGCTCAACAACGATCCGGGAATCGGCATTGTGCGCCACGCTGATGCGGGCTACGAACTGGCGCAGCGGACGGCGCGCGAGCGGGGCATCGCGATCCCCATGGCGGGGAAGTGAGCCGTGGCGGAATCTGTCGCGGTCGTGAACATTGGCCAGCTTGCGACCCTGGCCGGCCCGGCCCGGCCGCGCGCGGGAGCGGAACTGCGTGAGCTGGGCCTGATCGAAAACGCGGCGCTGCTGATTGCCGACGGCCGCATCATCGCCGCCGGGCCTTACGCGGAGCTGCGCGCGAAGATTCCGCCCGAGGCCGCGGTGATCGACGCCGGGGGCCGCGCGGTGACGCCGGGCTTTGTGGACGCGCACACGCACCTGGTTTTTGCCGGCAACCGCGCCGCCGAGTTCGACGAGCGCATCGCCGGGGCCACCTACCAGCAGATCGCCGCCAGCGGAGGCGGGATTGCGCGTACTGTCCGGCAGACCCGGGCGGCCAACGAAGACGAGCTTCTGGCCGTCGCCCGGCGTCATCGCGACTGGATGCTGCGCGCGGGGACGACAACAATCGAGGCCAAGTCGGGCTACGGGCTGGAGCGCGAGGCGGAGCTGAAGATGCTGCGGGTGATCGAGCGGCTTGATGCCGAAGGCCCGGCCAGGATGGTGCCCACGCTGCTGGCCGCGCACACCGTTCCGCCGGAGTTTGCCGGGCGGCGCGGCGAGTACGTGCGCTGGATTGTCGAAGAGTTGATTCCCGAGGTCGCCGCCGCCGGGCTGGCACAGTTTTGCGACGCCTTCTGCGACGAGCACGCCTTCACGGTCGAGGAGGCGCGCGCGGTGCTCTCGGCGGCGCGCAGCCATGGAATGCGGTTGCGCATCCACGCCGAGCAGTTCCGCCCGGGCACCGGAGCGGACTTGGCCGCCGAACTGGGCGCGGCGACGGCCGACCATCTGGAAACCGTGACGGAGCAGAGTCTGCGCCGGTTGAAGGCGGCCGGGGTGCAACCGGTGCTGCTGCCGGGATCGGTTTTTGCGCTGGGGCGGAGGGATTATCCACCCGCCCGCCGGATGATCGACGAGGGACTGGCGATTGTCGTGGCGACGGACTTCAATCCCGGCTCGTCGCCCATTGCTTCGATGCCGTTCATCCTTTCGCTCTCCTGCCTGCAGATGGGACTCGCGCCCGCCGAGGCGCTCACGGCAGCGACGATCAACGCCGCCTGGAGCCTCAACCTCGGCCATCGGGCAGGCTCGCTCGAAGCCGGCAAGCAGGCCGACTTCCTGATCCACGAGTTCGAAGATTACCGCGAACTGACCTACTTCATCGCCGCGCCGGCGCGGCCCCGGGTTTTCATTGCCGGAAAGGAAGCCGCGCGCTGAACGCGGCGCCGCAAATTTCCGCCACCGGGCGCATCCGCGGCGGCAAGCCGCCTCTTCCAGGCGCGGCACGCTCACCCTTCCGCGCACTACGTTCCACCGGATCCACCTGAATCCCGAAGTTCCGTTTTCTGCTTTGAGCAAAACCTGCGAAACGGCGCGAAACGGGAGGATGGGGACCAAGACTGCGGCCCATTCAGTGCCGCGTGAGAGCTGGGCGCCGTTCTCGCGTTCCCGGGCGCGGTCTCTTGGTCCTGCGCGAGGCTTTTCGCGCGGCAACGTCATTGGGCGGCGGGGCGGTGCTGGCAAGTGCCGCCAGACTCAGTTCGGCAAGCAGGTCATTCCTGCCGGTCTCGCGCTCCGCGAACCCGCCGTCATTCCGCGGATTGCCGGCACCGGCGCCGCATGACTCCGCCATTTCCTGCCCGTTTTGCGCAGGAGCTGAATGGAGAGGTGGCTAGAGCAGAGGAACCAACCAGCGATTCGTCGCCGGCAGAATATCCTCGACATCGATCTGCTGGGTAGGATAGTTGCCGGTGTAGCAGGCCGTGCAGTACCCGACCGGCTCGTCGCCCGCGCAGCTCTGGAGAAGCCCGTCAAGGGAGAGGTAGGCCAGCGAATCGGCCTCGATGAAGCGGCGAATCTCTTCGATGGACTGATTGGCTGCGATCAGCTCGCGCTTCGAGGGCGTATCGACGCCGTAAAAACAGGGCGAGATGGTGGGCGGGCAACTGATGCGCAGATGCACTTCCCTTGCGCCCGCGCCGCGCACCATGCGCACGATCTTGCGGCTGGTGGTCCCGCGGATGATGGAATCGTCAATGAGCACGACCCGTTTGCCGGCCAGCAGGTTGCGCACCGGGTTGAGCTTGAGGCGGACGCCGAAGTCGCGGACGCGCTGCTCGGGCTCGATGAAGGTGCGGCCGACGTAGTGGTTGCGGATCAGTCCCAGGCGGAAAGGAATGCCGGCCTCCTCGGCATAGCCGAGCGCGGCAGTCACGCCGGAGTCCGGCACCGGGACGACGACGTCGGCGGGAACGCCCGTTTCGCGGGCCAGTTGGCGGCCCATCTGGTCGCGGCTTTCCTGCACCCAGCGGCCGAAGATGCGCGAGTCGGGACGGGCGAAGTAAACCTGCTCGAAGATGCAACTGGACTGGGGGACGCCGGTGGCGTACTGGCGGCTGGTGACGCCGTCTTCGGTGACCATGATCAGCTCGCCGGGCAGCACGTCGCGCTCGAACTCGGCGCGCAGCAGGTCGAAGGCGCAGCTCTCCGAGGCGAAGACAATGGTGTCCGGGCCGTCGAGATTGCGGATGCGCCCCATCGACAGCGGCCGGAAGCCGCGCGGGTCGCGGGCGGCGAAGACGCGGTCGCGGGTCATCATCACGATGGAAAAGGCGCCGTCGATCTGGCCGAGCGAGTCGGCGATGGCGTCGACCAGCGTGGCGGCGCGGGAGTGGGCGATCAACTGGACGATAATCTCGGAATCGGAGGTGGTCTGGAAATAGGCGCCATCGCGCTCCAGGCGCGCGCGCACATTGCCCAGATCGACAAGGTTGCCGTTGTGGGCGATGGCGATCAGCCCCTTGGTCGAGTCCACCCGGATGGGCTGGGCATTGAGCAGGGCCGAGTCGCCGGTGGTCGAATAGCGGGTGTGGCCGATCGCCATCCAACCCGGAAGCTTGGCCAGCACGTCGTCGGTGAAGATCTCCGAAACCAGGCCCATGCCCTTGATGTTGGCCAGCCGCAGACCGTCGGCCGTGGCGATGCCGGCCGACTCCTGGCCGCGGTGTTGCAGCGCGTAAAGGGCGAGATAGGCTTGGCGGGCGGCCTCCGGATGGCCGTAGATGGCGACCACGCCGCACTCTTCGCGAAGCTTGTCCGCGGTTTTGAACCGTGACCCGCCCATCGTGACCGGGGCCGGCGCGGAGGCAGCCGAACAGAGACGGATGGTCTCGTCGGCGACACCTTCGATCCCCTGAAAAAGCCTCCGGTTCATGCTGTAACCTCGCCATGAAGTGTGGCTTCGAGAGACGTTGCCCAGGGCTGGCGCAGGGATTCGAGCGAGGCCGAGACGAAAGGCTCGTGGTAGACGGAGATTTCGAGCCGCTCGCCGCCGGTCATGCCAATACGCGCGGCAAAGAAGCCATATTCGCCGGCCAGATTCTCGATTGCAGCCGCCTGGCTGGGGTGGGCGGAAACCAGCATCGTGGAAGCCGGCTCGGCAAAGAGACCAAAAAGAGGATGAACCATGAGCGACTGCTCCTGTTCGATCGAAGCGCCAATTCCCAGCGGAAACGCGGATTGGGCCAGGGCCACGGCGATGCCCCCATCGGAGATGTCGCGGGCCGAGCGGAGCAGCCCCTGCGCGGCCAGCGCCTGCAGCAGGGTGTGCAGATCGGCCTCGGCGCCCAGATCAAGCGGCGGGGGCGTACCCCAGATGCCGCCGAGAACCACCCGGGCATATTCCGACGATCCAAAGGCCGCCAGCTCGGCCGTTGCCGAGGCTTCGGTTTCGGCTGCGTCTTCCGGAACGAGAACCTCCGAATCCGGCGTGACCTCGCGCTCCGGAATCTGCCAATGCAAATCGTCGTTGTTCACCGGCACCTCGAGATCGGGGTTCGGTTCCTCGCCGCGCGGAATGGGCCAGAGCAGCAGGATGGCGTCGCCCGCAGCCTGAAAGCAGGAAGGAACGGCCTGGGTCACGTCGTCCAGAATGCCCACGATGCCCAGCACCGGTGTGGGATAAATTCCCTCGCCGCGCGTCTCGTTATAAAGAGAGACGTTTCCACCGGTGATCGGCGTGCCCAGGGCCGTGCAGGCCTCGGCGATGCCGTCGATGGCCGCCGTCAGCTGGGCCATGATCTCCGGCTTCTCCGGGTTGCCGAAGTTGAGGCAGTTGGTGGCGGCCACGGGAGTCGCCCCGGTCATGGCCACCTTGCGTGCGGCCTCGGCCACGGCGTGCATCGCGCCCAGTTTGGGATCGAGATAGGCCCAGCGGCCGTTGCCGTCGAGCGCCATGGCCAGGCCGCGCTCGTGGCCGGCCGAGCCGGTTCCCTTGATGCGCATCACCCCGGCTTCTCCGCCCGGGCCCTCCACCGTGTTGGTCTGCACCATCGAGTCGTACTGCTCGTAAATCCAGCGTTTCGAGCAGACATTGGCGCTGGCCAGCAGCTTTTTCAAATCCGCGGTAAAATTCCGGTCCTCGGCCAGCTTTTCCTGAATCTCCTCGGTCGGCAACGGCGGCACCGGCGCCTTCCAGGTTCCGATGGGACGGTGGTAGAGCGGAGCGTCGTCGGTCAGCGACTGGTTGGGAATGTCGGCTACCAGCACGCCATGATGGCGGATGCGCAGCCTGGGCTCAGGCACCACCGTTCCCGCGATCACCGCATCCAGTCCCCACTTGGCGAAGACCTTCAGCACCTCGTCCTCGCGGCCCTTGGCGGCTACCAGCAGCATCCGCTCCTGACTCTCGGAAAGCATGATCTCGTAAGCGCTCATGCCGGTTTCCCGCTGCGGCACCCGATCCAGTTCGACCTCCAGCCCGGTGCAGGCGCGCGCGCCCATCTCGCAGGTCGAGCAGGTCAGCCCCGCCGCGCCCATGTCCTGGATGCCGACAATCGCGCCGGTCTTCATCGCCTCCAGGCAGGCCTCCAGCAGCAGCTTTTCCATGAATGGATCGCCCACCTGCACGTTGGGCCGCTTCTGCTCCGAGCCTTCCCGGAACTCCTCCGAGGCCATCGTCGCCCCGTGGATGCCATCGCGGCCGGTCTTGGCCCCGACGTAGATCACCGGGTTGCCCGCGCCCGTCGCCTTGCCGTAAAAGATTTCCTCCTTGCGCACCAGGCCCAGCGCAAAGGCGTTCACCAGCGGATTGCCGCTATAACAGGCTTCGAACTTCGTCTCGCCGCCCAGATTGGGCACACCGAAACAGTTGCCGTAGCCGGCGATGCCGCTGACCACCCCTTCGACGATGGAATGATTGCGGGCGATGAGCTTCCGCTCTTCCTCTTTTTGGTTGGGCTCGTCGCTGATGGGGCCGAAACGCAGCGAATCCATCACCGCCAGGGGCCGGGCGCCCATGGTGAAGATGTCGCGCAGAATGCCGCCCACGCCGGTGGCCGCGCCCTGGTAGGGCTCGATGTAGCTGGGGTGGTTGTGGCTTTCGATCTTGAAGGCGCAGGCCCACCCCTCGCCCACGTCGATGATGCCGGCGTTCTCGCCCGGGCCCTGCACCACGCGATCGCTTCGGGTGGGCAGCCGCTTCAGGTGGACGCGGCTGGACTTGTAGGAGCAGTGCTCACTCCACATCACGCTGTAGATGCCAAGTTCGGTGAGCGACGGCACACGTCCCAGCGCGGCCTCGATGCGGCTGTACTCTTCCGCGGTGATGCCATGCGCAGCCAGTAGCTCCGGAGTTACAGCAACCGGCTCGGGAGAATTTTGAGATGGATTCTGTGAGGCTGAAGTGGTCATCACTATTCATTTATTGTCGCACGGGACGCATCCTTGCGGGGGCGGCGCCCGATGGCCGCCCGCCGGCTCCTGTTTTTCCGGAGCCGCGGCTCCGCGCCTGAATCGAAGTCCGGCTCGGCTGCTTTTCTGCTGCCAGCCGCTGCCATCCCGCTCGGAAATGCCGGGATCCCGCTTCCGGACAATCCTGCCGGAAAATCGATGCGGCCCAGAGCCACCGGTTGCGGCCATGAAATCCGTATTGGCAGTGAACAGGCCGGCCCAGAGCCGCTCTTCTCTCCGTGATCGAAGGCTGCTGCAGCAAACTGCGATGGTCTGGCGGATCTGCTCAAGGAGACGCAGATTTTCCCGTCCCGGGCCGGTCCTACCGCGGCTTTCCCTTCCTGCCCGGCTTTCTCCTGACCTTTAAAACGATTTTTGTCTTTGCTGCCGATTCCCTGCGCTGGTGTTTTTTCGCTTTCTGCGCGGGCCGGACCGCTTTTTTTCCGGTGAGCGGCCGTTCTTCCTCGGCAATCGAAAATTGCAGCTTGCGCTCCTGCGCCAGCACGCGGTCCAGGACGACCGTGACCCGGTCGCCGGCGCGGAAACGCCGCCCCGTGTGTTCGCCGATGATCTCATGTGTCGTTTCGCGCCAGGTGTAACGGTCGCCGCCGAGCGAGTCGATCGGCACCAGCCCCTCGACAAAGAGGTCGGTCAACTCGACAAACAGTCCGTACCTGGCCGGATTCAGCACCAGCGCGGCAAACTCGTCGCCCACCCGGTCCTGCATGAAACGCACTTTTTTCCACTCGACCAGTTCACGCTCGGCATCGGCAGCGCGGCGCTCGGCCTGGCTGCTCTCCTCGGCAATCTGCGCCAGTTCGGCCTCGGCAATGGGTGGCTCGCCGGAAAAGCTCACGGATGCGCGGGGCCGCGGACGCTGCACCGGTTTGCCGCTGGCCTGGCCTTCGTTGGGATGCGTCCAGGGCGAGCCGAGCCGTCCCTCGGCCACCACGCCCCGGCCGCTCACGCCCGCCGCGAGCAGCGCCTTCACGATGCGATGGACGATCAGGTCAGGATAGCGGCGGATGGGCGAGGTGAAGTGCGTGTAGGTGGGCGCGGCCAGCGCAAAATGGCCCTCGTTCGTCTCCGAGTAGCGCGCCTGCCGCAGCGAGCGCAGCATCAGGTAGCTGAGAATCCGCTCCTCCGGCTTGCCTTCGATCCGGGCGGCGAGTTTCTGATACATGCGCGGCGTGACCCGAATCTCTTCGGGAATCTCGATGGTGTGCGCCGCGCGGTGGCTGCGCCGGGCCTCGCGCCGGTCACCGTGTGTCTGGATGCGCCGGACCGGCAGCGCGCCCAGCCCGAGCGTGTAGCCAAAACTGGCGGCCAGCTCTTCGAATTCCACCACGCGCCGCGGCTCCGGCTGCTCGTGGATGCGGTAGAGCGAGGGCACGCCCAGGTCTTCGAGCCAGGTGGCGACGCATTCGTTGGCCGCCAGCATGAACTCCTCGATCAGCCGGTGAGCCCAGTTGCGCTCCGATTGGGTGATTCCGCTCATCCGTCCCTGCTCGTCGAACTCGATCACCGGCTCGGGCAGATCGAAATCGATCGAGCCCCGCTCCTGGCGCCGCCGGTTCATCCGCTCGGCCAGCCGCTGCATCCGTTCGAAGCCGGGGGCCAGATCCGCGTAGCGGGCGCGGACCTCCGTTTCGGGGTCCCCACCGGCGGGTCTTTGCCAGTGGGGTGATTCATCGCCCTCCAGAATCGCGTGGACCTCCGTGTAGGTCATCCGCGCTGCCGAGCGGATCACGCCCTCGACGATCTCGTAGCTCTCGATGCGCCCCTCGGCGTCCAATTGCATCAGGCAGCTCAACACCAGCCGGTCCTCGCCCGGGCGCAGGCTGCAGATGCCGGTGGAAAGCTCCTGCGGCAACATGGGCAGGGCGCGGTCGGGAAAATAAACGCTGGTGCCCCTGAGCCGCGCCTCCAGGTCGAGGTCCGTTCCGGCGCGGACGTACTCGGCCACGTCGGCGATGTGAACCTGCAGCTCGAAGCCTCCGTCCGCCCGCTCGGTCGCCAGCACGGCATCGTCAAAATCCCGCGCCGTCTCGCCGTCGATGGTCACGATGGGCAGCCCGCGAAAATCCCTTCGGGTCAAGACCACGGCGGGGTCCAGACGGGCCACCGCGCGCGCCTCGGCCAGAACATTCTCAGGAAAAATCCGCGGGAGTTGGTGCTTGCGGATCATCATCTCCACGTCCACGCCGAAATCGTCCGCAGCGCCGAGCACTTCGATCACCCGGCCCACCGGAGGCCGCGACTCCGTCGGCCAGGCGGTAATCTCGACATCGACGACCAGCCCTTCCAGGCTCCGGTGAGCCGTGGCGGCGGCCTCGCGGCCGAGAACCCGGTGCGGCGTGGCTCCCGGGCTGGCAGGGGGCAGTTCCTGCCCTTCGGGGATGAGAATCGGCTGCGTCATGCGCTCGTCGAAGGGAACGACAAAGTGTCCTTGTCCCCGCTCCGGTGGCGCAACGCGGTGGCCCTGCGCCCAGGCCCGGCTTCGCGTACCGGGCGAGTCAAAATAGCTCATCGAAGTTCCCCCGCCGCCCGGCCGCCCGGAGTGGAAGACGCCCACCACGGTCGGGTTGCGGCGCGTGAGCACGCGCACGATCCGGCCGGCCCGCCGCCCATCGGCCCGCGATGGCTCCAGCTCCACCAGAACCTGGTCGCCCTGCATGGCCCCGCTCATCTCTCCCGGAGGAATGAAGATGTCTTCCCGGGGCGAAACCGCCCGGGAGGTCTGCCGCGCGTTGGGGCGCACAAAACCATATCCGTCCGGGTGCAGGTCGAGCCGCCCGGCGGCCAGGTTGTCGCGCGTGCTCGCCCCACCGGAAGGCGGGCGGGGAAGGCTCCAGTGCCCGCGGTCGAGCGAAGTCAGCTCGCCGCCTGCCACGAGCCGTGCCAGTTGCTCCAGCAGGAGCCGCCGCTCCCGTCCGCCGGCGAGTCCCAGTTCGCGCACCAGTTGTTTGTAGCCGGCCTTGCCGCCGGCCGAGCGTGCGATCCGCGCCAGCAGTTCCTTGTCGGTCATAGGTTCAGAGTACAGCGCGTCGGCCCGGCATATTTGCACTTCCGCCAAGGAATCGCCCTGCGGGGCGCATCTGCTCCTGC
>JBMFHN010000096.1:0-10081 GCA_049976805.1 Occallatibacter sp. | reverse complement strand
GCCGGCGCGAGATGGTCGCTCCGCTGGCCAGGGCCGCCGTGGCCGCCGGCGCCGACGCCATTCTGGTCGAAGTGCACCCCAACGCCGACAAGGCCGCCTCGGACGCCGTTCAGACCCTCTATCCGGGCCAGTTCGACGAGATGATGGGCCAGTTGCGGGTCGTCGCCGCCGCCGTCGGGCGAAGCTTGTAACGGGAGACTCGGAAAACCTCCGGGCAAGTGTAGGATGGATGGCGGAAAAGATGATTGAGAGCATCACTCTTCTGGGCACCGGCCTGCTGGGCACGTCGGTGGGATTAGCGCTGCGCGCGGCGGGGTTTTCCGGCCAGATCACCGGCTGGAACCGCGGCGCGGAGGGCGGCGAGACTGCGCTCAAGATGGGCGCCATCGATTCCCTCGCAGCCAACCCGATCGAGGCCGCGCGCATGAGCCAGGTTGTGGTGCTGGCCGTGCCCATCTACGCAACCCTGGACTGGATGGAGCGGCTTGCCGCGGTTCTCGGTCCCGATCATCTGGTGACCGATGTCGGCAGCACCAAAGCCAGAATCACGGAAGCTGCGGGCCGGCTTTTCAACACGCCCGCGCGTGCCGCGTTCCTGCCCGGGCATCCGATGGCCGGCAAGGAGCGCGGCGGCGCGGCACTGGGGGATGCCAGCCTCTTTCGGGGCACGGTCTGGCTCTTTACCGACGATCCGGAGTGGCAGCGCTCCGTGCATTCGGCCCAACTGGTCAAAGACTGGCGGAATTGGGTGGCGGCGATGGGATCGAGGTGCATCGACCTGGAGCCGATGCGCCATGACGAGCTGGTGGCATGGATCAGTCATCTGCCGCAATTTGTGGCCACAGCCCTGAGCGCTCTGCTCGATGATGTGGTGGGCGATGCACCGGAGTTGAAGGATGTGGGCGGCCGCGCCTTGCGCGAGATGACGCGACTCGGATCGAGTCCCTATTCGATGTGGCGCGACATCGCAGCCACCAACACCGAAGCCGTCCAGACCGCTCTCTTCGCGCTCGAACAGCGCCTGGCCCACCTGCGCGAAAACCTCCGCACGCCGGCCCTGCGTGGGGAGTTCGAACAGGCCAATCGCTTCCGGCGCGAGTAGCGCATTCGCGCCGCGTTCTTCCTCCCGCCTTCGGTTATTTTTGTTCTTCTCTCTGAACAGAGATGAACCTGCCTGCGTGATGCAGCGCACAGACAACCGCGTTCAATCCTCCTAGTTTTCAGGCGCCGTTGCTGATCGGAGTCCAGCCGCGGCTTTACCCGCGAGCGGGTTGCTGCGGGGGGCTGCGCCAGGAAGAAAACCGGCGGAGACGGAAAGAGAATTTCAATCCTGCTTGCGGATTTTCTTCCGGATTGCCGGAAGCTGCGGAGGCAACCGTCCAGAATTCCGCAGACAAATGCGCAGTTGAGGAATCAACCGCGCGCATCTCACAGGCTCACCAGACGGTTTGCACGCCTGACGAAGAGGAGAAGTCCATGACAAAGACCGCGAATATTCCGGCGATCGAGGTAGTCAAACCGGAAAAGGCCGGCATGTCCGGAAAGGTTCTATCGCTGATCGATGAGTTTGCTCAGGATGGGATCAAGGCGAAGTACTACCGGGGAGCGGTGATCCTGGTTGCCCGCCACGGAAAGATCTGCCATCTGAAGGCCTATGGCCAGGCCGCGAAAGGCGTTGCGATGGAAACAGATGCCGTCTTCCGCCTGGCCTCCATGACCAAACCGGTGACCATGGTTGCGCTCATGCAGTTTTTCGACAAGGGCGCGTTCAAACTCGACGATCCGCTTGCCAAGCACCTTCCTGAATTCGGCAATCCTCAAGTTGCCGAGGACGATGGCCACGGCAATATCCGGCTGGTTCCGGCAAGGCGCGAAATCACCATGCACGATCTGATGAGCTATTCGGCTGGTTTTTCGTCGACTTTTTACTATGGCCTGGATCCTGCGACAAGTTATGTGACGGAGTGTTACGCGCGCAATGGAATATTCGACCTGTTTGACGCGAACGCGACAAATACCCTCGAAGATAACACCCGCGGGCTGGCGAAGTGCCCACTGGCCTATCATCCCGGGGAGGGATGGCAATACGCACATGCCTCACAGGACATCATCGGGTATCTGATAGAGAAATTTTCAGCAATGCGGCTCGATCAGTACGTCGAGAAGGCGATCTTCGAGCCGCTGAAGATGCACGAGACCTGGTGGTATCCCCCGCGGACCGCCTTTTCACGAATCCCTGAAGTGACGGTTCCAAACGACTCGGAAACCCGGTTCACGGAACATGTGCATGGACTGCTGCTCGAGGACCAGGAGTATTCCTTCGGCAAGAACAAGAGGTATTTTTCCGCCGGCGGCGGCCTGCACGGCACCACGTATGATTATTTCCGGTTTGCCCAGATGCTGCTGAACAAGGGGGAACTGGACGGAATCCGCGTGGTCAGCCGCAAAGCGGTTGACCGGATGACGAAACCTGCGCCGGACCGGTACAAGATTTCGGGCCTGACCGGGAATCGATGGGGATACGGAGTCGATGTCCAGGAAGATGCGCTGCCCGGGGGCGCCGGATTCTGGCTGGGGGGCAAGGGAAGCTACGGCTGGCGGGGGATCTTCAGCACCCTGTGGAACAACAACCCCGCCCATGAAACCGTGGTGATCATCAATACACAGGTCGGCGACGATGGCGCGTTCCCTTACGTTTACCTGGTGAACACCCTCACCAGCGCGGCCGTGATGAAGTAAGTTGCCGCCTTCCCGTCTCTTCACCTTCAGAGGCGGGAACCTTCCGCATCCTCCTCGGCCTCGTCTAGAGCGGCAATCTCCACGGCCGGGTCGAGGGTGCGGAAGCCCTCCTTTTTGGCCGCCTCGAGCAACTGGGAGGAAGCCGAGACGAAAGTGATCTCGGTGCCCTGAAACATCTCGCGCGCGACCAGCGCCGCCCCCAGTTGCAAGGCATCGGGCCAGTGCAGTTCCGTGCGGTCCAGAAGCTGGCGGGCAGCTTCAAGCACGGCCGGATTGAGCGGTTCCTGCACCAGGCGGGCTGCTTCCAGACGCAGAATGTCGAGCGCCGCAGCCGCGTCCGCGGACGAGATGGCCCCAGCGCGCTCGCGCCGCCGGATGGCGGCGTAGACTTCGAGCGGGGTG
The DNA here is from genome assembly GCA_049976805.1 of Occallatibacter sp. GTDB lineage: Bacteria > Acidobacteriota > Terriglobia > Terriglobales > Acidobacteriaceae > Telmatobacter. Next base: position 6,940 of record JBMFHN010000096.1, on the reverse strand, counting down.
GAGGCGGAAATCAGCTTGCGGTTGTCCTCGACGGATTCCATCAGGCGGATCAGCTGGCCGGTTCCCTGTTCCCGCACAAACAGCTTGGCAAAGGCCGTGGCCTCCAAGAAATAGCAGATCACAGATTCCCTCGTTCCTCTTCAACGGTTTCAGCAATCGATTCGCCGTGCATTTCCACCGGGTGGAAGCGCTGCGCCTCCTCGGGTATGCCGGCCTCAGCGCGGTTCAGTCGGATGGTGGTCGTCGGATACGCGGGAGTTTTCGGGTTGGCGATCTTGCTGGTCAGAACCAGACCCCGCTGAATGGACTCGGCCAGGACGGCCTGGCGCGATTCCGGATGCTGGTTCCAGCGGAAAGCCTTGCGGGGCAGAAACGAATCGCGGAACCACTTGAGGGCGATGAATGCGTGGCCGCCGCGCTCGGCCTCGGCCAGCGCCGCGCACAACTCCTTCACGCGGGCGTCCATGTCAGCGGGGATCACTGCCTCCTGGCTGTCGTCGCCGTCGTCAAAGAGCGGTTCGGCGGAGGCTTGTACCGGACGTGGGGATGGCTCGGCGCCATCGATGCGCTCGAAGTAGATGCGCAGTTCATCCTCTTCCGGAGACCATGTGTCGGCCAGAGCATTGCGGCGCTTTCCCCGGCCGTTTTCGCTGCACAGCTCAACGATGGCCTGATAGCCCGCGGGCGCCAGGAAATGCAGCGCGCGCGCCAGGCCGGGGTCCGTGGAAAACGACAATTCATTGAGAGCGTTTTCGATGATTTCTTCCGCTTCGGGAATGCTCAGTTTGCTGACATCTACGCTGTTTCGGGCAGCTTTTGCCGATTTCATTTTTTCTTCTCCCCTATACCGCTCTTTTCGTCCGCGCATGGATCAAAAAAGAACAGTCTTAGTTTTAAACCGCATTCATGCTCCAGAGGTTCAGCCTGTAATCCATCCCGGGGGACGGCGGTTCCTGCGCTCGCGGCGAGCGTTGAACTCCATTCGCTTATCTTGACGATACCCGCCAGGATGCGCGCCCCAACGACTGCCGCAACGTTTTTCCTGGTGGAGTTTAGCCTGTTTTTCAGTCTTTCATCGGCTTTTTTCCGCGGCTTGAGGTCATTTTTCGATGGTCGCTTCAAGCGCGGATGAATCCAAGAAATACTTTAGCTAATCCCCTGTCTGAAGTTATCCCCCTTACTATAACCGAAAAACCGGCGCGATCGGCAAAACCGCATGCCGCTTTTCGTCTGATTTCATTTTCAGGAATGCAAAGCCGACCGGGCGCTCGGCACGGCCGGGAATGGCAAATTCGATCATCCGATCGCCGATTTCCGCATTTCTGGCAGCCGGCAATCTTCAAGGGTTCGGTGCGGCGGGGCGGCAACGCGAAATCGACGCCTCGATCCGCAAGGCGACGCAAACGGCCCCGGCGCGCGCGGCAGCAGGCCTTGCCGGGGAGCAACCAAGGGGCGATCGGCCGCTTGCCTTCGGGTCGGCCCATGGCCGGGACGACGCCAGGCGGAGTGGCTGCCGAAAACGGAGGCGCGGTCTCGCTGATTGCCCGGCCGCGTCTTCGCGGGAGCGGCAGCCTGAACGGGTTTCACGAGTGACCGTTGCGGTCGAGCCGCCTCAGTCCCTGCCTCGCCAGATCAGCGACGGCCCGGGCGAGGGTGACGGAGGCATTCAGCGACTCCGGCCGTTCCAGCCGCATATGCAGCCGGGCGGCGAAATCGCGGAAGAGAATGTCAACGTCATAGAGAATCTCGACGTGATCGCAGAGAAACCCGATGGGTTGCAGCAGCAGCGTCCGGACGCCCGAGGCTGCGAGCGATTCCAGCGTCTGCTCGACGGTAGGCCCCAGCCAGGGTCCCCCGCTTGCGCCCTGGCTCTGGAAGGCAAAGTACCACTGCGGAATTTCCGGCACGCTGGCGGCCACCAGAGCGGCGGTCTGCTTGGCTTCTTCCGCATAGGGATCAGCACCTGTGCCTGGCCAGAATCGCGGCATGCCTTCGTCCAAAGTGGAGCTTTGAACCGTGCGGCAGGGGACGCTATGGGCCGTGAACAGGACAGGAACAGGCTCGCCGGCTTCCGCGCTGAAGCGGGCATAGGCGGGGCGCAAGCGTTCGGCAAAGGCCTCGATCAGCAGCGGGTGCTGGGCCCATCCATCCGTGAAGTCGAAGCGCAGGCCCTCGCCCTCGGCCGCAATGGAACGGCGATAGAGACCCACGCTGGTGCGCGAGTTGTGGGGCGCCATGCAGACGACCGCGGCCTCTTCGACGCCGTCGGCACGCATCCGCCGCACCACGTCGGGGATGTAGGGCCGCCAGTTCCTCATGGCGACATAAACCGGCGTGCCTTCCCCGCTATTGGCCAGCTCCAAAGCAACCAGACGGGCCTGCTCGAAGGTCATTTCGGTAAGCGGGCTGCGCCCGATGAGCGAGTAACGGTGCTGAATCTCCTCGACAACCCGCTTCGGAAGCGGCCGCCCGCTGACGACATTGCGCAGGTACTCGGGAATCTGATCGACAGTTTCCGGAGTGCCATGAGCCAGTAACAGGACTGCTTGTTTCGCCATGCCAGTCTCTCCCCCTCAAAAAACGGGAATTTCCATCCGATAGAATCACGTTCCGTGCATCTGAAAAAAAACAAACGGCGCGGCGGACGCCAGGACTCCTAACGAATGGGCGGTTCCATTCGGAACTCGCGAACCATGCGGACAACGGCCTCGACGTTTTCCACCGGCGTTTCCGGAACAATGCCGTGGCCAAGGTTGAAGATGTGGCCGGGACGGCCCTGGGCGGCGCGCAGAATCTCCCCGACGCGCTGCTCGATGATGTCGAGCGGGGCAAACAGCGTGATGGGGTCGAGATTTCCCTGCACGGCGCGGCCGGGTCCGACGGCGCTCCAGCCTGCGTCGAGCGGTTGCCGCCAGTCCAGTCCGATCACGTCGGCTCCGGTGGCGGCCATCGCGCCCAGCAGCCCTGCAGTTTCAACACCGAAATAGATCACCGGCACCCCCATCTGTTGCACCGCGCGGATCAGTCGTCGCGTGACCTCGAAAACGTACTCGCGATAGTCGGCCAGAGCCAGCGAACCCACCCAGCTGTCGAAGATCTGGATCACGTCGGCGCCAGCCTCAACCTGCAATCGGCAGTATTCCTCGAGCACCGCAACGATTTTTTCGAGCAGCCGCTGCCAGGAAGCGGGATCCGAATACATCATTCGTTTGGTATGAACATAGTTTTTCGAGCTGCCGCCTTCAATCATGTAGCTGGCCAGCGTATACGGCGCGCCGCAAAAGCCGATCACTCCCAGGCGATTGCGAAAATGCCCCGCCACCCGTTCGATGGCGCGGGCTACATAAGCCAGTTCGGCCGCGCGGTCCGTGCGCAAAGCGCCGACCTCGGCTGCGGTGCGCACCGGATGGTGGACGACCGGACCCTCGCCAGCCTGAAACTCGAACTCCAGACCCATCGGCTCGAGCGGCAGCAGAAGGTCGGCAAAGATGATGGCCGCGTCCACCCCCAGCCTTTCGGCGGCGGTGATGGTGACCTCGGCGGCCAGCTCCGGCTGCTTGCAGATTTCAACCAGGGTGTGGTGCTTGCGCACCTCGCGGTACTCCTGCATGTAGCGGCCTGCCTGGCGAAGAAACCAGACAGGCGTGCGGTCGACCGGCTGACGCAGACAGGCGCGAACAAAACGGCTGTGCGCGGAGTGGATTGGAAGGCTGCCGCCGGCCGCGGAGGGGGTGGGATCGATTGCATCCATATAAGGACGATTTTAGCCGGACGGCGCGCTGCTCGAACGGCCGCCGAATCCAGAACCGGGATTTCACGGAAAATCAGCCTCGACGGCTGCCGATCTCCGGTCGGGATCAACCTGCTTTCTCGATCCACATTCTCTTTTCTCGGCAGATCGAACCGGAGCCGGACAAAAATCGGCCCCCGCCTTTGACGGGGGCCAAGTTGCCTTGGTTCTCTCGCATTACGAGAGCTTGATTGGCGGCCGATCGGCTGGGGGCCGCTGGGAGCGGAGCAATCGCCTCGCCGGGCTACGGCCGGGCAGGCCGCTCCGCGCCGGTCAAAGAAGCTGCGTCATGGGGTGCCGCATCATCCTGGGCCGCCAAACTGTTTTCCATCAACCGGATGCACACACTGCTCGGCGGCGCGCTCCGGGTCGGTTCCGTGTCCGCAGTGCGGGCATTCCCGAGAGCCACGGCGTGCATGCGATAGATGGGAATCTCATGTTCTGTCACCAGATAACGCTCAACGGCCTCGGCCATCCGCGAGGAGCTTTGAAGGCCCGCTCCTCCAGCCTGTGGGGAATGCGCCTCGATCTCCAGAATGTAGCCCTTTTGCCCTGTCAGCCCCTCGGCAAACTGGTTCAGTTGCAGGCGCGCCGCCGCCGACAGCACCGGCTGGCCGCGATGGAAGCGGATCGTGATTTCCTCCGCCTGGCGGTACTGATCCAGACCCCTCACGGTGGAGCTCAAGTGATCCACGCTGGTGCCCGCGCCCTGGGCTGCCGCATCAGCCTGCTGCGCTCGGCCGCTCGCATCCAAGGCCGTCTGATTGGCCGCATCCGCGGTGGATTGAGCCTGGTGTATGCCCGCCTGTGCCCGCTGATCCACGTCCTGAATCTCGCGCGCATTTTGCGCATTCACCGCGTCCAGCTCGCTGATCTGATCCTTGAGGGGAGTGACTTGCCGTTTGACCCACTTCTTCCGCGCAAAGGGATTGATTCTTCCCCAAAACCCTTCCTTCGGGGTGTTCATCACGGGTGCAGGAGGCGGAGGCGGCGCAAGCAACGGTTGCTGTGAATCCACGGCTGCGGGAGCGCCCGGCGAACCGGTGGCAGACTGGCCCTGTTGCGCGCAGGCTGGAATGGAGATGGCCACGGCCAGCACGGCAAAAACAAGCTGGCGAGGAAAGAAAATACGCGAGGAAGCAGGGGCTTTGATCAAGTGGACCTCCCTTTGCAGCATTCAAGCCTTTACCGCGAGCGAGCGAGACGTAGCATCATGCTTGCTCGCCATCTATTTAGCACGGCTCATGCCAGACCCGGCGACAGCGCCTCGAATTACAAAGGTTGTTTAGAATGATTGATTTGCAAGACAATTCTCTGGGTCGAATCTCACCGTATGAAGAGTTTCACCGGTTGGTATGTGTAATTTTTTCTCAATTCAGGTATTTTCTACCCGGTACATTCAGTCCGCGTGAAATGCTCTCGTCTCGATGTGGAGCAGACGGATCTCTGGATAGGCGCCGTTCCAGTCCGGCGAAACCGTGTCAAAGATCAGCCGGAAATCCCGCCCGCTGCCCGGCGTGATCGGGGCAGCGGAGACCGGTTCGATGTCAACATACGGCTGGCGTGTGCGGATGAGCATCAGCGGCAGGGTCTCGTTCTGCGTCACCTGGTGGGCAAAATCGCGGAAGAGCACCTGAACGGTGACGGCAGTCACGGTGCGCGAGCCCCGGTTGGTCAGATGACCATCGAGATAGATGATCCTGCTTCCAGCCAGGTTGCTGGACTCGCTCAATGCCAAATCGGTGATCGGCAGGCTGGGCGCGTAGGAGTCCAGAGGTGCGGAGATGGGAGCGCTGGCTGTCGCTTCTTTGCGGTGTTCACTTTGCCGCTCCAGAACGAGAACGATCCCGGCCGCAACGGAGAGCACCACCACGATGGCAGCCACCCAGGGAACCCAGTTGCGCTCCTCCGTTGGAGAGGAATCGAAAGGTTTGGCAGCGAGGCTCACGTGCGGAATTTTACACCCCGGGAGAAAGAAAATCCTCCCGTCAGCAGCTTTTGGAGAATAATGGCAGCAGAAGCTCTGTTGCAGCGGAAATCCAGTTTTGCCGGAGGGTGGGATGATCTGGAGCAGCTTTTTGCGAAAAAGAGCCGCCCGCCGGCAGGGAGATTTCCGAGGAGATGGAGAATTGTCCGCGCAACCGCCTCACCACTTTTGACCGTTTCCCGGTCAGGAGGACACCATGCCGGATGACAAATTTCCGGAGCAAGCGCCCATTTACACTTTTCAGGGAAATTCACCGGCCGACGAGCTCCTCGAAATCGCCCGCATGCACCACGAGCAGGCCAAACTCCTGTTTGACAGGGCGCTTGCCGCCCACCTTGAGGGACGACAGGAGGAATCCGGACTTCTGAAGGATTTGGCCTTCTCCCAGCGGAAACGGGCCGAGGAGTTCGAACGGGCGGCGCGCGGCGAAACCGGCGATCCGATCGTGGCTGAAATCCTTGAGAGCCAGCAGAGTCTGCGCGAGAAAACCTCGTCGACCTATACTCCGACATTCATCTCCAAGGATGATTCTTTTCAGATGGAATTGCCGAAGCATATGCAACCGCCTCCGCCGGGGCCCATCGCCCGCGCCGTGGCCTGGATCTCGCGCCGGTGCCGATGATTTTCGCCGGTGGGGACGCCGCCCTCGCCGCAATGGCGCCGTTGCGCTCTCCATTCCGAAGGCCTTGCGGCGGGTGCGTGCAAGGCCGGCCCCAGCCGAACATTCTTCCCTGGCCGGAAATGCGCGCGCATTTTTTCCCGCTCGACTGAATTTCCTTTTCATCTTGACCGATAACCAAAGCAGAGCCACAATCTGATGTAGATTTTCGCCTTCTGATCCGCGGTTTCAGGAGGCGGCCTGATTGCACTCCAGAAAGGCAGAAACGATCGTCCAGCCGGGCTTGAAACCGGTGACCGCTGCCATCAGTCATGGGAAGGAGGCCTGAATGAATTCCTGCCTTAAAAACGCATCCGCCTCCGCGCCAGCGCAGGGCAGCGGGACGGAACGTGCTTCGCAGAAGGAAAGCCGTGTCTACCAAGTGGTCACGGTTGCCGCGATTCTGGCGATTCTGGGTAGTCTTTGGCTGTTCTGATATGGAGTGACCTGTCAACCCCTGCACAATCGTGTTGTTGTTTTTGTCGTTGTCGTTGCTTTTGCCGTT
>JBMFHN010000095.1:0-10126 GCA_049976805.1 Occallatibacter sp. | reverse complement strand
GTCGCCCTGTTCAATGTCTTTCCTCTGCCCAGGAAACGAAACTTCCAGCGCAGCTTCGCCCACGCCGGCGCAGCCCTGGACCGTGGCTATCATGTGCTGGTTTTCCCCGAGGGATCGCGCTCGCCCGCCGGCAAGCTGATGCCGTTCCGGGGCGGAATCGGCCTGCTTGTCCGGCAATCCGGAGCCAGGGTTTTGCCGGTGGCGCTTTGCGGGCTGGGCGAGTTGAAAGCGGGCAACAAGCGCTGGTTTCGTTCGGGGAGCATTGCAGTGCGCGTCGGCAGCCCCATCCGTTTTGGCCCGGAAGAAAATGAAGCGGCCATCACGGCGCGGCTGCAGGCCGAGGTGGAACGGCTGCTGAACAGCGACTCTTCACTGCCCGGCTAGCTGGGCTGGCGGGGCCGGAAGTGGCAGGTGCCGCCGCTGAGCGTCGCGGTCCAGATGGAGGAATCGGCGGGCTGCTCGCTCGATCCCAGAAAGAGGATGCCATCGGGCCCCAGCAGCTTGTGAATACCGGCCAGCAGCGTCCGGCGCGTTCCCTGCGAAAAATAGAGCATCACGTTGCGCAGAAAGATCACGTCGAAACGATCGTCGGCGCGGTTGAAAGGCAGCTTGGGGGAGCAAAGATTCGCCTGGCGGAAGTTGCACATCCTGCGGATCTCGGGCTTGATCACCCAGTCCTCACCCATGTGATCAAAGTAGCGGACCACAAAGCGCGCGGGCAGGCCGCGGTTGATCTCGATGCGGTGATAACGTCCGGCCTGGGCGCGCTCGACAACCTCGGCGCAGATGTCGGTGCCTTCGATGCGGATATTCCACCCGCCCAGCAGGGGAAAGTGCTCGGTAAGCAGCATGGCCAGGCTATAGGCCTCCTGACCGGTGGAACAGGCCGCGCTCCAGAAACGCAGGCGGCGCACGTGGCGGCGGGATTCGATCAGTTTCGGCAGCAGTTCGGTGCGCAACAGTTCGAAGGGACGGCTGTCGCGAAAAAAACTGGTTTCATTGATGGTCATGGCCTCGGCGATCGAACGCTCGAGGGCTGGATCCTTGTGAAGCTTGAGATGCTGTACGAGTTCTTCCAGCCGGCTCATGCCCTGATGGCGCAGCACCTTGGTCAGCCGGGTCTCGAAAAGATAGTCGCGAGACGCGTCCATCACGTTCTGGGAGTGGCCATAAACGAGCTGGCGAAGGTACCCGTAATCGACACTGGAGGAGGTATGCATAAGTTAGACCACTGCCTCCCGAAGCCGGCGAATTTCCGTGCCGCTCCGGCTGGCCAGCCGGAGAATTTCCGGTGCGATTGCGTTCAGGGGCAGCACCTTGTGCGCCAATCCCGCGCTGACGACAGAACCGGGCATCCCCCAGACGGCGCTCGTCGTCTGATCCTGGGCCAGCACGCTGCCGCCCTGGTCGCGTATCGTGCGACAGCCCAGCGTGCCGTCTGATCCCATGCCGGTCAGCACCACAGCCAGGGTTCCCCCGCCGTAAACCGCAGCCACCGAGCGGAACAGCACATCGACAGCCGGACGGCAATGGTTTTCAAGCGGTCCCTGATTCAGGTGCAGCGTCGGCGGCAGGCCCGCGCGCGGCGCGGCCCGCACTTCCATGTGCCAGTTGCCCTTGGCGATATGGATGGTGCCGGGACGCACCGGAGCGTCTTCAACGGCTTCCCGCACCTGAAGCGGGCAGCGGCCGTTCAGCCTCTCGGCAAAGAGCCGGGTAAACAACTCCGGCATGTGCTGCACAATCAAAACCGGAAGCGGAAATGTGGCCGGCAGTCCGGGAAGCAGAAGATCGAGCGCCGCAGGTCCGCCGGTGGAAACACCGATGGCCAGCACGGTGGGCGTCGACAGAATGGTCTGCGCCTTCGGCGGCGGCGGCAGCAGCACGGGGATGCGCGCCGCCGCGGGCACCACCGGCGGCATCGGCAAGGCCGGGGATGGAGACACCAGGGCGTGAATCTTGGGGAGCAGGTCCTGGGCAAGAGCTTGCAAAGCCGCGTCGCGGCCCGATTGTCCCGCCGGTTTGGCCATGTAGTCGGAAGCTCCGCTGGCCAGGGCTTCGATGGTCACCTTCGCGCCGCGCTTGGTGAACGAACTGCACATGATCACCGGTATCTTGTGTCCCCGCGCCCGCAGCTTTTTCAAAGTGGCCAATCCATCCAGCACCGGCATCTCCACGTCCAGCAGAATCAGATCCGGGCGGAGGGTTTCGGCGGCGCTGAGAACGGATCCGCCATCGGCCGCCGTGCCGCCCACTTCGAGGCTCTCGTCCCTGCCGATCACAGTGCGCAAAAGGCTCCGCATCACGGCCGAGTCGTCCGCAATCAGAATGTTGATCTTGCGTCCAGGAGCCATGGCTCAAGCCTCCACCAGACCGAGCATCGCCAGTTTTTCCGTCAGCGCCTCGTCGTCGAAGGGCTTCATCAGGTACTCGTCGGCGCCGGCATTCAGGGCGCGAAGAATGAAATCGTTTTCGGCCTCGGTGGTCACCATCATCACCTTCACATCGCCGTACCCCTCGGCACGCATGTGCTCGAGCATCTCCAGTCCGTTCATCACCGGCATGTTCCAGTCCACGAGCGCAAAGTCGAAGGCCACGCCCGATTTCAACTGCTCCATGCCGGCCTCGCCGTCGGCCGCCTCCGCGCACTCGATTCCCTTCTCCTCGAGTAATCCGCGCAGATACCCCCTCACAAAACGGGAATCGTCGACAATCAAAGCTCGCATGGTCACCTCCGGCCGGTCTTGCCTGTCGATCGGCCCCAATTATGCCGCCTGAACCGCGCCCAGGCGCAGCAGATCCAGTTGCTCGGGATTCAGCATGATGAGCAGGCCGTCCTTGAGCTTGTAGGCGCCGGCAAACAGAACTCGCCTGCGCTCGTCAAGAATGGATGGATTGGGCTCGTAATCCACCGAAGAAACGGTCAGAACCTCACCGACCGAATTCACCAGCAGGCCGAAGATGCCGCCCGAGCTTTCGAGCACGAGGATGTCCTGCGGGCCCTCCCGCGGCGGCAGATCCAGCAGCTGGCGCAGGCTGACCGTGGTCAGCACGTCGCCGCGGTAGTGCACCAGCCCGCCGACAAAGGCCGGAGCCAGAGGAACCGGTTGCGGACGGGCCCCGCCTACAATCTCCAGAATGTGCGTGATCGGTACGCCATAGAGCGTCTGCCCCAGACGAACCGAACAGGTTTCCACCAGCGTTGCCTGCGCCTCTCTGCGATGCATTGCTCCTGCCAATGTACTCATGCCATCGTCTCCCCAACCTGGTTCCACTCCTCCGTCGCCAGTTCGGCCGCCGGCAGCGGGGCCACGCCGCCCAGTTCCACCACGCCCGTCACCCGGCTCTGCAGCAGCGTGACTCCACCCGTCCGCTGATTGCTGCCGGCCTCGAACAGATCACCGCCGGCGGCTACGTCGAGAACGTGAGAAACCGCGATACCCACATGGCGGTTCCCTTCGCGGCAAACCACAACGATGATCTGCCCATCGGGGTTGTCCGTGGAGGCTCCCAGCAGCCCGCCCGAATCCTCGACCGGAAGCAGTTGCCCCTCGAAGTTGAGCACCGGACGATAGCCGACGTACTCGATCCGCGAGACCGGCAGTTGCTCGATGCGCAGCACGTCGCCCAGCGGCACCGCGGCCCGGCGCTCGGCCACTTCCACCAGCAGGTACTCGATTCCCTTGGCTGCCTCCAGGTCGGCTTCGCTGAGCGCGGCCTGCTCCTCGCTCTCTTCGCGCAGGGTCACCCCGGCCTTCATGGCAATTGATCCGGGATCGAGAATCAGCGCCAGATCGGCGTTGCCCAGCACCGTCGCTCCGGAAAACAGGCCGATGTCCTTCAAGACCGCCGAAAGCGGCTTGACCACGATCTCCTCGGGATCGGCCAACCCGTCGACCACCAGACCGAAGAGGCGCCCGTCGGCGTCCAGAACGGCGATGAAGTGATCCTGGTCGGCGGCGAGCTTGTGTTCGGCGCCGGGCATCAGCAACCGGTCCAGAAACACCAGCGGCAGCAGCTTGCCGCGCAGCCGGTAAAGAGGCGCATTTTCAATCCACTCGATCGCCGTGGCGGTCTGGCTGGCGGGAATGTGCACCAGTTCGGACAGCGCTCCCTGAGGCAGCGCAAAGCTCTGATTCGCACTGCGCACGATCAGCGCCGGAATGATGGCCAGCGTGAGCGGAATCCGCATGCGCAGGATGGTTCCCTTGCCTGCGCGGGAATCGATCTCGACCTTGCCCCCGATCTTTTCCACGTTGGTGCGAACCACATCCATGCCCACGCCGCGGCCGCTGATGTTGGTCACCTTCTCGGCGGTTGAAAACCCGGGAAGGAAGATCATTTGCAGCAGTTCCCGATCCACCATCTGCGCGGCCCGCTCGGCTGTAATCAGGCCGCGCTCGATCGCCTTCTGGCGCACCTTGTCGACGGCGATGCCGGCCCCGTCGTCGGCAATCTCGATCAATACGTGACTGCCTTCCTGCGCCGCCCGCAGCTTGAGCGTTCCCTCTGGATTCTTGCCCGCCGCCTGGCGCACCTCGGGCGGCTCGATGCCGTGATCGAGCGAGTTTCGGACCGCGTGCGTCAGCGGATCCTTGATGGCTTCGAGCAGGCTCTTGTCCAGCTCCGTTTCCTGGCCCTCGACTTGCAGGCGGACACGCCGGCCCAGCGCCTGCGAAACGTCGCGCACGATGCGCGGCATCTTGCCGAAGATGTTTGAAACCGGCTGCATCCGGGCCTTCATCACCGATTCGCGCAGATCAGCCGTCACCATGTCCAGCCGGCGCGAGAGCATCGTCATATTGGGATCAGCCGAGGTGGCCTGCAAAACCTGATTGCGGGTCAGCACCAGTTCGCCCACCAGATTCATCATCCGGTTCAGCACCGCCACGTCGACGCGCAGCGTGCTCTCGGCAGCGCTGCCCTGTGTGCGTGGCCGGGCTGCCTCGGCCTCGGGTTCAGAGAGAGGTTTATCCGCCGCGGTCGGCGCAGACTCCGCGGCTGGGGCCAGAGCCGGCGGAGGCGCGGCCGGCGGAGGCGCAACGGGATCAGACGGGACCGCTTCCCGGGCGCTGTGCGCGGCAACCTTTCCCGTCTCTGCCGGCGGCGCGGGCACCGGCGGAGTCGAAGCGCGGCGGGCGTTGGGGTTGGCGTGGGCCGCAACCTGGGCCTCGGCCTTGGCTGGAAGTTGCAGCTCTTCCAACAGACCGATCAGAACCGCATCCCCGCCTTCGCCTTCCGAGTCCTGCGATTCGATGGTCTTGAGAATGCTGCGCAAGCCATCCAGAAGCTGCAGGAGTCCGGTGATGATCGGCCGGTCGGCAGTCAGCTTCCCCTCCCGCAGCAGACCCAGCAGGTTCTCGCCGGAATGGGCGAGCTTTTCCAGCCGCTTGAAACCCAGAAATCCGGTTGTCCCCTTGATCGTATGCACTGAACGGAAGATCTCTCCGATGAGGCTCGCGTCCCGCGGCCGCTCCTCCAGGTCGGTCAGACAGCGCTCCATGCGATCCAGCCCTTCCTGGCTCTCAATCAGGAATTCCCTCGTCAAATCATCCATTGTGTCCACTCATCAGCCCAGCCCGTCCTGCCAGAATCGACTTCCCGGTGCAGCCGGTACTCAAGGCCTTTATCGGAAAGATGGGGATCAACTTGAGGAGCAGCGATAGGCGCCGGGCATTAAAGTGAAAATCATCCGCTGCCAACGGCGCCCTGCACGCGTGCAGCCCTCCACGCACCGGCCTAGGTCCAGGCCGCGATAGGATTGAGCCACCAGGAAGGAATTCCGAGCCGTTGCACTCTCGCCCTGCCGGGCTCGCACCGGCGCATCGGACAGCCTGCACGCCCATACCCGGCTCCGGCTTCGGAGCGGATGGAACGCTCCGGACAATCCCGGGGGCGAGAGTGTCACAGGAGCCCTCCGCATCCATTTTGTCTGAGACGGCAGTCCTCTTTGCGGCCGGAAACGGAAAACCCATGCCGTCCTCACCGTGAAGCTGAAACGGAAGTTCAGCCCAAAGAAAAGCCCACGCACCGGCGCAGGCTTTTCTGATTCCCTTCCCCAAAGAGGCGGCAAAAGATCCTTTCGATTGTCTCCGCGTTGCCTGCCGAATGCAGGAAAGGGCGGAAAGTCAATGCGCGGGTCGTTGCCTGGCGCGGCGGTTTCCGCAATCCCTGTCTTCAGGCCGCCTTTCCCTCGCTCGCCGAGCGGACCCGGAAGTGCTTCATGCGGATTGAGAGAGCCCGTTCGATCTTCTTCAGATCCCCGCGCTCGGCCGAGACGGCAAAGGTGGAGGCGACGCCGTGCGCCGAGGCGCGGCCGGTGCGGCCCACGCGATGGACAAAGTCCTCGGCGATCTTGGGCAGGTCGAAGTTCACCACATGCGCCACATTGGCCACGTCGATGCCGCGGGCGGCCACGTCGGTGGCCACCAGCACGCGGTGACGGCCCTCGCTGAAGCCGCGCAGCGCGGCGCTGCGCTGCGACTGCGAGCGGTCGCCGTGAATGGGCGCGGCCGACCAGCCGGAACGGGCCAGCCGGCGCGCCACGCGGTCGGCACCGTGACGAGTGCGCACGAAGACCAGAAAACTGCCCTTTTCTGACCCCAGCAGGTGTTCGAGCAGTTCCTGTTTTTTGTCCGCTTCCACCTCGAAGATGCGCAACTCGACATTCGCAGCCGGCTTCAGCACCAGGCCGATCTCGATGCGCGCCGGGTCGCTCACGTACTTGCGCACCACCTCCCTGACCGTGGCTTCGAGCGTGGCCGAATAGCAAACCGTTTGCCGCGCGGCCGGCAGCGCGGAGGCAATGCGCGCAATGGCCGGCTGGAAGCCCATGTCGAGCATCCGGTCCACCTCGTCCAGCACCAGAATCTTCACGCCGTCGAGCCGGATCAGCCTGCGCTTTAAAAAGTCCTCGAGCCGTCCGGGCGTGGCCACGATCAGCCGCGCGCCGTGCCGGATGGCCTCCAGTTGCGGGTGCTCGCTGAGACCGCCCACCACCAGAGCCGCCGTCTGCCGGGCGTTCGGACGGATGGCCAGAAAGACCTTCTCCACCTGCATGGCCAGCTCGCGCGTGGGCAGCAGGATCAGGGCGTGTGCCCCCCTGCCTGCGGTTTTTTCGAGACTTTCGATGATGGGAATCAGGAAGCTCAGCGTCTTGCCGGTTCCGGTCTGCGCCGTGGCCAGCACGTCGCGGCCTTCCAGAGCAGGAGGTATGGCCGCGGCCTGCACCGGCGTGGGAACAGCAAAACCGTTGGCATCAAGCCGCGCCAAAAGAGCGGGCGAAAGAGAAAAATCAGAAAACTTGGTCGTCAAAATGGTTTCATTTCCTCGCAGGGTCCGCGACCGCCAGCGCATTCGCTGACCGCGATCGGAACCGCACAGTAAGGCGCGCGCCGTTCGATGGGCGTGGGCCTGTGATCAAGATGCGCAAGGGAGAACCGATGAGTCGAATTCAAGACTGGCCAGCATTCAAAAAGGGAGAAATGCCCTGGCCCGGAGCTGCCGCACGCTACATCATCTCCGGCCGGCACTGTGCCAGCCGGCTCCACGCTCCCACGCTTTCCAGCATTTCCCGGTTTGCCTGCGCGGCATCCTTGGGTTCAAGGAAGGAGAACAATGCGAGCTGACTGCCGGGCCTGGTTTGACCCTGGCAGAGGCTCCAGGGTGGGAGACTCATGTGGATTACGCTGTAGGGCTTGGGGAAATCAGTGCGAGGCAGCCTTGCCCTGATAAGGCAGACCGCCGCTCACGGCCAAATCACTGAGCGCACCCTCAGTGTAGCACGATTCCGGCTTCAACGGTCGATCGGAAACTGTTCGTGGGCCCGCGGCCGGACCAGCAGAACAGGGCACGGCGCATGGTCGAGCACGAATCGCGCCACATGCCCGATCGAGCGCGGGCCGATATGGGGCGGATCGCCATACTCCTCGCGTGCGCCAATCACGATCACGTCGGCCCGCCATTGCGCGGCGGCATTCACGATCTCCAACTCTGGACGCCCCTGCCGTACCATTGTTTCCGCACCTTTGACGTAGTTCAGCCCTGCATTCAATGTTTCCTGCGCGGCCGCGGTCTCTGCCGCCAGAATCTTCCGGACGACCGGCTCATGATGCATCGGAGGCCGCCAAAAGCGCTCGCGCATCCGATCAATGTCCCTTCGCGGGCCCTCGTCGATGACCGCCAACAACGCAATGACCAACGTTTCCGGGGCGCCGAACATCTGCACCGCGTAGCCGATCAGTTCGCTGTTGGTTCCGTCCAGACAACCGAGAATTCGCATCGCATTCTCCTTGCCTACAACATGAGCCAGATTGTAAGCGCGCCGGCCAGCAGCATCACCGGCGTGACAACCATGCCCACTTTGAAATAATCCAGACCCGAGACCTCCACGTCGCGCTCGCGCAGGATCAGCAGCCACAGAATCGTAGCCAGAGAGCCGACCGTGGTCAGGTTCGGCCCCAGATCGCAGCCGAACATGGTGGCAGCCACAAAGCCATTCCTGATCGCCGGCGCCGCATGTTGCACGCTGCTCAGCGAGGAGTTCATCACCACGGCCATCGGCACATTGTTGATCAAGTTCGTTCCCAGCGCGGAGCCGAAGGTGCCTATCATGACGGCGCCGAAGCTTGTGCCGCCGGACAGATGCAAAAGCAGCCGGCCAAACTTGACGGTGAGTCCCGTATTTTCAATTGCCCGCACCACAATAAACATGCCGGCGATGAATCCGAAGATCGGCCAGGAGATCGCCTTTGCTGCCTTCAGCAGCGTCGTCCGCTTCCAGAACAGAGCGCCCACGAGCAGCAGCATCGCACCCGTGACCGCGACCAGAGAAAGCGGCCATTGGAAAGCAGCCGCGATCACATACGAAGGCGCGACCAGGGCAAGCACTGCCAGCGTATAGCGGAAATAGGCACGATGCTGCACCGCCTGGTGCGCCGTTGGCAGCCGTCTCAGATCGAATCTTCCCTTCAACTCCCGGCGATAAAGGAAATAAAAGACGACGAAGTTGATCGCGATCACCACCACACAGGGCAGAAACAACAACCGCAGGAAAGCGGGCAGTGAGAGAGGGTAATGCGACATCACGATGATGTTGATGGGGTTGCTGATGGGTAGAAGAAACGAGGCCGTATCCGCGATGAAGGTGCAGGCGAACAGGTACGGCAGCACCGGAAGCCGCAGTTTGGTGACCAGCACGTACACCACCGGCGTCAGGATGAGCGCCGTAGCGTCGTTTGAGAAGATCATCGTAATTGCGGTTCCCAGCAGGAACACGTTGAGAAAAAGCCGCCTGGCGCTGCGGCCGGCCAGACGTGCCGCCTGGACGGCAAGCCAGTCAAAGAGCCCGGCGCTCTCCGCCATGGCAGACAGACCCATCATGCCCAGAAAAAACAGAAACGTGTTCCAGTCGCGCAGCAGCGTCATCGCCGCGTCTGTGGGCCGGATCAGTCCCAGCAGAAGCAAAACGCCCGCGCCGCCCATGGCGATATGCGCCTCCGTCCAGCGAAACGGACGCGTCATAATGCCCACCAGCGTGACCACTCCGATGAATGATGCCAGAATGGTTCGCCAGAATTCGGAAAGATGCAGAAAGAGAAACACGGCGGCTGAAATCTCTTTTCCAGAAACAGTCTCCCCGCATTATATCGAGCTACATCGATCTCTCAGTGGCCAAAACCGCTCACTAGAACTGCATCGGGCCCGCGCGGGCGGAGCGGCTTGCGGCCTTTTCGCACGGCGTGCCGATGGCGAGCCGCGGAAGAACGTAAAATGGACATTCGGAGAGGAAGAAGCTCCCAGGGACACTTCATGAACAACCCGGCCGGCAACTCCAGCAGCGCCCCGTTGGCGCAAGCCAACGAAACCCTCGATCCCGCGGATTGGGCGGGTTTTCGCGCCCAGGCGCACCAGATGCTGGACGACATGCTCGGCTACATCGAAACCATCCGTGAGCGGCCCGTCTGGCAGCCCATCCCGGAGCAGGTGCGGCGGTGGTTTCGCGCTCCCGCGCCGCGCCAGGGAAGCGAATTGGCGCAGGTCCACACGCAGTTTCTGGAGCGGGTGCTGCCCTTTGCCCAGGGCAACAGTCATCCCGGCTTCATGGGCTGGGTCAACGGCGGCGGCA
>JBMFHN010000094.1:9987-10236 GCA_049976805.1 Occallatibacter sp. | reverse complement strand
GTGCGTCCGCGCCGTATCCTGCGTTCCGTCCGCTTCGCATCAGAAGCGTTCCAAGGCGAACCATCGGCGAGCGCAGGAGTCTGCCGGGTGAGAGAACGGGCAGAATGGACTGTGTACCACAGTGTGTACCACGGCAAGCGCTATTGTGACCAAACACGCGCTAGGAGGATTTCCGGGCAAAGGAAAAGCCTGCTGATTTAGCAGGCTTTAGCGTTAGATGGCTGGTAGCGCTAACGGGAATCGAACCCG
>JBMFHN010000094.1:0-9977 GCA_049976805.1 Occallatibacter sp. | reverse complement strand
AGCCCGGAGTGGGGTTACCCCTAAAAGTTACCCCACTTCAAGGCTGGATACTATTGGACAATGTTACCCCTATGTGAACATAAATATCAACAAAATAAAAGAGATGCCGGAGCTAAAAAGCATCACGGCACCTCGTTGCACTGATCTTTGGTAGCGCTACCGGGAATCGAACCCGGGTTTTAAGATTGAGAATCTCACGTCCTAACCCCTAGACGATAGCGCCATATTTTTCGATTACTTACAGACGATCTCCGACTTCCCAGCACTCATACTAGCATTAATGCTAACAGATTCCGTCCGTAAAGTTCTGTGGAAAGGGCTGAGCGGGGAGCGAAGCGAGCCGTTCCGGTCTGGCTCCTGAGGATGTTGTTTGTCAAGAACTTCATGCTTGGAGGAGGGCAGAGGAAATGGCTCGCAATAAGAATGTTACGGGGATTCTAGCGGATTGGCAGGCAGGGCTGGGCGGGGAGGATTTTCCTCGCGGCCTGGTGGAGCGTGTGGCGCGGCAGGTGCTGGAAGCGGAGATGACGAGCTTCCTGGGCGCGGTGGTTTACGAGCGCAGCGGAGAGCGTCGCGGCAGGCGCAACGGTTCGTGGCCGCGGACGCTGAAGCGAAGACAGCGGGCAAAGATCGTCCGCACGCGATCAAGACGCGGTTCTCGCAGGAGGGTGGGCTCCAGCGTCTTGGCGCTCCTCGGAATTTTCCCCAGCACCTCTGTCTGCCGCGCTCTTGCGTTCCCGGAAAAACAACGGGAAAGTGTCAAGATTCTTCCCATACCCTGTGCAATCGTTTGCACAATGTCATTTTTTCAAACCTCAAACACCGGCAATAACAGGCTGTCCGTTTGGCATGGGGATTGCTTCAGTCAGTACGGTGCCTCAGGTTCGCAATGGTTCTCGCCGACATCGACAACCGCATCGCCTCTCCACTTCACCGGTTGAGCCAGCCGCGCATGCAGCCGGGATGCGAGGCCAACGAGGGAGAGGCAGTTTTGCGCGCGAGCGGACACTCTTTTTCAGAGAGGCCCATTGAATTATCAGGTGTCGCCGGGGAGGGCCCCATGCGAAGTAACTTACAAGCAGCAGCCGATCGACGCGAGAGCCCCCGCTTCGCCGTAAATGCCCCCCTGATCGTGCGCATCGGGGAACGTGAGATTTCTGGTTTTACCAAAGACCTGAGCAACCGTGGAATTTATTTTTACATGGATCTGGCCGACAGCGCCCTGCTCGGTGAAAACTTTGAGTTCATGGTCGAATTTCCCCCGGAGATTGCTCTTTCGCCTTCCTGCTTCATGCGCTGTGAGGGCTGCGTGGTCCGCATGGACAAACCCCAGCAGCAATTGACGGGAATCGCCGCCAGGATTCTTCATTACTCGATTGAGCGGAAGGCCGCCTCCAGATCCCGGCAGAAACGCCTCTAGATTTTGCGCACGCCAAGCACACGATGGTCGGCCAGCCAGTTCTTGCGCACATAAATCAAACGGTTGTTGCTCTCCGGGTCAGTCGGCAACAGGAAGAAACCCGGATCGACAAGATAACGGATCGAGTTATAAACAATGCCTTCCATCACCTCGCCGTCCAGAAACTGCAGACGCATCCAGATTCCATGGACAATCGGCGCGCGGGAGTGAAAGTTCAGCATCTCGTGACGGGAGTCTCCCTCAAAGCTGTTCACATAAAAGACGGCCTTGATATTTTCGGCTGAAATTTCTTCGACGGCGTTGGTTTCAAGATGACGGACGCGGAAGGTTTCAAGCGAACCGGACGGGGCGTTGCGCAACAACTCCTCGACCGTGCTGCAATCCGGAGAGTCGAGATAGCCTTTGATCGTCCTGGACCCGCACTGGATCACCACTTTTTCCGAGCGGGAAGCGCCATGACCATTGGCGGCCAGGATCAGGCCCGGCTGCGCAGGCTGGAACTGGATTGCTTCTGAGGCGGGACCAGGTTGTACTGCTTGATTTTGTACAACAGCGCCTTGTAGCTGATCTGCAGGTCGCTTGCTGCTGCCTTGCGGTTCCATCCGGTAGCCTCCAATGTTCTCGCGATGGCGGCGGACTCGGCGCCGTCCTTCAAGTTCCGCACCAGATGCTTCAGGCTTCCGTTGCCCGCGGCATCCTCCTCCTCTGCAGACAGCGATTGGCCGTCTTGCCGGGGTCTCAACTCCTCCATGATGGCCCGCTCGTCGGCCAGAATCAAATAGCGCTTGATGGTATTTTCCAGCTCGCGCAGATTGCCCGGCCACGAGTATTGACCCAAAACCTGCATCAGAGCCGGAGAAATGGGCAGCGGGTCGCGCTCGTACTTGGCGGCGACCTTGCGCATGAAATGCCGGGCCAAAATCGGAATCTCTTCCGTCCGCTCGCGCAGCGGCGGCATCCTCAGCGTAAAGCCATTCAGCCGGTAGTAGAGATCCTCCCGGAAGATCTTTTGCGCAATGGCCGCCTTGATGTCGATGTTGGTCGCGGCGATCACCCGGACATTGACTTTGATGTTCGTGCGGCTGCCCAGGCGGGAAAAGGTTCCGTCCTGAAGAACCTGGAGCAGTTTGGCCTGCAGCACGGACGGCATCTCGCCAATCTCATCCAGAAAAATCGTGCCGTTGTTGCAAATCTCGAATTTGCCGGGTTTGGATTTGACCGCGCCGGTAAACGCCCCCTGCTCGTAGCCAAACAATTCGCTTTCCAGCAGATCGGCGGGCATCGCCGCGCAATTCACTTTCATGAAGCCGGCTTGGCTGCGCGCCGACATCTTGTGGATGAACAGCGTAGCCACTTCCTTGCCCGTGCCGCTTTCTCCCAGAATGAGAACGGGAATGTCGGCGCGCGCCACCAGCCTGCACTGGGCCTCGATCTCCCGCATCCGCTTCGAGCAGCGGACGAAGGAGGTGTTTTCATCGAGAGGAATCTCCGCGATGCAGCCATCGCATTCCTCCGACGGAGTGCAGGACTTACGCAGGCACATCTCCACAGCCTGCTCGATGTCGCTTTTCCTGAACGGCTTGAGAACAACATCCGAGGCGCCCATGCGGGCCGCGGTCACGACCTCGTTCAACTCCGCCGAACAGGACATCAGGATGATGGGAAGCGTCGGCTGGACGGCATGCAGCCTGGTCAACAAATCAAGAGCGCCTTCTCCGTTCCCGTTCGCGTCCAGATGCCAGTCCATCAGAATCAGATCCGGCGCGGCAGATCCCCGCAGGGCGCCCGTCAATTCATCCGCCTCGGTAAACAGACTCACGCTGAAATGGTCCTGAAGAATGCGATGAAGGTAATTCAGGATGGCAGGATCCGGGTCAAGAGCCGCAATGTGAGGTTTGCGCTGATTCTTCGTCTTCATAGGCGATCCCCTGGAACAACTCAACATTCCGGCACTTTCCTGTTGCCAAGTCTGCCAAAGAGCCTCCATATCTGATCGGCAGACCAGAGACTTTCAAGCAATTCCTGCTCTCAATTGCAGAGGTGTGCTGAACAAACTCCGCCAGCCCGGAAGCTATCGCGTGCATAGGGAAGGGAAGGGGAATTCGCTCCCAAGTTGATACAAAGCAAACGCTTGTCGCTATGATACCACCCAAAAGTGGTAATACATTCACCACGATGTGCAAAAATTCTCATACCCACCAGCAACATCTTGCGGCATTCATCTTGAAATTTTGTATCAAATCACGGTCAATCGCCATCAATTCCTCCTTTCTGATTACTTAAGGGAATCTCCATAGTTACCTATATGCCAAAAGTTTGGACGATAATTTGCTAATAACGAATGCGGAAAGTAAAGGCCCGGCTGGCAACCGGGAAGACGGTTTAGCGATGCGCGTCCATGAATCCATCGACATCCGCGACCTTCCCCCACTGAACGTGATCTTCGGGCAGTCCCCCCTCATGGCGCTTGCCCGTGAGAAGCTGGAGCGGGTTGCGGAAACAACCGTTCCCGTGCTGCTGCAGGGCGAAAGCGGAACAGGCAAGGAGGTCTTCGCCAAGCTGCTGCACGCCTATTCGAGCCGCGCGCAGGGAGCCTGGGTGAAAGTTGCGTGCCCGGCGATTCCCCACTCGTTGATCGAGTCCGAGCTCTTTGGCTATGAAAAGGGCGCGTTCACCGGGGCCTATGCCACCAAGCGCGGCCGCGTGGAACTGGCGCACATGGGAACCCTGTTTCTGGATGAAGTCGGAGATCTGGATCTGTCGGTGCAGGCCAAGCTGCTCGAGATGCTCCAGGACGGCAGCTTCACGCGTGTCGGCGGACAGGAATCGAGGAAGGTGAATACCCGGCTGATCAGCGCGGCCAGCGGGGACTTGAAGCAGCGGGTCGCAGAGGGCGGCTTCCGGCTGGATTTTCTCTATCGCATCAACGCCGTGACCATTGAACTGCCGCCGCTGCGCCAGCGCAGCACCGATCTTCCCATGTTGATCGACTACTTCCTCGCTCTGCATTCGCGACTCTACCGCCGCGCCGTGAAGCCGCTCTCGCGCGAGCTGCTGAACCTGATGCAGCGCTACGACTGGCCGGGAAACATCCGGCAGCTGGAAAACATGATCCGCAGCTATGTTCTGATCGGCAGCGAAGAGTCCCTGGTGGCGGAACTGCTTCCCTCCGCTCCCCCCGGCGCGACCCGCCTGAACGCCGAAATCGATCTGGCCCACCCGATCTCGCTCAAGCAGATCACCAGGACCGCCACGCGAGACCTGGAGCGGCAGATTATTCTCAAGGTTCTTGAAGCCAACGACTGGAGCCGCCGCAAGACGGCCCGGTGGCTGAACATCAGCTACCGCTCGCTGCTCTACAAACTGCAGGGGGCGCAGATTCGTGGTTTCACCGGCGTCGCCTCCGGGCCGGAGACAGAGGCGGAAGCCGGCGGCAAGACCGCGCCCAGCGAGGAGCAGCAGGCGGACTAACGCGGCTCTCGCCCTCGCACGGAGTCCTGGCACGCGCAGCGACGCGGCTGTTCCCTGAACGAAAGCTCGGCAGAACCATCAGCCGCCTTGCCATGCGGTTCAGAAGAGCCGGGATCTCCAGTCCTGCACGGGCAGCGAAACGCCGCGCGCGAAATGAGCCGGAAGAAGCCGCCGGCAAACTCGAAATGGCCCGCGATCGGTCAGGATTCACTCTGCTGCTTTCGCAGGGACTCGAAGGTATCGGCCATCGCTTCCCGGGTTGCGACCAGGGGGCGCCAGCCGAGCGCGTGGAGCTTGGCGTTGCTGAACCGGTTTCCCCCCCAGGCCGAGGCGACCTTGTAGGGCGTGAGGACGCCGGGCAACTGGTTGAGCGAGCGGCGGCGATACGCCTCGAGAACGCGGGCCAGCAGCGAGGTGACAGGGTAGGGCAGGCGGATCGACCGGATTTTCTTGACGCGCCGCTTGTATGCGCGCAGATAGCCGGAGGCGGTGGGCAGATCGTCGTCATGCACGTTGTAGGCCTGGCCGGCAGAGCCGGGATCTCCGGCGGCCAGGACGATCGCCTCCGCGCAGTTGACGACGAAGGTCAGCGGAAGCGGATTGTTCCCGCCCAGATGGAAGAACACGGAGCCGATCTGCAGGCCAATGCGATTGGAGAAGGCTCCGCCGCCCGGCCCGTAGACAACGCCGGGGCGCAGAACAACCAGCTCGAAGCCATCCCTGCGCTGATATTCGCGAAACAACTGCTCCTGGCGCAGCTTGGAGTGGGAGTAGACGTCCCGCAGTTCGGGATGCTCTTCGAGAGGCGTGTTTTCGTCGATGCGCGCGCCCCGCCCCAAGGCCGCCACGCCGTAGACGCCGAAGGAACTGACCAGCACCACGCGGGTCCGCTCGATGGGGGGCGTGTGGCGCGCCCTGAGAGCCTCCAGCAGGTTGCGCGAGGCGACCACAGAATCGGCAAACAGTTCGGCCGGCGCGCCGCGCAATCCCGCGGCCAGATGCACAATCAGCGCGGCATCGGCGACGGCGCGCGCGCAATCAGCCTGCGAGCGCAGATTCCCGAAGCATAACTCCAGCCGCGCTTCCGGATATGACCCGGCCAGGGCCGATAACTTGTCCGTCTTGCCCCGGTCGCGGAGAAAGCAGCGGATATCGGTGTAGCCATGAACAAGGAGGCGCTCGACCACGCGCGCCCCGAGAAAACCACCCGCTCCGGTAACCAGAACTTTCACGCCGGCACCTCCGGGGAAACCTGTTCCAGATAAACCTGCGCGAAGATCTCCTCCATCATCGCGGCGACGCGCAGAATCTCCGCATAGGGGATCGGCGGCGCGGCGTCGGTCTCAATGCACTGATAAAACTCCGTGAGCAGGCGGCGCATGCCGTCAAAGAAGTGGAAGCGGGCGTGGGAGAAACTGCCCACATTCCTCACGCCCTGCCGGAAGTAGTCCCGGGCGGTAAGAAACGGCGGAATCAGGCGGCCCACAGCGGAAGGAAAGGGCTGTTTGCGCTCGAGAACGACGGTGCGCGCCATGAAGTCGGCATGAGCCGTATTCTTTGTTCCATAAAAGCGCAGGGTCTGTCCGACCGGGCGGGCATGAGCGGAAAAAGTGGCGTAGGCGCTGGTCCGCGCACCGCGCAGGATCACACGTAATTCATCCAGAAGCTCATCGGAGCCGTTTCCGGCCGAGACCGACTCGCCGCACCAGGCGACCGCGTGGATGAGCGGCTGGTCATCCTCCAGAAATGGCACAATTTTATTGAGGACATGATCGATGACATTCTGGAACAGCTTGCCGGGGAGGTGGCGCACCCAGTGCTCCGGGTCGCGCTTCAAAGCCATTCCGAATTCACCCGCGAGGTCATAGCCAATATAGCTTTCCAGATGGATGGCCTCGCCGAGAACGCCGGCCTGATAGAGACGATGGAGTTCGAGCGCCGGGGACTCGAACCTGGGCCAGTAGTTGACCGCCAGCTTCCGCCCGGCAGCGACCACCGAATCCACGATCGCCTGCGCATCGCGAGAGTGCGGCGCGACGGGTTTTTCGAGGAAGACATGACAGCCGGCCGCGACTGCCTGCCGGGTCAGCGCAAGGTGCGACTGTGGCGGGGTCGTGATGTGCAGCACATCGGGCTTTTCCGTTTCGAGCAGAGCCGCCACGTCGGAGTACCATCGTGGAACGGCAAACCGGACGGCCAACTGCTCGGCCATGAGCGGCTCCAGATCGCAGACCGCGCACAACTGAACGGAGGAAATTTTCCTGATCTCCTCAACGTGCGCGTCGGCGATCTTGCCGCACCCGACGATTGCGATTTTCAGGCCCATGGTCTCTCCTTCCCGGCAAAAGATGGAAAAGAACGGCACGGGCCGTGCTGGCTTCCGCAGCCCGGCCCGCGCATCCGGAAATATCTTTCCAACCCTGCGCCTGGAAGATCATCTTAGCAGGAAAATCGATCGTTACATCCAGCCGCGCAGCGCATAGTAAGCAATCTTTACCGATTCAACCGACATGGTCTCGAAACCGCAAAATCGCCCATCCCAATGCTCGGTTGCGTGCAGCACGTCGGGAACCGCCATGGGAGCGGCCACGATACCAACCCTGCGAAAGACGCGCAGCGCCCGGTACATGTGAAAGTCGCTGGTGAGCAGCACTCTTTTCCCGGGTATATCTGCAATCAGCAGCTTGGTATTGATCGCATTTTCGCGGGTGCTGATGGATTTCCATTCGGCCAGGATGGCGGTGCGGGGAACGCCCTCGGCGAGGAGGAAGTTGCGAATGCCCGGACCGCCGCCGCCGGTGACGACAATCTTCTTGAAGCCTCCCGTCTGCCACGCATCAATCGCGGCGCGGGCGCGCCAATAGGAGGAGTAGGAGATGCCGCCGTTCTCATCCCGGGCGGCGCTCAGCAGAATCAGCACATCGCCCCTGGGTTTTTCGATCGGGCCGGCATAGGCCCGCGCCCACCAGGAGACAAGAGGCGTCGAGATCACCAGCACGGTGATCAGCCCGATACCCGCCAGCAAGCGGTAAATCCAGATCCATCGTCCCGGTCTGCGCAGAGTCTTCATGCCCGTCCTTTCCGTTGATCCGCGCCTGATTGGCTTGCCGCGGCGGCCAGGGGGCGAAGAACTTCGAGCAGCTCCGCGGCGACCGTCTCCCAGCTTCGTCCGCCACGCGCGGCGATGGCCGCGGCGTCCCAGTGTTGGTCGAGAACCGAGGCCAGAGCCCCGGCCAGCTTGTCCGGATCGCGCGGCGGCACCAGCCGCCCGCAGCCTTCGCCGAGAATCTCGGGAATGCCGCCCACGTTCGTTGCAACCACGGGCCGGCCGCAGGCCAGCGCCTCCAGCACTACGTTCGGGCAGCCCTCCATGTAGCTGGGCAGCGTCACCAGATCAGACGCCGCCATCCAGATGGCCACCTCGCTGAAGGAACATCGGGGCAGAAGGTGGATCAGCCCCGCGGTTCCGATTGCTGCAATGGCGCTCTCGATCAAAGGACGGTCCGCGCCTTCGCCTACCAGATAGACCCTCAGCCGGGGGCGCTCCGGGTGTAACGAGCGCGCCGCCGCAACCAGTTCGCGAAGGCCTTTCTTCAGGTCCATGCGCCCGATGTAGACGACGGCCTCGGTGTCGGGATCGATCCCCAGCCTTTTCCTCGCCTGCAGACGATCCATGGGGTGAAAGACGGAGAAATCGCAGCCGCTGGTCAGTGTTCGGATCTTCTCCGGCGCGGCGCCCAGGGTCAACATCCGCTGGCGCAAATCCTCGCTGATTGCGAACAGAAAATCGGCCTTGCGCAGAACCCTTTGGGTCAGCAACCGGGAAATGCGGTCTCCGATGCTGTGCACATCCGATCCAACGGCCATGGCGACAACCGGAACTCCGATTTCCCGGCCGATCCTGAGAGCCGCGTACCCATCCGGATACAGAAAGTAACTGAGGATCAGATCGGGCGCGAACCGGCGAACGGCAGCCAGCAGGGCGCGAGCCGCCATCGCACCATTCAGCGGCCGGGAAACCAGGGGCAGCGCGCGGTAGTCAAAATATTCGGCCTCCACGCCTGGCGGGCGATAGGAGGGATCGAGAGCCTCATCACTCCGGCCGCGCGGCCTCAGCCAGTTCGGGTACGCGGCGTGCGGATAGAAAACGCGCGCATCAAATTCGCCGGGAAGAACACGCAGCGTCTCGTAGACGGGACGGCCATGCGCGGGCTGATGCGAGCTGGGAAAATGGGATGTGACCACGGCAATTCTTGGCATGGCGTTTCTCTGAAATCCCGGTCACCGTGGCGAGGAGGCGGATTGAACCACCGGCGCAGCCGGGAATGTCCGCCGCAATCCTTCGGCGACACCGACTCTGGGCGTCCATCCCAGTTGCCGCGCGGCGGTCTGATCGAAGTGAGAAAGCGGACGGATCGAGCGGATGCGGTATCTCGACAGGGGAACGCCGCGGTGCAGCAGGCGCCCGAGCGCTTCAATGCCGATGGCCGCTGCCATCAGCACCGGTCCGGGAACATAACTCGCCTTGATCTTCGGCTTGGCGGCCTGTGCCAGCCGAATCAACTCGCGCTGCGTCACCACCGCGGGATCGACCACATGAATCAGCTTTCCCTCCATGCCCGGGCGCCAGGAAGCAAGCAACAGCGCATCCAGGACGTCGTCCACATACACCAGCGGCAGCGGCAGGGAGCCGTTGCCCACAACAATCCAGCGGCCGGCCAGGGCGAAACTGCCCGCCGGGCAACTCGGCTCGACGCCAGGGCCAAAGATCACGCCGGGACGAAGAACGACGGCGGGAAGATTCCGTTCGCGCGCCGCAGCCATCACCATGCGCTCGGCTTCGAGCTTGGTTTGCGTGTAGGCGCCGCGCCGTTCAGCATGAGGTTCGAGCGGCCAGGATTCACTGACCGGATCATCCCGGCGCACAGCGTGTTCCAGCACGCTGATCGAGCTGACATACACCACACGCTCCACCTTGTGCCGGAGACAGGCCTCGATTACATTGCGGGTTCCGGCCACCGTGCCGCGCTGAAAATCCGCCGCGCTTCCCTTCATCGCCGCACCGGCATGGAAAACCGTGCCCACC
>JBMFHN010000093.1:0-10342 GCA_049976805.1 Occallatibacter sp. | reverse complement strand
CATCCCCGGCATGATGCTTTACGGCGGTTCGATCGCTCCCGGCAAGCTCAACGGCAAAGACATCACCATCCAGGATGTTTTCGAGGGCATCGGCTCCTACGCCGCCGGCAGCATCGACGAGGCCGGCCTCGAAGCTCTCGAAGCCAATGCCTGTCCCGGACCCGGCGCCTGCGGCGGCCAGTTCACCGCCAACACCATGGCCATGAGCGCCGAGATCATGGGCATCGCGCCCATCAAGCTCTCCGGCGTTCCTGCCATGGCGCCCGACAAGCTCGAAGCCAGCCGCGAAGCCGGCCGCATGCTGATGGAGGCCGTGCGCGCCAACCGCCGCCCCTCCCAGATCATCACCCGCAAGTCCATCGAAAACGCCATCGCGGCCGTGGCGGCCAGCGGCGGTTCCACCAACGCCGTGCTCCATCTTCTGGCCATCGCGCGGGAGATGGACATTGCCCTCTCGATCGACGATTTCGACCGCATCAGCAACCGCACGCCCTACATCTGCTCGCTGACTCCTGCCGGCAAATTTGTCGCCGCCGACTACCAGGCCGCAGGCGGTTCGCGCCTGCTCGCCCAGCGGCTAATCAACGCCGGTTACGCCGACGGCTCCGCGCTCACCATCAGCGGCCGCACCCTGGCCGAAGAGGCCGCGCTGGCCGAGGAAACTCCGGGCCAGCAGGTCATCGGCACATTTGAAAAGCCCATCAAGCCCAACGGCGGCCTGGTGATTCTCAGGGGCAACCTCGCGCCCGAGGGCTGTGTCATGAAGATCGCCGCCGCTCATCGCGTCGAGCATCGCGGCCCGGCACGCGTCTTCGACAACGAAGGAGACTGCTTCAAGGTTGTGCAGGCGGGCGGCATCCATCCGGGCGATGTGATCGTGATCCGTTATGAAGGCCCCAGGGGAGGCCCCGGAATGCGCGAGATGCTGCAGGTCACAGCCGCCATCAGCGGCATGCCGGAGTTGAGCGAAACGGTGGCTCTGCTGACCGACGGCCGTTTCAGCGGCGCCACGCGTGGCTTGACCGCCGGCCATGTCGCACCCGAAGCCTACGTCGGCGGGCCCATCGCCGCCATCCGCGAGGGTGACACGATCCACTTCGACATTCCCAACCGCAAGCTCGATGTGGAGATCAGCGCCGAAGAGATGGCCGCGCGGCTCAAAGACTTCGTTCCACCGGCCCCGCGCTGGCCGCGGGGCGTCTTCCGCAAGTACATGGATCGCGTCGGTTCGGCCGCTCAGGGCGCGACAACCTAGACTCGAAACTTCATCACGGACTGAAAAGGAGTGATTTTATGGGAACCAACGCCTCGACGGATACAGCCAACACACTGCTCGCATCCCCCACCCCTCTGACCGGCGCGGAGATCGTCTGGGCCACGCTGGTCGGCGAGGGCGTAACCCAGGTCTTCGGCTACCCCGGCGGAGCCATTCTGCCGATCTATGATGCGCTCCGCAAGTTTCCCATTCATCACACGCTGGTGCGCCACGAGCAGGGCGCGGCGCACATGGCCGACGGCTACGCTCGCGCGTCGGGCAAGGTGGGTGTCGCCATGGCCACCAGCGGTCCCGGCGCCACCAACCTGGTCACGGGCATTGCCACCGCCATGCTCGACTCCATTCCCATGGTCTGCATCACCGGGAATGTCTCCAGCAAGGTGCTTGGCACCGATGCCTTCCAGGAAGTGGACATCACCGGCATCACGCTGCCTGTCACCAAGCACAACTTCCTCGTCCGCCACGCCGAGGAGATCGCGCCGGCCATCCGTTATGCCTTCCAGATTGCCCGCTCCGGCCGTCCTGGTCCGGTGCTGGTCGACATCACCAAGGACGCTCAGCAGGCCACGGCCATCTTCGACTTTGATCGAGCCCAGCCGCGTCCTTACCGTCCTCATCCCATGCTCCGCGTCGAGGAATCCAGTCTCGACCAGGCCGCCGAACTGATCCGCAGCGCCCGCAGACCCGTCCTTCTGGTCGGTCATGGCGCCAGCGAGTCCGGCGCCATGGAACAGGTGTGTACACTGGCCGAGCGCGCCCAGATCCCCGTCGCCCTCACGCTGCTCGGCCTGGGCGGCTTCCCGGCCTCTCATCCGCTCAACCTGGGACTGATGGGCATGCACGGCGAGTCCTGGGTCAACCACGCCATCCAGGAAGCCGACCTGCTGATCGCCTGCGGCATGCGCTTTGACGACCGCGTCACCGGCGCCACGGCCAACTATGCGCCCCGCGCCAGGAAGATCCACATCGAAGTCGATCCGGCCGAGATCAACAAGAACATCAAGGTCGATGTGGCGCTGGTCGGCGATCTGCGCGCCGTGCTCGAAGAACTTCTGCCCCGTGTTGGCGGCCGCCCGCGCACGGCCAGCGCCGCCTGGCTGAAGACCATCGAGGCCAGCAAGGGCGCCGTGGCCGTGCGCGACATCAAGAACCTGCCCGACTCCGGCCATCTCTACGCGGCCCACGTCATGCATGATCTCTGGCGCATCACCGGCGGCCGCGCCATCGTGGTCACCGACGTCGGCCAGCACCAGATGTGGGAGGCGCAATATTTCCACCACGAGCGCCCGCGCACGCTCATCACCTCGGGCGGTCTCGGGACCATGGGCTTCGGCCTGCCCGCGGCCATCGGCGCCAAGTTCGCCTGTCCGGATCAGGAGGTCTGGCTCATCGCCGGCGACGGAGGCTTCCAGATGACCGCTTCCGAGCTGGCGACCATCGTTCAGGAAGACATCAAGATCAACATCGCCATCATCAACAACGGCTATCTCGGCATGGTGCGCCAGTGGCAGGAGTTTTTCTACGAGCGCAACTACGAGGCCACGCCGCTGGTTTCGCCCGATTTCGTCAAGCTTGCCGACGCGCACGGCATTGCCGGTCGCGCGGTGAGCAAGCGCAGCGAGCTGGAGGCGGCCGTCGCCGAGGCGCGCTCGGCTCGGGGAGCTTTCCTGCTGAATTTCCTGGTCGAAAAGGAGGACTCGGTGTACCCGATGATTCCGGCCGGCAACGCGCTCCACGAGATGATCCGGCGTCCGGGAAAGGATCCGCTCGTCGAGTCGCCGCAAGACAAGTAGCGCGGATTTCCGCCACGGCTCTGTTCCGCTTAAAAAAAATTGCATGGAGCGGACGGGTCGCCAGCCACCCGCCGCAAAACCAAAGCTGGAACTTCGAGGCTTGTACCATGACGCACACTTTCGTCGCTTATGTGGAAGACCTGCCGGGCGTGCTGACGCGCGTGGCCTCGCTCTTCCGCCGCCTGAACATCAACATCAAGTCACTCACCGTGGGCGCCAGCGAGCGCGCCGGTCTCTCGCGGCTGACGCTGGCCTGCGAGGCCTCGTCCGAGGCCTCGCACCGCATCCGCGCCAGCCTGTACAAGCTGGAAAATGTGGTCGATGTGGACGACATCGCCCAGGCGCCATCCGTTACCCGCGAACTGGCGCTCATCAAGGTCGCGGCTACGCCTCGCAACCGCTCCCACATCTTCGAACTGGCCGAGGTCTTTCGCGCCCGCATCGTCGATCTGGCGCCGGAATCGCTGATGATCGAAATCACCGGCGTGCAGAGCAAGATCGAGGGGCTCATCCAGGTGCTCAAGGAAAGCGACGACCGCATTCTGGAAATCTGCCGCAGCGGCAAGATGACCATGCGCCGCGGCCACCACACATCAAGTGTGCTCAGGGCCATGGGAGCAAACGGGGATTCACCCGCCGAGGAGATGGAAAAAGAAGCAGCTGCGGGAGAGAAACCGCTCGCCGAGCCGCCTTCCTGAGGCACGCAAAGCGCGATAGCGGGCAGCTTGAGCGGGATTGGCAAGAAGCAGCGGCGGCTCTGCAACGCAGCTTCGCCGCAGCAAAGATCAACCTTGCAGGCCGGCTGCCCGAAGGCCACGAAACGAACTTTCAACACACGAACAAAGGAAAAAGCGAGAATATCATGGCGAAGACCTACTACGATCAAGATGCCGACCTGACCCTCATCCAGGCCAAGAAAGTGGCTATCATCGGCTATGGCTCCCAGGGCCACGCCCACGCCCTGAACCTGAAGGACTCCGGGGTCCATGTCAAAGTCGGCCTGGCGCCCAGCTCCAAGTCCATTGCCAAGGCGCAGAAGGCGGGTCTCGAGGTAACCACCGTCGCGGAGGCCACAAAATGGGCGGATGTGGTCATGATTCTCACGCCCGATCAGACACAGGCCAAGCTCTACGCCGAGGAGATCGCGCCCAACCTCGCCGACGGCAATCTGCTTCTGTTCGCGCACGGCTTCAATATCCACTTCAAGACCATTGCCCCGGCGCCGGGCATCGACGTGGGCCTGGCTGCTCCCAAGGCTCCCGGCCATCGCGTCCGCGAAATCTTCGTCGAGGGCGGTGGCACACCCTGCCTCATCGCCGTGCAGCAGGACGCCACCGGCCATGCCCATGCGCTCACCCTCAGTTATCTGAAGGGCATCGGAGGCACCCGGGCCGGAGTGCTCGAAACCACCTTCAAGGAAGAGACCGAAACCGATCTTTTCGGCGAGCAGGCGGTGCTTTGCGGCGGCGTCAGCGCGCTCATCAAGGCCGGCTTCGAAACCCTGGTCGAGGCTGGCTACCAGCCCGAGAGCGCCTATTTCGAATGCCTCCACGAGCTCAAGCTGATCGTCGACCTGATCTACCGCGGCGGGCTGGCCTATATGCGCTATTCCATCTCCGACACCGCCGAATTCGGTGACTACGTCAGCGGCCCGCGCGTCATTGGTCCCGAGAGCCGCCAGGCCATGAAACAGATCCTGGCCGAAATCCAGGATGGAAGCTTCGCCCGGCGTTTCATCGCCGACCAGAACTCCGGCCGCAAGGAGTTTCTCGCCTTCCGCGAAGCCGAAGCCAAGCACCCGGTCGAGATCGTCGGCAAGAAACTCCGCGCCGCCATGCCCTTCCTCGACCCGGTCACCGTCGAAGAAGTGGCCAAAACCCGCTGAAAGTTCGCTTCCATGCGCAGAAAGAGCCGGACGGTCTCGCGCCGTCCGGCTCTTTCTAACCCCTGACAACTCCCGCTCTCGGCCGCGATGCTGTCTTTTGGGGCCGCTCCGTCCCTTGCGGCCACCCGCTCACAGAATCTTCTTTCCGAAGGCCGAGCAGGCCAGTTCGACCGCCAGATCGGCCGTGCGGTTGTGCTCGTCGATCACCGGGTTGACTTCGACAATCTCCAGGCTGAGCAATCGGCCTTCATCGGCGATGATCTCCATCGCCAAATGGGCTTCGCGATAGGTCGCCCCGCCACGCACCGGCGTGCCCACCCCGGGCGCATCCTCCGGGTCGATCCAGTCCATGTCCAGCGAGACGTGGTAGCCGACCGTCCCGCGCCCGGCCACCTGGAGCGCTTCTTCCATCACCGTTCTCATCCCACGCTCGTCAATGTCGCGCATGGTATAGACCGCGCTCATGCCGGCGCGGCGGATATTCTCCCGCTCGGCGGCGTCGATATCCCGCACCCCGACCAGCACCGCGTTCCCGGCTGCAATCTTGGGCGCGTAACCCAGCAGTTTTGCCAGCCGCTCCGGCCCCAGGCCCAGCAGCGCGGCCAGCGGCATTCCATGCACATTGCCCGAAGGCGAGGTCTCCGGGGTATTGATGTCCGCGTGGGCGTCGATCCATACCACGCCGATTTTCTTTCCCTGGCGGCGATAGAACTCGGCCACGCCGGAAACCGAACCGGCAGCCATCGAGTGGTCGCCGCCCAGCACCAGCGGCGTCTCGCCGTCCTCGAGCGTCTTCACGACAGCCTCGGCGGTGCGCGCGCAGGTTTCGGCAATCTGTTCCAGATAGTGCGCGTTTTCGTTGCCCCGGGCCTGGGTCTCGGCAATCTCCACGCGAATATTGCCTCCGTCGGTCACTTCGTGGCCCAGCGCCTCCAGACGCGCCTCCAACCCGGCCACGCGCACCGCCGAGGGCCCCATATCCACCCCGCGGCGGCTGGCACCCAGGTCAAGCGGAACTCCGATCACCCGGATGCGGCGCGTGGGCAGAGCCTGAGCGCCGCGCTGTGCGGGATCACCTGCCGGACTGGAAGTTTTTTCGGCGGAATTCGACATGAAATACTCTCCTTCGGAAATTTCGGCGCGATGGTGCTGCCCTTCGCGCCCCAGTAAGCCATTAAACCAGACTCCGGTCAGCGGAGAATCAACACCGCCTCTTTTTTCCCTTCGCACCCCAGCCCGGAATCAGGGGTCGCTGCCGGGGCGGAGCGGTGCGTCCGCGGATCGCCATCGCCCAACCGTTCTCCAAAACTGTGTTTTCTCGGCAGGAAAAAGGCCCGGCGGAATGCCGGGCCTTCCCTCTCGCATCGCGGGAAAGTCCCCGCCGCACGCGGCGTACGTCTATTCTGCCGCCATCTCTTCGGCCTCGCCCTCCTGGCGCATCATCTCCAGTTCGCGCTCGGCGGCTTCGATCTCCGCCGTCACCTCCTGCTGCACGCGCGCCGCCGCCTCTTCGAGCTCCGGCGAGAGTTGCACGTTGCGGTAGTATTCAAGGCCCGTGCCGGCCGGAATCAGCCGCCCGACAATCACGTTCTCCTTCAGGCCGCGCAGGTTGTCGATCGCCCCATTGATCGAAGCCTCGGTCAGCACGCGCGTCGTTTCCTGGAAACTGGCCGCAGAGATGAAGCTGTCCGTGGACAGCGACGCCTTGGTGACGCCCAGCAGCAGCGGCCGGCCGATCGCCGGGCGGCCTCCGTTGGCCAGTACCTTTTCGTTCTCCTCGCGGAAGCGGAAACGGTCCACCTGCTGATCGAGCAGGAAGCTGGTATCTCCCACCTCGTCGATCCTCACCCAGCGCATCATCTGCCGCACGATCACCTCGATGTGCTTGTCGCTGATGGCCACGCCCTGCAGCCGGTAGACCTCCTGGATTTCGTTCACCAGATAGGCCTGCAGTTCCTTTTCGCCCAGCACGGCCAGAATGTCGTGCGGGTTCAGCGGACCGTCCATCAGAGGATCGCCGGCTCTGAGCCGTTCGCCCTCCTGCACATTCACGTGAATGCCGCGCGGCACCGAATACTCCTTCTCGTCGCCGTTGTCTGCGGTCACGTAAATCTTGCGCTGGCCTTTGGAAACCTCGCCGAAACGGACCACGCCGTCAATCTCGCTGATGATGGCCGTCTCGCGCGGCTTGCGAGCCTCGAACAGCTCCACCACGCGCGGCAGACCACCGGTGATATCCTTGGTGCGCGTCGACTCCTTGGGAATCTTCGCCAGCACGTCTCCCGGACCCACGTCGTCGCCATCCTGCACCATCAGGTGAGCGCCGTGGGGCAGCAGGTAGCGCTTGTGGGCCTTGTCGTTTTTCACCACGAATGCCGGCTGCCGCTTCTCGTCGGGAACATCGGCCACCACCCAGCGCGAAAGGCCGGTCACCTCGTCCACCTCTTCATTCAGCGTGATGCCCTCCTGCAGGTCCTTGAACGCCACCGTGCCGCCAATTTCCGTCAGGATGGAATAGGTGTACGGATCCCACTCCGCCAGCAACTGGCCCAGCTTGACGCGTTCGCCGTCCTTCACCTTCAGGCGCGCCCCGTAAACCACCTGGTAGCGCTCCTTCTCGCGGCCCCGATCGTCCTGGATGACAATCGATCCGGAACGGTTCATGGCCACCAGCGTGCCATCCCGGCTCTCCACCGTGTTCAGGTTGAGGAAGCGCACCACGCCATTGTTTTTCGCGTCCACGCGCGATTTGTCGGCCACGCGGCTGGCGGTACCGCCCACGTGGAAGGTGCGCATGGTCAGCTGCGTGCCCGGCTCCCCGATCGACTGCGCCGCGATCACGCCACAGGTCTCGCCCATCTCCACCATGCGTCCCGAACCCAGATTGCGCCCGTAGCAGAGCGCGCAAACTCCGCGCCGCGATTCGCAGGTCAGCACCGAGCGGATCTTCACCCGCTCCGCGCCCGCGCCCTGAATCGCCGCCGCCACATCCTCGTCAATCAACTGGTTCACATCCACCACGACGTTGCCGTCGTAGTCCTTGATCCGCTCGAGCGAGACGCGGCCGATGATGCGGTCGCGCAGCTCCTCGATGATGTCCCCGGACTCGACGATCGACCCCACGTAGATGCCTTCCACCGTGCCGCAGTCGTACTCGGTCACGATCACGTCCTGGGCCACGTCCACCAGGCGCCGGGTCAGGTAGCCGGAGTCGGCCGTCTTCAGCGCCGTGTCGGCCAGCCCCTTGCGCGCCCCGTGCGTCGAGATGAAGTATTCGAGCACCGTCAGCCCCTCGCGGAAATTCGCCGTGATCGGCGTCTCGATCACCTCGCCCGAGGGCTTGGCCATCAGCCCGCGCATGCCCGAAAGCTGACGAATCTGCTGCTTCGATCCGCGCGCGCCCGAATCGGCCATGATGTAGATCGGATTCATGGCGCCCTCGTCGTCCGCCTTCTTCATGTTGCCGAACATCTCGTCGGCCACCTTGTCGGTCACCGAGGACCACATCTGGATGACCTTGTTCGAACGCTCGCCGTTGGTGATGGCGCCGTCCATGTACTGCTTCTGCACCTCGACGACCTTCTGGTCGGCCTCGCGCACCACCGTGTACTTGCTGTCCGGAATCACCATGTCGTCCAGACCCACCGACAGCCCCGAGCGCGTCGCATACTGGAAGCCCAGCGACTTGATGCCGTCCAGCATCTTCACCGTCACCTCCAGCCCCAGGTTCTGGTTGCAATAGTCCACCAGCTGCCCGATACCCTTCTTTTTGAGCAGACCATTGATGAACGGCAGGCCGGCCGGGAGCGCGTCGTTCAGGATCACCCGTCCCACCGTGGTCGACAGATACTGCTTGTTGAACTCCACCGGCTCGGTGTGGGTCAGGTCCTGGTCGTCATAGGCCGTGGTCATGTCCAGCACCGGGCCCGTGTAACGCAGGCGGATGGGTGTCAGCGTCTCCACTTCCTTGGCTTCCAGCGCCATCAGAATCTCTTCCGTGTTGGCGAAGACCCGGCCTTCGCCCCTGGCGCCCTTCTTGGCCTTGGTCAGGTAGTAGAGTCCGAGCACCATGTCTTGGGTGGGCACGGTGATCGGATGGCCCGAGGCCGGCGAAAGAATATTGTGCGAAGCCAGCATCAAGACGCTCGCCTCGATCTGCGCCTCGGGCGAGAGCGGGATATGAACCGCCATCTGGTCGCCGTCGAAATCGGCGTTGAAGGCCGTGCAGACCAGCGGATGAATCTTGATCGCCTTGCCCTCGACCAGCACCGGCTCGAAGGCCTGGATGCCCAGCCGGTGCAGCGTGGGCGCGCGGTTCAGCAGCACCGGATGATCCTTGATGACTTCTTCGAGGATGTCCCAGACCACCGAGTCCTGCATCTCCACCATCTCCTTGGCCTGCTTGATGGTGGTGCAGTGGCCGGTCTGCTCCAGACGGTGATAAATGAATGGCTTGAACAGCTCGAGAGCCATCTTCTTGGGCAGTCCGCACTGGTGCAGCTTGAGCTCCGGCCCGACGACAATCACCGAACGGCCCGAGTAATCCACGCGCTTGCCCAGCAGATTCTGCCGGAAGCGGCCCTGCTTGCCCTTGAGCGTATCCGAAAGCGACTTCAGCGGCCGGTTGTTGGCCCCGCGCAGCACGCGGCCGCGGCGGCCGTTGTCAAACAGCGCGTCCACCGCCTCCTGCAGCATGCGCTTCTCGTTGCGCACGATCACTTCCGGCGCGTGCAGGTCCATCAGCTTCTTCAGCCGGTTGTTGCGGTTGATCACGCGGCGGTAAAGATCGTTCAGGTCCGAGGTTGCGAAACGGCCACCGTCGAGCGGCACCAGCGGCCTGAGCTCCGGAGGAATCACCGGCAGCACGTCCAGGATCATCCACTGCGGCTTGTTCTCGCTCTTGCGGAAGGCCTCGACCACCTTCAGCCGCTTGGAGTACTTCAGCTTCTTCTGCGCCGAGGTCTCGGTCTTCATCCGCTCGCGCAGCTCGACCGCCAACTCGTCCACATTGACCCGCTTGAGCAGTTCCTTGATCGCCTCGGCGCCCATCATCGCCTTGAATCCCGAGGGACGGAACTGCTGATCCAGTTCGCGGTACTTGCCCTCGTCCTTGATGATCTCCCGCTCCTTCACCGGCGCATCGCCGGCATCGATCACCACGTAGGACTCGAAGTAGAGAATGCCTTCCAGATCGCGCAGAGAAATATCCAGAAGATGCCCGATCCGCGAGGGCAATCCCTTGAAGAACCACACATGCGAACACGGCGACGCCAGCTCGATGTGCCCCATCCGCTCGCGGCGCACCTTCGACACCGTCACCTCCACGCCGCACTTGTCGCAGATCACGCCGCGGTGCTTCATGCGCTTGTATTTGCCGCACAGGCACTC